>NZ_AP021903.1:2670000-2942500 GCF_018326005.1 Pseudomonas sp. Seg1
GTTCGAACTGGTTGCCGTTCTGTTCGCCTTGATGCCGCACCTGATAGGCCGTCGAGCGGTTCACCGCGGAGTTGTCGGCGTTGTACTGGTAGGTTTCGAGGTTGCGGTAATCGCGCTGGCTGTCGAGGTGATACAGCGTGTTGCGCAGTGTGGTGCTGTCGTTGATCCGGTAGTCGATGATCGAGCGTACCCAGATCGTCCGCTGCTCGTAGCGACCGTCTTCGACGTTGTAGTTGTTGAAGCGATTGTGTTTATCGATCTTCAACTCGCCGGCCTTGGGGTTGAGCACGGGGGTGCCCCAGTACGGACTGTCTTCGTGTTCATCCTGATATTCCAGAGCCAGGGTGTGCGACAGGTTTGGCGTGAGGTCGCTGAGCAACGAGAACGCCACGCTCCAGGCATCGCGCTCCTGGCGGTCGATGTAGCCGTTGCTGGTGTTGTGACTGACGTCCAGTCTCGCGTAGTGCTGCACGTCGCTACCCGGGTCGGTCAACGCATGGTTGAGACCGAACGCGGTTTCGGTGGTGTCGTAGCTGCCGTAGCTGACCCGGCCTTCAACAGCCTGTTCATCGCGGCTCGCCAGTTTGGTTACGTAGTTCAACGAGCCGCCCACCGAGCCTGCGCCGTTGATCAATGACGACGGGCCGCCGACCAGTTCGACCCGATCGTAAATCCACGCGTCCACCGGCCGTGCGAGGCCGCCGGATACGTTAATGCCGTTGAACATCTGGGTGATCTGGCTGCTGGTGAAACCGCGATAGGAGACGAAGCCGCCAAAGCCCGGCGGTGCGCTGGCGTTGACTCCGGGCAGGGTGTTGGCGGCGTCCTGGAAGTTCTGCGCGCCGTGGCGTTCGATGTCGTTGCGGTTGGCGATGGCGACCGAGGCGGGCGTGTCGCGCACGCTCAAACCGAGGCGCGAGGCCATGCCGCTGGATTGGTCGAGGCTCAGGCCCGGCTCAGTGCCGGATTCGCCATCGATGGTGATGGGCGCCAGATCTACGGTGGATTGCGCCCAGACGTTAACGGACAGGCAGCCGCACAGGCTCGCCAGCAGAGTGAGTTGTTTCATTGTTGAATCCTGAATGCTTGTCTAGGAATCAGCGCACAGGCAAACGCCGCGCGTTGGCGCAGTGAGCTGAAAAATCAAAAAGGCAAAGTCACTCGGGCGAGCGGCGGGGCGCGAGGGTTGGCGGAGGGCCAGGTGAAGCGAGCAGGGAGGTCGGCACTGAAGATAGGGGCCAGTGGCGGGCTGTGTTGCTCCGGCAGGGTCGCCAGGGTCAGGCTGGAGTTGAACGCCGGGCCCATGCCGCCAGTCGAGCACAATGGGCAGCCAAATGCTTTGGACAGCGTCGGCAGTTTTTCTTCGGTGGGATTGCTGGTGAGCGGCGCTTGAGTCGCCGGATCGACCGTACAGAACTGACCACCGATGCCGTTGAGCTGCATCCCGACCATTTGTCCGTGACCGATGCTGCAGGCGAACACGTTGAACAGGACGCAGCAGTAAAGCATCCAGGCCAGCAGTGAACGATCGGTACGGGAGAATTTCATGGGGCGGCACTTTACCGTACCGCTGATCGGTCGTGCACTTGAAAAAATTGCGACTAGGATGATTTGTTCAAATCCCTTTCAAGGATTTCAACCATGACCTTTGTGTTGGCTCAATGGCTGGTGACTGTTTTTGCGGTAATCGCCCTGGTGCATGTGTACTGGGCGCTGGGCGGGCAATGGGCGGCGGTGGCGGCAGTGCCGCAAGTTCCGGTGGCAGGCCTGGTGCCGACAGTGCGACCGGCGTTCAAACCGTCGGGCTGGATCACGTTGGTGGTGGCTGCGGCTTTATTGGCGATTGCCGCGCTGGTGTGTCTGCGGGTCGGCTGGGGCGTGCCGGCGGTGCATCACAAGGCGTTGCAATGGCTGATCAGTGCGATTGCGCTATTGATGTTTGCCCGGGCGATTGGTGATTCGCATCTGGTGGGGTTTTTCAAGGAAGTGAAGGGTTCGCGGTTTGCACGGCTGGATACCTGGGTGTATTCGCCGTTGTGCGCGTTGTTGGGGGCGGGGTTGTTGGCAGTGGCTTGGGTTTGAGGTCAGGTCGGATTTGTGTGGTTGCTGAACTGGCCTCATCGCGGGCAAGCCCGCTCCCACAGTGATTGTGGGTGTACGCAAATACCGGACCCCACCTAAAACCCTGTGGGAGCTGGCTTGCCAGCGATGAGGCCAGCACCAACACCACAAGGATTCGGAATCAACTACCGCTTTCAGTGCGGCGGCTGCTGACTTCGGCCGGCACATCATCCCCGGCCATGCGCTTGCGGAACAACGCCGCCCGGGCCAGCAGCAGTGTGGTCACCGGCACGGTGATCGCCAGCAGGATCGGAATCAGCCACGCGTGCACCACCGGCCCGGACTTCAGCGCCGAAAAGCAGATGATCGAGGCAAGCGCCACGCACCACGCGCCCAGCGTCGAAGCCAGTGCCGGCGGGTGCATGCGTTGGAAATAGTCCTTCATCCGCAACAGTCCTATCGCGCCGATCAGCGCAAACAAGCCGCTGAGCACCAGCAGGATCGCCACCGGAATCTCAATCCACAGAGACAGTTCCGCATTCATTCGATCACCTCGCCACGCAGCAGGAATTTCGCCAAGGCAAACGAGCCGACGAAGCCGAACAGCGCGATCAGCAGCGCCGCTTCAAAGTAAGTGTCACTGGAGTAACGAATGCCCAGGGTCAGCATCATCAGCATCGCCACGATGTACAGATAGTCCAGCGCGAGTACCCGATCCTGCGCCGACGGCCCTTTGAACAGGCGTACCAGCGTCAGCACCATGGCCAGCGAGAACAGGAACAGCGTCAGCAGAATCGCGTTCGACAGTAATGGGCTCATTCGAAAATCTCCATCAACGGCCGCTCGTAAGCACTCTTGAAGTGCTCGATGAATTGCGCCTCGTCATCCAGATCCCAGACGTGCAGCAAGAGAATGCTGCGATCCAGTGCCAGTTCCGACCACACCGTGCCGGGCACCACCGTGCAGATCATCGACAACGTGGCCAGGCCGTGGGCGTCGCGCAGGTCCAGCGGCACTTTGACGAAGCACGAGCGAGGCGGGCGGCGACCGGCGTTGAGCACGCCCCAGGCAACGATCAGGTTGGAAACCACAACATCGCGCCCGACGAGGAAGAACAGGCGCAGGATCGTCAGCGGTCGGCGGATGCGCACTTGTTTCGGACGCAACTTGCGCATCATCAACGGCGCGCAGAATCCCAGAATTGCGCCAAGCAGCAGGTTGCCCGGGCTGATCGACAGGTTCAGGGTCAACCACAACGCACACAGTGCCAAGGAGAGTAACGGTGCCGGAAACACGCGCTTCATGGCTGCACCTCCAGCACGGCTGCCTTGGCTTCCGGACTCGGCACCGCGCGGGTGCCGAGCACCGCCATCACGTATTGCTGCGGATTGTTCAGGGCATCGGCCGTGGCCTGGGTGTAGCGCAGCAACGGTTCAGCCTTGAAGGTCAGGGCGATGCTCAAGCCCAGCAGCAGGAAAATCGGCGCGCATTCAAGTTTGCGCAGGAGCGGCGATGGGCGTTCTTCCGGTGTCCAGAAACGCTGGATGCCGAGGCGCGAGAACGCCATCAACGAAGCCAGACCGGACAGGATCAACAGCGCCAGCAAGGCCCACGCGGCATTGGATATCGGTGCGCCGGTGCCCAATCCCAGCGGATTGAGCAGCGCGCCGATCAGGCTGAGCTTGCCGATAAACCCGGACAGCGGCGGCATGCCGATGATCAGCAGGGCGCAGGCAATGAAGCTCAGCCCGAGAAAGGCCATGGTCCACGGAATGACCTGACCGACAACGGCCTTCTGCTCGTCGTCGAGGTTGATGCCTTTGGGCGGCTGCAGGGATTCCTGCGGTCGCGGCAGCAGCTCGCTTTCGTCTTCCAGCGGGATCTCGTTGGCCGAGCGCGAACGCTCGATCAACTCGGCCAGCAGGAACAGCGCGCTCAGGGCCAGGGTTGAGCTGACCAGATAGAACAGCGCCGCGCCGATCAGGTTCGGCTGGGCGAAGCCGACGGCCGAGAGCAGGATCCCCGCCGAGACCAGAATGCTCAGGCTGGCCATGCGCTCCAGGCGTTGTGCGGCAAGAATCGCCAGCGCCGCGCAGGCCATGGTCGCCATGCCGCCGTAGATCAGCCAGTCACCGCCGAAGAACGCCGACGCCCCGGCTTGCCCGGAGAACAGCAGCGTCCACAGACGCAGCAGGGTGTAGACGCCGACCTTGGTCATGATCGCGAACATCGCCGCCACCGGGGCACTGGCCGAGGAGTAGGCCGGCACCAGCCAGAAGTTAAGCGGCCACATGCCAGCCTTGGCCAGGAACGCTACGGCGAGAATCCCGGCGCCGGCATGCAACAAGCCACGGTCGGCTTCCGGCACCAGCGGAATTTTCAGCGCCAGATCGGCCATGTTCAGGGTGCCGGTCACGCCGTAGATCAACGCCGCGCCGATCAGAAACAATGACGAGGCGAGCAAATTGATCGAGATGTAATGCAACCCCGACGACACCCGCGCGCGACCCGACCCATGCAGCAACAGGCCATAAGACGCGGCCAGCAGCACCTCGAAGAACACGAACAGGTTGAACAGGTCCGCCGTCAGGAACGCGCCGTACAGGCCCATCAACTGAATCTGGAACAGTGCGTGGAAACTCGAACCGGCGCCGTCCCAACGCGCCATGGCGAAGAGGAGGGCGCTGACGCCGATGATCCCGGTCAGCACCAGCATCAGCGCGGACAGGCGATCGACCACCAGCACAATGCCGAATGGCGCCTGCCAGTTGCCCGGCAGGTACACGCCGATCGAGCCGGGCACGCCAGTGGTCTGCGTCCATTGCAGCAGCATCACCGAAATGAACAGGCCGACGAGGCTGGAGAACAGGTTGATTTTCGCCTTTAGCGGCCGGTGCCGTTCGCCGAGCATCAGCATGATCGCGGCGGTCAGCAGCGGCAGCAGGATCGGTGCGGCGATCAGGTGAGTCATCGCCATCATTCCTTGGGCTCCCGGCCGTCGACGTGGTCAGTGCCGGTCAGGCCCCGCGAGGCGAGCAGCACCACCAGGAACAGAGCGGTCATGGCGAAGCTGATGACGATTGCGGTCAGTACCAATGCTTGTGGCAGCGGGTCGGTGTAGTGCAACAAGTCTTGCGTCACGCCGTCCTTGATCACCGGCTCCTTGCCGATGAACAGGCTGCCCATGCTGAAGATGAACAGGTTGACTGCGTACGACAGCAGGCACAGACCCATGACCACCTGAAAGGTCCGTGGTCGCAGGATCAACCAGACGCCGGAAGCGGCGAGGACGCCGATGGCGATTGCGATGACTTCTTCCATCAGACGGCTCCTTTGCTGGCGACGGACTTGGGCAGCGATGCGGTCTTGTGACCCCGCACCGATTGGTGGGCAAGGGCGGTGAGGATCAGCAGCGTCGAACCGACCACTACGCCGTACACGCCAATATCAAAGAACAGCGCACTGGCGATATGGATGTCACCCAGCAGCGGCAGGGAGAAATGCCAGGTATGCGTGGTGAGGAACGGATACCCGACCACCATCGCGCCGAGCCCGGTAGCAGTGGCGAACAGCAACCCGGTGCCCATCCAGCGCAGCGGCCGCAGGCTCATTTGCGCCTCGACCCACTGTGTGCCGGCAACCATGTATTGCAGGATGAACGCCACCGACATCACCAGTCCGGCGACGAAACCGCCGCCCGGTTGATTGTGTCCACGCATGAACAGGTAGAACGACACCACCAGCGCAATCGGCAGCAGCAGGCGCACCAGCACCGCCGGCACCATCATGAAGCCGAGCGCGGTGTCGCTGGCCGAACGCGGGTTGACCAGATCGGTGACCACGTCCGGTGCCAGCAGGCGTTGCTGGGCTGGCAGTTGCAGGCTTTCTTTCGGTGGGCGGAAGCGGCGCAGCAGAGCGAACACAGTCAGCGCTACGGCAACGAGTACGGTGATTTCGCCGAGGGTATCGAAGCCGCGGAAATCCACCAGCATCACGTTGACCACGTTGCTGCCACCGCCCTCAGGCATGGCCCGGCTGAGGTAGAACGAGGAGATGTCGTTTGGCGTCTGCCGGGTGAGCATGGCGTAGGACAGCAGCGCCATGCCGCCGCCCACGGCAATCGACAGCAGCAAGTCGCGCAAACGGCGAATACGCGCCTTGCGCAGGCTGCTTGGCAGTGGCGAGACTTCTTCGATGCGTCGTGGCAGCCAGCGCAGGCCCAGCAGGATCAGCACGGTGGTCACCACTTCGACCGCCAGTTGCGTCAGTGCCAGATCCGGTGCGGAGAACCAGACGAACGTCACGCAGGTCATCAGGCCACAGACACTGACCATGGTCAGGGCGGCGAGACGGTGATACTTGGCCTGCCATGCGGCGCCGAGGGCACAGGCAATCGCCAGCAGCCACAGGGTTACGAAGACGATGGAGCCCGGAATCTTCGGCCGGTCGCCCCAACTCAGGCTGCTGTGCAGCATCGGGATCAGGCCGGCGAGGACGGCCGCCAACACCATCAGGAACAGTTGCATTTGCAGGCGCCGGGTGCCGAGTCGACGTTCTACACGACGGGCCATGCGCATCATCTCCACCAGACTGCGCTCGAACAGGCGCTTGCCGTTGAAGCGGCCTACCAGTGGCGGATATTTGAAGCGGCCCTGTCTGAACTGATTGCGTAGCAAGAGGTAGAGCACGATGCCGCCGGACATGGCGATCAGGCTCATGATCATCGGTGCGTTCAAACCGTGCCAGATCGCCAGGCTGTATTCCGGCAGGGGACCGCCGACAACCGGCAATGCTGCGGCGGCCAGTAATGGACCGACGATCTGTGCCGGGAAAATGCCCACCAACAGGCAGGTGAACACCAGCAATTCGACGGGGGCGCGCATCCAGCGCGGTGGTTCGTGCGGGGTGTGCGGCAGGTCGGTGGCCGGTGGACCGAAGAACACATCGACCGTGAAACGCAGCGAATAGGCGACGCTGAAGGTACCGGCGATGGTCGCGACAATCGGCAGCGCGGCTTCGACCCACGCGGTGGCGTTGATGAACACGGTCTCGGCGAAGAACATTTCTTTCGACAGGAAACCGTTGAGCAGCGGCACGCCTGCCATCGAGGCGCTGGCGACCATGGCCAGCGTCGCGGTGAACGGAATCAGCTTGATCAGACCGCTGAGCTTGCGGATATCCCGCGTGCCGCTCTCGTGGTCGATGATACCGGCGGCCATGAACAGCGAGGCCTTGAATGTCGCGTGGTTGAGGATGTGGAACACCGCCGCGACCGCTGCCAACGGACTGTTCAGACCCAGCAGCAAGGTGATCAGGCCAAGGTGGCTGATGGTCGAATAGGCCAGCAGACCCTTGAGGTCGTTCTGGAACATCGCGCAATACGCGCCGAGCAGCAGCGTACAGGCGCCGGCGCCGCTGACGATATAGAACCATTCTTCACTGCCGGACAGCGACGGCCACAGGCGTGCGAGCAGGAACACCCCGGCCTTGACCATGGTTGCCGAGTGCAGATAAGCCGAAACCGGGGTGGGCGCCGCCATTGCGTGCGGCAACCAGAAATGGAAGGGAAACTGGGCGCTTTTGCTGAGTGCGCCGATAAGAATGAGAGGTAGCAGAATAGGGTAGAGGGCATGTGCGCGAATCTGATCGCCGGCGGCCAGGACCTTGTCCAGGTCATAGCTGCCGACGACATGGCCGAGGATCATGACCCCCGCCAGCAGGCATAAACCGCCGGCCCCCGTGACCATCAGCGCCATGTAGGCGCCACGACGGGCGTCGGCGCGGTGATGCCAGTAGCCGATCAGCAGGAACGAGAAGAGGCTGGTCAACTCCCAGAAAAATACGATCTGGATCAGGTTGCCGGAAATCACCAACCCGAGCATGGCACCCATGAATGCCAGGAAAAACGCGAAGAAACGCGGCACCGGGTCGTCCGGCGACATGTAATAGCGGGCATATAAAGAGACGAGGGTGCCGATGCCGAGCACCAGCATCGAGAACAGCCAGGCAAAGCCGTCCATGCGCAGAACGAAGTTCAGGCCGAGGCTGGGCAGCCACATGAACTCTTCGCGGATGACGCCGCCGTGGGCGATTTGCGGGTACAACAGCGCGACCTGGACGGTGCCGATCAAGGCGACCAGACCTGCCAACAGGGATTCGGTATTACGCGCGTTGTGTGGCAGCACCGCTGCCAGACAGCTGCCAATGAATGGCAGAAGCAGTAGAACTATCAGGGACATAGGCTTCTAATCTGCGGAAGTTTGTGAAGCATCATACGTGCCAGCTCCCCGATCACCAAACGCCAGGATGTCTCAGAATCCTACAAAGTAGTCTGAAAATTTGTGTTTGGCCTTATTTCAGGAGGGGGACGTCGTCTTTGAGGGCCCCATCGCGGGCAAGCCCGCTCCCACAGTATTTGCGTCGTGCACAAACCCTGTGGGAGCGGGCTTGCCCGCGATGACTTTCGTTCAGGCGCTCAAGACGTTGCGGATCAGCGCTGGGTTTCCCGCTCCAGTTCAGCCTCTGCTTCAGCAACCTTACCCTTGGTCTTCAACTCACTGACAATCACCGCCGCCACAATCAACCCGGCCCCCACCAAAGCAATTGCCGGCAGTCGCTCTCCGGCGATCCGCCCGACAATCCCGGCCCACACCGGCTCACCGGCATAGATCAACGTGGCCCGGGTCGGCGAAACGCTCTTCTGCGCCCAGTTCATCGCCACCTGAATCGCTGCACTCGCCGCGCCCAGGCCCAAAGCTGTCACCAGCAGGGTCCAGGAGAAGTCCGCAATCACCTCACCCGTTGGCACCACCAGCAGAAATGACAACACCGACGTCGTTGCCAACTGCACCACGGTCACCCGGCGCACATCGACCTGGCCGGCATAGTTACTGATCAGAATGATTTCGGCAGCAATCGCAATGGCGCTGATCAACGTCGCAATTTCGCCGGGACTGAAGTTCAGCGAAGCCCCGGACGGCCCGGACAGCAGCATCAGCCCGGTAAACGCCAGCATGATGCCGATGCTCGGCATCAATCCCGGACGCCGCCCGAGCACCAGCCACTGCAGCAAGGGCACAAACGGCACATACAACGCGGTAATGAATGCCGACTGACTGCTCGGAATGGTTTGCAATCCGACCGTCTGCAAGCCGTAACCGAGCATGATCGCCACGCCGATGAAGGCGCCAGCCTTGAGTTCGAACACGGTCAGTTCACGCAGATGGCGCCAGGAGAACAGCGCAACGATGCACGCTGCAGCGGCAAAGCGCAGGCCGACGAAGAACATCGGGCCACTGACGGTCATCGCGTGTTGAACCAGCAAAAACGTGCCGCCCCAGACCATGGTGATCAGCACCAGCACGCACTCGGCTTTGCTGAAACGGGAGAAACGGAGGGGAGTGTCGGGGCGATTCACTGACGTCATGTCCTTGCACGCTGGAGAAAGAGCGACGCACAATGCGCCAAATGTTGCGCAGTATACTGCCCAACCCCATCGAGTGAGCAATATAGTGCACAAAGATTCCAGCCAACGAGCCTCCGTTCTGCAACACGTCAGCCAGAATGTGCGGCGCTTGCGGCATGCTGCCGACATGAGCCAGACCGCGCTGGCGGAAAAGTCCGGGGTGAGCCGGCGCATGCTGGTGGCGATCGAAGCCGGCGAAAAGAATGTCAGCCTGACCACTCTCGACCGCGTTGCCGAAGCGCTCGACGTTGCTTTCAGTGATCTGATCCAGGCGCCCGATGCCCGTGATCCGAGCCGCATCAATGAAGTGGCCTGGGCCGGGAAGATTCCCGGCAGCAAAGCGGTGCTGCTGTCCAAGGCCACTGCCACTCGCGAGGTCGAGCAATGGGAGTGGTGCCTGCAACCGGGCGAGGTCTACCCCTCACAACCGGATGCCGACGGCTGGAGCGAGCAGATCTATGTGTTCGAAGGTTGCTTGACGCTGATGCTCGGCGACCAGCCGCAGCGCATCAACGCGGGCGAGTTTTTCATGTTTGCCAGCAATCAGCCGCATGCCTATCGCAATGATGGCGACGTGGCGGCGCGGTTCGTACGAAATGTGGTGATTTGAATGTGTCAGTGCGCAGACATCCTGATCATCGGCGGTGGCCTCGGTGGCCTCAGTGGCACGATGCTGGCGGTGCAACTGCTGCGTCTGCCCGGTCAGCGCAAGATTCTGATTATTGAGCCGCGTGCCGAACTGGGTCGCGGCGAAGCCTACAGCGCGGTCGAATTGGGCCACACGCTCAACGGCAATGCTGCGCGTATGAGCGTTGATCCGGACAACCCGGATGATCTGACGCAATGGCTGACCGAACATATTGCTGCTGGAGGCTGGCCGCAGTCTTCCGAGCAGCAAGTGCCGATCTGTGAACTGTTCCCGCCTCGGGGATTGTTCGGTGTCTACGTGCAGCAGCGCCTCGCTGAAGCGCGAAAGGTCGGCGAGCAATACGGTTCGACCGTCGAGCATATCTGTGCAGAAGTCATCGACCTGCAAACCGAAGCCGAATCGGTGCAAGTCACGTTGAATGATGGCCAGCACATTCGGGGTGCTTATGCGGTTCTTGCCACGGGCATGTTCCCCGCTGCACGTACACCACAGAAAGAGTCCAGCGGCCTGAATGCCGCCGCACTCGATCCATGGGACGTCGCGGCCATGCGCCAGCTCGATCCGCTATCGACCGTGCTGATCATCGGTTCCGGCCTGACCATGGTCGACGCCGTGGTCTCCCTGGAACAGGCCGGGCATCGCGGGCCTATCGAAGTGTTTTCCCGTCATGGTTTGCTGCCCCATGTGCGCCGGCAACCGCCAGCCTGGGTGGATTTCCTCTCTGAAGACCTCAACATTCGTTCGCCGCGCCAGTTGTTACGCGAACTGCGCCGGCATTGCCGTGATGCTATCGCCCAAGGCATCGATTGGCAGGCGCCGCTGGACACGGTACGGGTGCACATCGCTCGATTGTGGAGTCAGGCAACTGACGTGCAGCGTCGACAATTAGTACGGCATGTGCGGCCGTGGTGGGAAAGCCATCATCATCGTTCGCCGCCGCTGAGTGCGCAGTTGGTTGAGCGTTTGCTGGGAGAGGGGCGGCTGCGGATTCATGCGGCTTCTTTCAAAGGGCTCGAGCCGTACGGGGAAGGTGGTGTGCGTATTCGCATTCGGCGCCGGGGTGAGACCGAAACTTGCGTGTTGGAGGGGGCGGCATTGATCAACTCCAGCGGGATCGAATACGACTGGCGGCGTGTTGCCAGGCCGTTACCTCAACAGTTGCTGGCCCGTGGACTGGTGCGACCGGGGCCGTTGGCATTGGGGATTGCGGCTGCGATTGACGGTGCGGTGTTGAGCGAAAACGGGCAGGTCGCGAATCGGTTGTTCGCCATGGGGCCGCCGTTGCGCGGGATGTGGTGGGAGAGTACGGCAGTGACGGATGTGGCGTTGCAGGCCAAGGCACTGGCGGCGCGGTTGGGCTCTGAGCAAGGTTGAGGATTGAGGTTGTCGAGCGGGGCCTCTTCGCGGGCAAGCCCGCTCCCACAGGACTCTGGTTGTAAACACCATTTGTGCCACGCCACAGAACCTGTAGGAGTGAGCCTGCTCGCGATAGCGGTGGTTCAGTCGATATAAAAGGTGACTGATCTACCGCTATCGCGAGCAGGCTCGCTCCTACATTTGTAGCGTGGTAAGCGAAAGAGTTACGCCACGACTCGATAGCACGGCACATATGCCGCGCCGCCCGGCAGTTTCATCCGGTGCTGGGCGACGAAGGCTTTGAGCAGCGCATCGAGCGGTTGCATGATCGCCGCGTCACCACGGATCTGATAAGGCCCGTGCTCTTCGATCAGGCGAATGCCCTTGTCCTTGACGTTACCGGCAACGATCCCCGAGAACGCCCGGCGCAGGTTGGCCGCCAGTTCGTGGGGTGGCTGGTCGCGGTGCAGTTTGAGATTGGCCATGTTTTCGTGGGTCGGATCGAACGGACGCTGGAAGCCTTCGTCGATCTTCAGCAGCCAGTTGAAGTGGAACGCGTCGTTGCGTTCGCGGCGGAACTGCTTCACCGCTTTCAGGCCCTGAGTCATCTGGCGCGCCACTTCAGCCGGGTCGTCGATGATGATTTCGTAGTGCTGTTTGGCGGCTTCGCCAAGCGTGGCGATGACGAAGGCGTCGAGTTGCTCCAGATACGGCGCGGCATGTTTCGGCCCGGTCAGGATCACCGGGAACGGCAAGCCCTCGTTGTCCGGATGCATCAGGATACCCAGCAAGTAGAGGAACTCTTCAGCGGTACCGGCGCCGCCCGGGAAGATGATGATGCCATGGCCCACTCGCACGAACGCTTCCAGACGCTTTTCGATGTCCGGCAGGATCACCAGTTCGTTGACGATCGGGTTTGGCGCTTCGGCGGCGATGATGCCCGGCTCGGTCAGACCGAGGTAGCGGCCGCCGTGAATGCGTTGTTTGGCGTGAGCGATGGTCGCGCCCTTCATCGGGCCCTTCATCACGCCGGGACCGCAACCGGTGCAGATGTCGAGGCTGCGCAGGCCCAGTTCGTGGCCGACTTTCTTGGTGTATTTGTATTCTTCGGTGTTGATCGAGTGACCGCCCCAGCACACGACGATTTTCGGCTCGACGCCCGGGCGCAGGGTGCGCGCGTTGCGCAGCAGGTGAAAGACGTAGTCACTGATGCCTTGCGAGGTGCTCAGGTCGATGCGTTGGCTGTCGAGTTCGTTTTCGGTGTAGACGATGTCGCGCAGGGCGCTGAAGAGCATTTCCCGGGTGCTGGCGATCATTTCGCCATCGACGAAAGCGTCGGCCGGAGCGTTCAGCAGCTCCAGGCGCACACCGCGATCCTGTTGGTGAATGCGGATTTCGAAATCTTTGTAGGCTTCAAGGATGGTCTTGGCGTTATCGACATGAGCGCCGGTGTTGAGGATGGCCAGGGCGCACTGGCGGAAGAGGGTGTAGGTACTGCCGGATCCGGCTTCGCTCAGTTGCTGGACTTCACGTTGAGAAAGGGTTTCCAGGCTGCCTTTCGGGCTGACCGAGGCATTGATTACGTGTCGTTGGGTCATGCAATGATCCTTAAAACGATGTCATCCCAAAACCAGGCGAATGGCATCCGAATAGTGTGTATCCATGAATGAAGATGGCACGATCTGCGCTGTACCGCCATGTACCCGTTGGACGCTGAAAAGATGAAAAGGAGCCCCAGCATAGCTAAATCCTTCGCAGAGGCGATAATGCGCGGGCGAGTTTTTTCCGTTGCTCTTTTTGTCGCTCAAGGAAGTCATAAGTGATGTTCGAGATTCAGCCGATGGACGCGGTCACCTTTCGCCAGCAGACCCGGCGCAGCACACTGATCATCGCGGTGCTGTTTTTGGTGCTGGCGATGTTGTTTTCGACGACGGCAGTGGCGCTGTTCGGCGAGCCCGGTGGCGATAACCTGCGCTTCAATGTCGGCGGGGTGTTTGTCGCGTTTCTGTTGACGGCGGCGCTGTTGCGCGGGCGGTTCTGGACCCAGACGTGGATGGCCCCGGCGGTCTATAGCTGGCGGCTCAAGCGCAGCCTGATGAGCGTCACCAATGTGATGCACCAGGTGACGGCAGCGGTTGAGAAGAATGATCCGACGGCCATGAAAGTGTTGCGTTTCTATCACTTGGGGCTGACGCAAATGCATGAACTGGACGGCAACTCCAGCGATCATGCGCAATTGCACCGGGAAGTCGAAACACACAAAGAGCGGATGCAGGCGCTGGGGCTCGATATCGACCAGCCACGCCTTGATCCGGCATGGCTGGAAGCCTTGAAACCGGCGTCGCGTTAAAGCGCAATACGCCGGGCGCGGCGCTGTTTCCACGAGCGAATCAGGCGCCCATACACCAGCAGGTTGACCGCCAGGACCACGCTACCCAGCACCAGTTGAATCCCCGGGGTCAGCCCGGCCGGGTAGATGATCGGCCAGATGTAGTGCTCGATGAATCCGCCGGCGTATTCGGTTTGCCCAGCAGCGTGACGCATCAGGTTTTCCCAGTAGGTCAGCGGACAGGTCAGGTGCAACACCTCGACCGCAAAGCCCCATGCGGCGGCCGGCAGGTGCAGCCACATCAGTCGTGGCCACTTGAGGACCAGCAGCCCGCCGAACAGCACGAACAGAATAAACAGCAAATGAAACAGCACCAGCCCGTCGGCTGCGATTCGGTACAGCATGTCGTCTCCCTGACGCAATTGTGAGTGGCGCTATGTTACGCGCAGGGCCTGGGTAATTGCGCAAGATTGTTCAAGACCGGGCGGCGTTTTTACTGGCACAGTCGTCGACCGTTTTCCTGGGTTGAAAAGCGTTATGTCTGACTCACTTATGCCGCGCAGTGCGTTTCTTCGCGGCGCTGCGGCGATCATGCCGCTGTCTCTGGCGACTGCGCCGTGGGGGCTGCTCGCCGGTTCCATGGCGATTGAAGCCAACCTCACACCACTGCAAGGGCAGGGCTTGTCGAGCATCGTGTTTGCCGGCGCTGCGCAGTTGGTGGCAATCGGTATGCTCAAGGGCGGTGCCGGGATCTTCTCGATTCTGCTGACCACGCTGCTGCTGACTTCGCAACATCTGTTGTATGGCATGAGCATGCGCTCGGTGATTTCGCCGCTGCCGGGACGTTGGCGGATCGGGCTGGGTTTTTTGCTCACCGACGAGTTGTTCGCCCTGACCAGCCAGCATGATCGTCAGCAGTTCAATCGCTGGTATGCCTTGGGGGTTGGCCTGACGTTCTACATCGCGTGGAACCTGTTTACCCTCGCCGGGATTGTCCTGGGCAGCAGCATTCCGGGCCTTGAGCATCTGGGCCTGGATTTTTCGATTGCCGCGACCTTCATTGCCCTGATCACGCCGGTGGTGCGCAACGTGCCGACCGTGGTCTGCGTGGCGGTGTCGTTGTTCTGCTCGGTGTTGTTCAGTCATTGGCAATGGGGCTCGGCGCTTGTCCTGTCGGGATTGGCCGGGATGACCGCAGGGTTTATCTGCAACAAGCTTTATAGGGGGCGCACATGATGGTTTGGGCGGTCATTGTCGGGATGGGATTGCTGGTGTTCCTCAACCGCTATGTGTTTCTTGAACCGCGGTTGCCGGTGCGTCTGAGCAGTAACGCGCGGCAGTTTCTCGGTTTTGCGGTGCCGGGCATGTTGACGGCAATCTGTGGGCCGATTGTCTTCATGCCGGAAAAACAGCTGAATTTGCAGTGGGATAACCCGTATTTGCTTAGTTCGCTGGTGGCGATCGGACTGGTGATCTACACACGCAGTACGCTACTGAGCATGTTATTGAGCATGGCGTTTTTCTTTTTGCTGCGTTGGTGGTTGTAAGTTGTCCGATGAAAACTGATCTACGCTTTATGGAAGATGATTTCCTCTGAGAGCGAGGTGGGCATGGCAACCGAGAAAACGCGTCCGAATGATGACGATGAGCCGACAGAAGCGGAGATTGAGGAACAGGAAAGAAGAGAAAAGCAGACCTGGAAACACGACGACAGCAGAGAGCTGTCTGATCGTGATCAGGAAATGCCTTTGAAACCCTGAATGCTGCAAACAAAAAGCCCCGCTCATGCGGGGCTTTTTGCGTTTCAGAGGTCTTCCAACTGCGTGAAATCGGGGTGTGCCGCCCGATAACCCAGCGTTCTGTCGATCCAGGCATTGAGCTCGTTGACCATCACCGGCGGCTGGCCGGGATAGCCTTCGAGGGTGGTGCGCAGGATACGTTCGATGTCAGGCACTGAACGCAGGTTTCGAGTCTTGATGTAGTGGCCGATAAAACAGTCGAGTTGAAAGCGTTCTGTCATGGACAGATAAATACACTCCAGGCCGTTGGCCTGTTTGATTGCAAAATCGTCGCGCAACTTAGTTCTCTGCAAGGCTTGTTAAAATTGTAGGGGATTCCTGGTTTTGTTGACTCTTTGGTCAACTGGTATGCCAAATGGAAATGCGGCGCGCATGCTATCCGTAGTGCAACTAAATGTATGTATGACGGTTGAAATGTCAGACAGGCGGTTAGTTCGCTCAAACGATTGTTTTGTCAGCCTTGTCTCAAGACTGAAACACCCCCTGTAAAGATCGCGCATCAGCCTGCAGACGGTGCCGAAGGCTCCGATCATTGACTTTGGATTTGCAGATCAAAAGATCACAGCCTTCGGCAGTTCCTACAGAAAGAACGGGCGCCGTCGATGGATTTTTAGGCAACCTGGGCAATCAGGTTCGACCCCTGATTGCGTGCGTTGCCCACGGCTTTGTCGACTTTGTGCCATTCGAACGCCTCCGCAGCTTCACCCTCGAACAGCAGCATTTGTTCGGCGCGCTCCACGGGCGTGGCAGGATCGAGCCATTCGCGGGCCAACTCTGCACACAGCACCACAGGGCGGCGATCATGAATGTCGAGCATGCCGCCGGCACTGTCAGCGGTGATGATCACGAAACCATCGTCGTCGCGGGGGGCCGTGCCGGGTGTGGGAAATTGCCCGATTCCAGCGCAGAAAACCGGCCCGTGATCCGCCCGACGGATCAGCCACGGTTGTCGGCTTTTATCCTCTGCGTCCACCCACTCGAACCAGTTGTCGACAGGCACGATCAGGCGCTGACGCCAGATCGCCCGGAAGAACGGCCCGTGGGCGACTTTCTCCACTCGGGCGTTGATCGGCGCAGCACGGTCCTTCGCCCAATGCGGGCGCCAGCCCCAGCGCAAATTGTCGGCGTAGATACGCTGATCGTGCTGGTGGAGAACCGCCAGCGCGGTAGTCGGCGCAGCGTTATAGCGAGCCAGCGGCGCGTCGCCGACGTGATTGATCAACGCATCGGGAATGCTCAGCACCGCGACGAAGTCGTGAATGCCACGGTACTGCGAGAGTCTTCCGCACATCGGCTGAATCTCCTGGTGGACGATGTCAGCTTAGTCGGCTCTGCGGCTCACTTATTGGCGGCCTGACCGGTGAACGTGTCGCGCCATCTCAGCCAGCGACGTTCCAGTGCGGCGAGCAAGCCGTCGCTGAGTTTGCCGAGCAGGGCGAGGACGATGATCGCCGCCAGGACGATGTCCGGGCGCGATGTTTCGCGACCGTCGCTGAGCAGGTAGCCCAGTCCTTTGGTCGCGGCGATCAGTTCGGCGGCGACGAGGAACATCCACGCCAGGCTCATGCCGCTGCGCAGTCCCGTGAACAGGCCGGGCAGGGCGGCGGGCAGCAGAATCCGCCGCACCAGTTGCAGGCGGCTGAAGCCGTAGATGTGGCCGACCTCGACCAGTTTGCGGTCGATGTTGCGAATCGCCGCAACCACGTTGACGTACACCGGAAAAAACGCGCCGATGGCGATCAAGACAACTTTTGAGGTCTCGTCGATGCCCAGCCATAGCAGCAACAACGGCACCCAGGCCAGGCTCGGAATCGAGCGCAGCGCAGCGAAGGTCGGCTCCAGATACGCCTCGGCTTCTCGGCTCAAACCGACCCACGCGGCGAACACCAGGGCCAGACCGGCACCGATGGCAAAGCCCAGGAGCACGCGAATCAGGCTGGTGCCGATGTGTTTCCACAGCGCGCCTTCGGCAAGATCGGTGAGGGTCAGGGCGATCTCGCTCGGCGCCGGCATCTGATAAGACGGCAACCAGCCGACGCGCACGATGATTTCCAGCGCAATGACGATCAGCAGCGGCAGGGCGAGGCCTTTGAGTCGGCGCTGCCATGATGGGTTAAAAATGGGCGGCTGCCGATGCGGCGCTGTGAGTGGCGCGGGCAGGTCTTTGCTGTGACTGGTCATGGTGATGGCTCCGCTCACGACGAATCCGCGACGCGCGCGGATTCGGGGTGAGTCTTTTCGATTACTGGCGGGCGACGGCTTGCTGCACACCGCTGTCGAGCAACTGGTTGATGACTTGATCGACATTCACGCCACGGCGCACCAGTTCTTCGGAGACCAGAATCGGCGCGGCCGCTTTCGAGGCGACGACATCATTGGCGGTCAGTTGCGGGCTGCTCAAGTCGGTACGCGACAGCTGCAGTTTGGCCACGTCCAGCGGCAGTCCCGACTCTTTGGCGAGCAGGGCGGCGAACTCATCAGGGTTTTTCAGCGCCCATTCGCGGGCCTGTTCGTAAGCCTTGATCACCGTGTCGATGGTCTGCGGATGTTCCTTGGCGTACTGCTCGGTAACGCTGACCACGCCGTAACTGTTGAACGCCGGGTTGCGATACAACAGGCGCGAACCCGCCTGCACCTGGCTGGCGGCCATGTGCGGATCGAGGCCGGCCCAGGCGTCGACATCGCCTTTTTCCAGCGCGGTGCGGCCGTCCGGATGTTGCAGGTGCACCAATTCCACGTCGTCCTTTTTCAGCCCGGCCTGTTGCAGGCTGCGTAGGGTAAACAGATACGGGTCGGTGCCTTTGGTCGCGGCGATCTTCTTGCCCTTGAGGTCGGCGATGCTCTGGTACGGCGAGTCTTTGCGCACGACCAGCGCAGTCCATTCAGCGCGGCTGTAAACGTACACCGATTTGATCGGGCTGCCATTGGCGCGGCTCAGCACGGCGGCGAGGCTGGCGCTGGAGGCGAAATCGACGCCGCCGCTATTGAGGTACTCCAATGAGCGATTGCTGCCCTGGCTCAGCACCCAGCTGACTTTGCTCTGCGGTAGGGCTTTTTCGAGGAAGCCGAAATGTTTAAGCACCAGGCTGACCGGGGAGTAATAGGCGTAGTCCAGGTGTACTTCCGCCGGAGCGGTTTCGGCGGCCTGGGCCAGCGGTTGCAGGCTCAGTGCCATTGCGCTGGCGGCGAGCAGTGTTTTGAGACGGGAAAAGGGCAATGACAATTTCATGGGGCGCTCCGGCAAAGGCACAGGTTCTTATGTCCAAAAAGATATTTTTTTTGAATGCTTCCTGCATGAATGGAATATTGCAGGCTCTGTGCCATGTGCCTCGAAGTGCCGGTTTACAAGGGGTTTATTGAAGAATGCCAAGGTGTCGCTGTTGCTCTGCGAACAGTGTGATTTGCCACTGTTGCTGGACGAACAGTGGAGATCCGTGGTGCTGAGCTTATGCCTTAATCGAATTTCAACGTGGTCATTTGTTAGGGTTATGTTCTATGCAATTTCTCTTTGCAGGACTCGCCATGAAGCTCTCCCGTTTCCTCCGTTGCGCGTTGACCGCTGCGCTGTTTGCGTCGCCGCTTTCCTACGCTGCCGAGCCTTTGGTCCTGCATGTCGGTGACCAGAACTACTACAACATTCGCGCTTCGGTGGAAGCTTCCGGTGTGTTGAAAGACGCGCCTTACACCGTGGACTGGAAACATTTCCAGGCGGCTGCACCGTTGGCGGAGGCTTTGCAAACCGGTGCGATTGATCTGGGATTCCTCGGCGATTCCGGTTTTCTGTTTCTGGCAGCGAAGCAAGCGCCGGTGAAGTTGATCGGCGTCTCCCGACAAAACCCCGACACGATTGCCTTGCTGGTGCCCAAGGATTCTCCGGTGAAAACCATCGCCGACCTCAAGGGCAAGAAAGTCGCCTATTGGCCCGGCGCCTGGAGCCAGCAATTGACCTTGCGCGCATTGGAGCAGGGTGGCCTGCCGGAGAATTACGTCGACTTCGTCAAACTGATGCCAATTGATGCCGCTGCCGCTTTGCCGCAAGGCAGCATCGACGCCTTTCCGGTGTGGGAACCGTACATTTCCCAGCAGATTGTCTTCTCTGGCGCTCGACCAATTCTCACGGCGAAGAATCTGATGCCGGGGCTCAGCGCGATCGCGGCTTCAACCCCTTCCATTGATAGCAAACGTGAAGCGATCGCCGATTTTCTCGGACGTTTGAAGCAAGCGCGGGCCTGGGTCGATAGCCATACCGATGAGTACGCCGACCTGTGGGCGAAGAAAGCCAATCTCGATCAGGAGGTTTCGCGGCACTGGTTGCGCCAGGCGCACATGACGGTCGGGCCGGTGGATCAACAGGCGGCCACGGATCTGCAAAGCACCGCAGACTTCCTGTTTAAAGTGAAAGCGCTACCGTCTCCGCTGGCCACGGCGGGGATTATCGACAGCTCCTTTCAGCAGGCACTGGCTCACTGAACGAGCGCCGGAACCAAACCCTGTGTACCTTATCCAGCCTCGGCTCTCAGAACCGGGCACAAGGATGGATAAGGGCGAGGGAGTTTTGCCAATCGACAACATGACCGCAGTGGTCGGGCTCAAGGCAAAACATGACATCCGGATTCAGACTTCTTTGTGCAGCGGCCATGGTGTTGGGGTTGGCCGGCTGCATCGCCGCGCCCATCGAAATGACCGCACAAACCGAAACACGCCTGAAGGTTCAAGCCCCCGTGCGTTTTCTGCTGACGTTCGATGACGGCCCAAGCGCTTCGAGTTTCTGGAACCCGTCGGCCACCGTACTCGACAGTCTCAAGGACAATCCTGTGCAGCCGGGCATCAAAGCGGTGTTCTTTGTCCAGACCCGTGCGCCCCGGGCCGGCAACAGCGATATCGGCCGCGGCATCATGCGTCGAGAGTTTGCCGAGGGGCACATTCTCGCTTTCCACACCGCGACTCACTGGCACACCAATCACCGATCGCTCGATCCTCAAGAGCTCGAAGAGTCGCTGACCAACGGCACAGCGGACATCGCCGCCATCACTGGTGCGCCACCGACGTTGTTGCGTCCGCCGTTCTGGAACTACGACAAAAGTACATTCGCTGCCTATCAACAGCATGGGCTGCACGTGTTACTCACCGATTTGAGCGCCAATGACGGCAAGATCTGGGGCTTCAATGCCAGTCCGCGCCGGCGGGCAAACATGCTGCGGCAGTTATCGGAGGTTCGTGAGCGCATTGCGCTGGGGCAATTTCCGACCGTCGATGGCGTGATTCCGGTGGTGGTGACGTTTCACGACCTCAACCGTTACACCGCGCGGCACACTCGCGAATACTTGCAGATCCTTCTCGATAGTGCGGCGGCCACAGGTGTGAGGCTGGCGGACAAGCCTTTCTACGATGATCACGCCGATCTGGAACGGGCCGCGTTGGCGCGTACCGTGGAAAAAAGCTCGGAGCCAGTGCAGCTGCCGGGTATCTGGAACTGGATTTGGGATCACGACGCGCACTGAGTGACTGCGTGAAAGTTGTGACCGGGTTAACGGTTTTGTACCGGGCACGGTACAAATTGCTCATCTATGCTCTACGGATCGATTGATCTTCGCCTGCGAGGCGTCCGTCCATGCTTGCCATTGCCGAGATTTGCCGCATCGTCGAATCCGGGTTTCCGGCGTTCAAGTGCGACTGCGTTCCCTCCACGCAGGGGCTGCTGCAGATCAAGGTGTATGAGCCAGAAAGCGGACGCGTCGAATTGCTGCTCAATGGCGTTTCCCCGGAGCACCTCGTCACCATCCGTGACATTTCCAACTTCATTGGTGAGTTGCGCACGGAAATGAGCGCGGGTCGCCGGGCGTTCGCCGGTTAGTCCTCATAAACGCCGTTGAAATGCCTGGACGATGCGCAATGTCGCATCACTGGTGTTGAGGTTGCACACCGCATTCAGCGGGTGCCAGATGCAGTCGATAATTTCATTTTGCGGGCGCACCTGATCAATGTTCAGCACTGATGCCTCGTAGACGTGATGCCGCGTGCCACCGCTTTCCAGTTCCATCAGATACAACATTTCGTCGGCATTCAGGCCGGTCTCTTCCTGCAATTCGCGTACGGCGGCATCGGCTCGGGTTTCCCCGGGCTCGACCTTGCCGCCGGGCAATGTCCAGCGGCAGCGGGGTTTGCGCACCAGGAGAATATGTCGATCCTGTTCGCAAATGACGGTGGCACGTACTTTCATCGGTTACCTGATTACTGCTTGTCACAAAATAGTCATAAAACTGCAATATTCGAGCCGGGTCCTTGGTTAAAGGTTCCTTCTCGGTTTGGAGCTTTTTTTTGTATGAAAAGTGCCAGCCCCCTGACTGGCAGGCATGACGACACCCGGTAGGCACCGCGGCGAAAACAGGGTGTAAGGTAAAAGCGTGAAGCTGAACCTGTCCGTTAGCGAAAGGAGGTGACCGTGAGCATTGCGATGCTGAACAAGATGCACATGAACGGTTATGACGTGCTCAGCGTGAACAACGGCCCATGGCGGGTGTGCACCCAGGGTGATCGGCTGGCGTCATTTGCCAGCAGAGAAGAGGCGCTGGCCTACGCGGCCGCACTTCCCGGTTACCAAAAACGCTCGAAGTGTGCGCAAAGTCACAAGGCCAGTTGAATGGCGGCAATGAACAGCCCCGGTTTAGGCCGGGGCTTTTGTTTGGGGGCGAGCCAGTGTCAGTGGACTTTGGTTCGACTGATCGCGCGGGCCTTCACTTCCTTGGCGTACAGTTGCAGCCGCTCCTCATCACTCTGCAGGACCTCGCAGGATCTCAGCACTGCCTGGGCGTCCGCCTCGTTGCCGGACTTGCGCAGTTGCTCGGCGATGCGTTTGAGGTCGACTGCCGACCAGCGCAGATCCGATGCAACGCTTTGCAGGTCGCGCTGAAGTTCGTGTTCGTATTCATTGAGCCGCATGATCACCTCCAGAACATTCTCGGTAGAAAATAGTAGTCGGATTTTTTGCGGGTAGCGTGTAGCTCGTCTGTCAGTGGCCAGAAAGGTTGTGAAAAATTGTGCCGTCTCCCCCGAGGGCGCGGTGCCACGATGGATGTGTATCCTGTTAGGCGTTACATTCGCTTTTTTTTCAGCACGCTTTCTACAAATAAGGAAACACCATGCGGATATGGATCGGAGGGCTGGCGTTAGCCATGTTGGCAGGCTGTTCATTGCCGACATCGTTGGTGCCGGGTGAACCGAACGTCAGCAAGACCAGTAACAAGGCGCCGAAGGATTACGCCGCGTGTGTATTGCCGTTGTGGCAGCAGGATGTGGCGAAAACGTCGCAGACATCGATTTCCAACGGCTATCGCATTACCGCCCCGAGCATCATTACCGCTGACGAGATTCTCGATATCGTCAAGTACAAGGATGGCAGTCGCGTTTCGTTGTATCAGGGGCCGCCGTGGGCCAAGTCCGGCTCGTTGCGCAAATCGGTGCGTGATTGTCTGTAGCGCCCTTGTCTGGCGCAAAAAAGCAGAAACCGGATCAGCGGTTTCTGCTTTTTTTTCGATTTTTTGCGGGGCGGTCAGTCGGAAATGTCGGTCAAAGGGATGGTCGCGAAGTTGCCTTTTTTCTCGCGTCGATCCTGAATCCAGTCTTCCACCTGTTGGCCAAATTCTGCTGGTGCCTTGCGCCCGACCTTTCTGGCGATGTCGAGAATGGTCTGTTGGGCGAGGGCCTCTTCCATGCGTTGCTGTGCGGTCATCATCGCGGCGTGGATCGAGCAGGTGCCTTCGGTGGCCCATTCTGGCGGCTTGCCTTCAAACAGGGCGCAACGTCCACGGATGTCGCGACATTCGAAAATGTTCTTGCGCCCATCGATCGCTTTGACGATATCGAGCAGGGTGATTTCATCGGCCGGGCGCGCCAGGCTGAACCCACCGCGTACACCTTCGGACGCCACCACCAGTTTGCTCTTGGCCAGTCTGGTGAAGATTTTCGCCAGATATTCCACCGGCACGCCCTGCAGTTCGGCGAGGTCACGCACGCTGGCCTCACGAGTATCGCCGCCGTTACCGACCAGAAATGCCAGGCAATGAATGCCGTATTCGACGCCTGCGCTGTAAAGAGACATATGTAAGTCCGACTTGATTTGTCGTAAATGTTATCAGCCATGATCCGAGTGGGCAATCTGCGGAGAGGGGTGGAACTGCATCAATAAAGGGCTGTGAGTGCATTCTCTGTGCGGTTTGTCCGGATTTTAGCTGCCGATGTCATCGATAAATCCGATCAAACCTATCGGATAATCTGACTTGTGAGAAATATGTCCGACTAATAAAGTCGGCGCTATTGAGTTGGCAGTGACTGACTCAAAACGAATTCGATTTCTCTCTTACGGTCGCTGGGCGTTTTCTGGAGAAACACAATGAAGCAGCAGATTCTGGTTATCGGCGCAGGTTTTGGCGGCATGTGGTCGGCATTGAGTGCTACGCGTCTGGTCGACCTTCATGGCCGCAACGACGTTGAAATCACCGTTCTCGCGCCTCAGGCGGAGCTGCGTGTACGTCCGCGATTTTATGAGCCGAACGCTCATCAACTGGCTGCACCGTTGCATGAACTGTTCGAAGCAGTCGGCGTTCACTTCATCAAGGGTGCGGCGCAAGCCATCGATGTGGCAGAACAAACCGTCGGTTACACCGATCAGTCGGGTCAGAAACAGACGTTCCACTACGACAAACTCGTTCTGGCCAGCGGCAGTGGTCTGGCGCAGTCGGCGACACCGGGCGTCGCGCAATACGCATTCGACGTCGATCAGATCGAAGCGGCGATTCGTCTCGAAGCACACCTCAAAGCCCTGAAAGACCTCCCTGACAGCAAGGCGCGCAACACGGTAGTAGTTGCGGGCGGTGGTTTTACCGGTATTGAAACCGCGACAGAAATGCCGACGCGCCTGCGCGCAATCCTCGGCGAACAGGCCGACATTAACGTCATCCTCGTTGATCGCGGGCAGAAGATCGGTGCTTCGATGGGTGAAGAAATCAGCAAGTCCATCGTCGAGGCCAGCGAGGAGCTGGGCGTTGCATGGCGTCTCGGTGTGTCGATACAGTCGGTTGATGCCGACGGCGTGACGCTGTCGGACGGTCAGCATATCGAGGCGAAAACCGTCATCTGGACCACGGGCGTACGCGCCAGCTCGCTCACCGAGCAAATCCCGGCCGAGCGTGATAAACAAGGGCGCTTGCACGTCGATGCGCACCTGAAAGTCATCGGTCAGGACGACATTTTTGCCACCGGCGACGTCGCCTACGCCGCCACCGACGACATCGGCAATTACGCGCTGATGACTTGCCAGCATGCGATCTCGTTGGGTCGTCACGCCGGCAACAACGTCGCGGCGCAGATTCTCGGTGTCGACCCGACGCCGTACAGCCAGCCGAAATACGTCACCTGCCTGGACCTCGGTGCCTGGGGCGCGGTGTACACCGAAGGCTGGGACCGTCAGGTGAAACTGGTTAAACAGGAAGGCAAGGCGTTGAAGACCCAGATCAACACGCAATGGATCTATCCGCCTGTGGCTGATCGTGCAAGCGCGCTGGCGGCAGCGGACCCGATGATTCCTGTGGCGTAATCCATGCTGCGCAGAAAAATCCCGCTCATTGAGCGGGATTTTTTTGTCTGCGCAATAGGCTGTTACCAGGCTTCTCGACGCATGCTTTTCAAGTTTGTCGCTGCGTTAGAAGGGGGCGGCGCTGATCTGGCTTTGCGCAGATCGGCGCCTGCAATGAGAAGTGACAGTTGTGCGAGGGCGGCTTTCTTGGGTCGGCTAGGCTTTATCACGCCAGCCCTTGAAAGAGGCGAGGGAAGGATTGTTTCGATATCTGAAGGAGATGCGGATCATGGATGATCTGGTGAAAGAGGTAATTCCGCTGTTGCAGTACTTGATTCCCGGGTTTCTATCGACCTGGATTTTTTACTCGCTCACAGCGTTCAGGCGACCGGATACATTTGGTCAGATTGTGCAGGCTTTGATTTTTACGTTTGTGATTCAAGGAGCTGTGTCGGGGATCGGAGGGATATGTTTGTGGGTAGGGACCAAAGGCATCTCAGTTGGTCCGTGGAGTGCCAAGGCAGAAACACTGTGGGCTCTGGTTGTTTCAATCTCGCTCGGTCTGTTTTTCTGTCGCCTCGCCACCAGTGGCAAGTTGCACGGGTGGTTGAGTGGCAGAAATCTGACGAAACAATCTTCCTACCCCAGTGAGTGGTTCAGCACGTTCGCGCAGCATCATCGTCTGGTCACACTGCATTTGACCGATGATAGACGCCTTTTCGGCTGGCCCGCAGAGTGGCCTCCCGAGTCCGCCAAAGGTCAGTTTGTGATGCAGAACCCCAGATGGTTGAAAAGTGATGGAACCGTGGCGTCTTTTGGCGCTGAGTATTTGGTGATAGATTCCGCGAAGGTCCAATGGGTTGAATTCAGCCCGCTATCAGGGGGTTCGACATGACTGCCAGAGCAACGCAACCAATGCCTCCCAGCGTGGCGCGCCTTTTTGTCGGCCCGGACGGCAAGCCTTCACCAAACCTGAAGGGCCCCAGCGCACCACCTCCGGCACCAAAGCGCTAACACGCCAGGCGCGCCGCTTTATGAGCGGCGCTTCATTGGTGCGGCAGTTATCCAGGATTAGTGGTCCGCTGCCGCACACCGCGGTCAAACCGTCTCCACCAACCAATCCCGAAACGCCTTCAACGACGGCAACGCTTCATTGCGTGGCGGATACACCAGGTAATAGCTGCGCCGGCTGGTGATCGGCTCGCCCAGTTGCAGCAACTCACCGTTGAGCAACTCATCTTCGACCAGAATTCGCGGCACCAGGCCCACGCCAATGTTGGCCCGCACGGCCTGAATCAAATGCGAGGTCATTTCAAAGCTCGGGCCGATGCGCATGCTGCGGTGCGGCAAACCGTGATGGCTGAACCATTCGGCCCACGCCTGAGCATTGCTGCTGACATTGAGCAGCAATTGCCCGGCGATGTGCTGCTCGGCGTCGTTGCGCTCAGCGGCCGACAATTGCGCACTGGCGATCACCACCAGTTCCTCGGTGTGCAAGGGCAGCGATGTCAGCCCTGGCCATTCACCCCCTCCAACGCAAATCGCCGCGTCGATTTCGCTGGTGTCGAAGTCGATGGCTTCGATACGCGAATGCAGGTGCACGGTCATGCCCGGGTGCGCGGTGTAGAAATCCTTGAGGCGCGGCAGCAGCCACTTCGAACCGAAGGTCGGTAATGTCGCCAGGCGCAAACTGTGGATGCCGGAACCGAACGCCATTGCTTGCAGCGTGGCACTGCGGATTTGCCCAAGGGCTTCAGCCAGTTCGCGCTGATACATGCGCCCGACATCTGTCAGCACGACTTTGCGCCCTTCGCGATTGAACAGGCGCATGCCGAGCATCTTTTCGAGAATCTGTACCTGACGGCTGACCGCGCTTTGCGTCAACGACAGTTCGTGGGCGGCGCGGGTGTAACTTTCATGGCGAGCGGCAGCCTCGAAGGCGAGCAGTAACGACATGGAAGGGGTGAGCGTTCGCGGATTCATTCGGAAAAGTCATTAATAATGGGTCGAATTTACGCTTGTCCCAGCGTTCTTCAGCAATGAACATGGGCAACATGAGATGGCGGAGCCTGACGCAATCATTCGTTGCGTACAACTGTTCACCGCCACACGGCCTGATTTTGACCCGAGATGCCCTGACCGATGATTGCCCAGCTGTCGCCCGCTACCGCTCTGACATCCGATTACCAGCAGTTCCTCAAAGCCCTGAAAACCAGTGGTTTTCGCGGCGAGATCAGCGCCGACTACGCCAGCCGCGTGGTGCTGGCCACCGATAATTCGATCTATCAGCGCCTGCCGCAAGCCGCTGTATTTCCCATGGACGCTGACGATGTGGCGCGGGTCGCACGACTGATCGCCGAGCCGGCATTCCAACAAGTGGTGATCACCCCGCGTGGTGGTGGCACCGGCACCAATGGTCAGTCGTTGACCGACGGCATCGTGGTCGACTTGTCGCGGCACATGAATCACATTCTTGAAATCAACGTCGAACAACGCTGGGTGCGCGTGCAGGCCGGGGTGGTCAAGGATCAGCTCAATGCCGCGCTGAAATCCGCCGGATTGTTCTTCGCGCCGGAGCTGTCGACCTCCAACCGCGCCACCGTCGGCGGGATGATCAACACCGACGCCAGTGGCCAGGGCAGTTGCACCTACGGCAAGACCCGCGACCACGTCCTCGAACTCGACATGATTCTGCGTGGTGGTGAACGTCTGCACGGTCAACCGCTGCAAGAAAGTGAACTGCAAACGCTGTGCGCCCGAGAGGATCGGGTCGGTGAAGTCTACCGTTGTGCGCGGCAGATCATTGATGAGCAGGGTGAGCTGATCAAACAGCGTTTCCCGGATTTGAACCGTTGCCTGACCGGTTACGACCTGGCGCACCTGCGCGAGGCGGACAACCGTTTCAACCTCAACAGCGTGCTGTGTGGCGCTGAAGGCTCGCTCGGTTTTGTGGTCGAGGCGAAGTTGAATGTGCTGCCGATTCCCAGGCACACGATGCTGGTCAACATCCGTTACGCCGGCTTCATGGATGCGCTGCGCGATGCCCGTGCCTTGATGGCGCTCAAGCCATTGTCGATCGAAACCGTGGACTCGAAAGTGTTGTTGTTGGCGATGCAGGACATCGTCTGGCACGGCGTTGCCGAGTATTTCCCGGAGAATGCCGAGCGAGCGACGTTGGGCATCAACCTCGTCGAGTTCTGTGGTGATGATCCCGAAGAGCTGCAACGGCGGGTCGAGGCGTTTGTCGAACACCTGAGCAGCGACCTCACCGTTGAACGTTTGGGGCACACGCTGGCGGTCGGTCATGCGGCGGTGAACAAGGTTTATGGCATGCGCAAACGCGCGGTCGGCCTGCTCGGTAACGTCGCCGGGGAAGCACGGCCGCAGCCATTTGTCGAAGACACCGCCGTGCCACCGCAACATCTGGCCGAATACATCGCCGAGCTGCGCGACCTGCTCGACAGCCACGGTCTGCAATACGGCATGTTCGGGCATGTCGACGCCGGCGTGTTGCATGTGCGGCCGATTCTCGACATGAAAGATCCGCAGCAAGCGGCGCTGGTGCGCCCGGTGTCCGATGGCGTTGCTGCATTGACTCAACGTTACGGGGGCCTGCTGTGGGGTGAGCACGGCAAAGGTCTGCGTTCGGAATATGCCCCGGCGTTTTTCGGTGAGCTGTATCCGGCGCTGCAAGCATTGAAATCGGCATTCGACCCGTTCAACCAGTTCAACCCCGGCAAGATCGCCACCCCGGCCAACACGGGCGCGGCGTTGTTGAAAATCGACGAAGTGACCCTGCGTGGCGAACTGGACCGGCAGATCGACGAGAAAGTCTGGCAGGACTACGGCGCCGCCATGCACTGCAACGGCAACGGCGCCTGCTATAACTTCGATCCTGACGACGCGATGTGCCCGTCGTGGAAAGCCACCCGCGAACGCGCGCAATCGCCCAAGGGCCGCGCCTCGTTGATCCGCGAATGGCTGCGCTTGCAGGGCGAGGCAGGCGTCGATGTGTTGTCCGATGCGATCCGCCGGCCGGGGTTTTTCACCACGTTGTGGCAGCGCTGGCGCAACAGTCGTGCGCAGACTGAGGATTTTTCCCATGAGGTTTATGACGCCATGGCCGGGTGCCTGGCGTGCAAATCCTGCGCGGGGCAGTGCCCGGTGAAGGTCAATGTGCCGGAGTTTCGTTCGCGGTTTCTTGAGCTGTATCACACGCGATATCTGCGTCCGGTGCGGGATTACCTGATCGCCTCGCTGGAGTACAGCATCCCGTACATGGCGCGGATTCCGGCGCTGTACAACGGTTTGATGGGCGCGTCCTTTGTCCGCAAGCAGCTGGAGCGTCTTGGCGGCATGGTCGATGTGCCATTGCTCAGCCGCTTCGATTTCCATGCGGCACTGCGTCGCTGGCAAGTGCAGCCGGCGACGCTGGCGACCTTGTCTGCGCTGACCCCGGCGCAGCGTGAGCGCAGTGTTGTGCTGGTGCAGGACGCGTTTACCCGTTACTTCGAAGCACCGCTGCTGGCGGATCTGCTCGAGCTGATCTCGCGCCTCGGTTATCAGGTGTATCTGGCACCGTTCAGCGCCAACGGCAAGCCGCTGCATGTGCAGGGTTTTCTGTCGGCGTTCAATCGTGCGGCGTTGCGCAATGCACGGCAACTGCGTGAGTTGGCCGATATCGGCGTGCCGCTGGTGGGGCTGGACCCGGCGATGACACTGGTCTATCGCCAGGAATACCTGAAAGTGCCGGGCATGGAGCAATGCCCGGAAGTCTCTTTGGTGCAGGAATGGCTGCTCAAAGTGATGCCGCAGCAGACGACTCACAGCAGCGCCGAGACCTTCCGCTTGCTGGCGCATTGCACGGAGAAAACCAACGCACCGGCCGCCACTCGGCAGTGGGAACAAGTGTTCGAGCGCGTGGGCTTGAAACTGGCGACCCAGGCCACCGGTTGCTGCGGCATGTCCGGGACCTACGGCCACGAGGCGCGCAACCGCGAAACTTCGGCGGTGATCTATGAGCAGTCGTGGGCGCGTCAGGTCGATGCGCCGGCGGAGCAGGGCGAGGCACTGGCCACCGGTTATTCGTGCCGCAGCCAGGTCAAGCGCCAGTCGGATCGGGCGTTGCGCCATCCGTTGCAGGTGCTGCTTGAGGGCGTTCGTCGCTGAGCGGCTCGTCGTCCGCGGCGTTGTCCCAGATCAGGCGTGGGTCGAAGCTCATCGCCGAGAGCATGGTAAATACCACCACCATGCCAAAAAACAGGATGCCCGGGCGCGGCTCGATGTCGCCCAGCGCCTGGAATTTCACCAGCGCCGCGACCAGCGCGACCACCAGCACGTCGAGCATCGACCAATAGCCGATCAGCTCGACAAAACGGAACAGCTTCGAGCGCTCCCGGCGCGCCCAGGCACTGTCGCGCTGCACGGTGATCAGCAGCAGCGACAGCGCGACAAATTTGATCCCCGGCACCGCGATGCTGGCGATGAAAATGATCAGCGCGATGTCCCACGCACCTCCTTCCCAGAACTCCAGCACGCCACTCATGATCGTGCTGTCGGCGCCGTTGCCGAGCATCACCGTATTCATCACCGGCAGCAGATTGGCCGGCACATAAAACGCCAGCGCAGCGAACAGATAGGCCCAGGTGCGAGCCAGGGAATTGGTCTTGCGCCGGTGCAACGGCGCATCGCAGCGCGGGCACTCGTGTGGCTCATCACTCATGTCACAGGCCAGCCCGCAGCTGTGGCACAGGCACAGATTGAGTTCACTGGCAGTCGGTGGCCGTTTCATAGGATGTCCCAGAGCTCACGGATATCGCGGCCGGCAATGCGGATCATCATCAGGCTCAGCACGGCCAGCGCGAACAGGCCGATGCCGGGCAAGACATCGAGCAGCCCGGCGAGTTTGAACACCGCCACCATCGCCCCCAGCAGGCACACTTCGAGCATGCTCCACGGGCGCAAGGTTTCCAGCCAGCGCATGCACAACTTGAAGCCGGGGGCGCGTCGCGAAGAGAGGGCATAACCGAGCACCCAGGCCAGCAACACCAATTGAAACGCCGGGGCGATGATGATCGAAATGGCCGCGACCATGGCCATGAACGTGATTGGCCCCTGACTCAGCGCCTGAACCGAATCCCACAGCGTTGCGCTGTTTTTCAGGCCTTTCATACTGATGCTCATCACCGGATAGAAATTGGCGAACAGCCACAATATCGCCGCCGTGAACGTCAGGGCCAGACGTTGCTCGACGGTCAGACCATTGAAGCGCTGGAGCACCCCGCCACAGCGCAGGCACAGGGTCTTCTGATGCTTGGCGAGCACGGCTTTTTCGTACACGCAGTCGCAGTGCTCGCAGATGATCAGGTGTTCGGTGTTGACCATGGACAACGCTCGACGCAGGGACCTGATCACTATAGACGCTGATCCGTCAGAGGCGCGGCGGGAAGTGGCGGGCGAAGTCGATGAACGCCTTGAGCGGAGCCGGGACGTGGCGGCGGCTCGGGTAATACAGGTTCAGGCCGGGGTAGCTGGGGCACCAGTCGGCCAGCACTTGCACCAGACGCCCGGCGCGCAGATGGTCGCTGACCATCTCTTCGAACACATACGCCAGCCCCAACCCTTGCAGTGCCGGGCCGACCATCAGGCTGACGTCGCCGAGGGTCAGCGGGCCGTTGACTTCGATTTCCTCGGCGATGCCGCCCCGTTCGAATTCCCAGCGATACATCGCGCCGCTGGGGAAGCGATGGCGGATGCAGGGCAGGTCATGCAGGTCCTCGGGTTTCTGTGGCGCGGCGTGGCGTTGGAAAAATGCCGGCGAACCAACCACCACCGAGCGCATCGACGGGCCGATCGGCAGCGACACCATGTCTGCCTCCAGGCGATTGCCAAAGCGCACGCCGGCATCAAAGCCGTTGGCGACGATGTCCAGCAGAGCGTCGCTTTCGACGACTTCCAGGCGAATGTCCGCATACGCCTGTAAAAATTCACTGGCAATTGGCAACAGCACCAGTTCGCAGGCTTGGCGCCCGCAGGTGATGCGCAGATTGCCCGAGGGCTTGTCGCGAAAGTGGTTGAGGTCTTCCAGCGCATCGTCGATGTCGCGAAACGCCGGTTTGAGCCGCGCGTACAGGCGCTCGCCGGCCTCGGTCAATGCCACGCTGCGGGTGGTGCGATTGAACAGGCGCACGCCGAGTCTGTTTTCCAGCGCCTTCACCGAATGGCTCAGCGCGGAGGGCGTCAGGCCGAGTTCGATGGCGGCTTTGCTGAAGTTCAACTGCTGCGCCGTGCATAAAAATACCGAGAGATCTGCCGCTGAGGGGGATTTCATCTGTGAATGCCTTTCACAAAGCCATGCGATTTTGCTGGGATTATCACATCAGTAGCACGGCCTTAAAGTCGCATCAACTTTCGAGCAGGGCCGGCACCTCGGCTGAGTCGCAGATCCTGTGGGAGCGGGCTTGCTCGCGAAGAGGGCGTGTCAGTCGACAAATAGTGTGACGGTCGAATGGTCTTCGCGGCAAAGCTGCTCCCACAGCGAAAGCGCTGTGCAGTGTATTCACGCAATGATTTTCTTTTGACAAGGGATTGCCTCATGACTTCTGTAGTTGAACAGCGCGGAGCACGCGACAAGCTGCTGATCCTCGCAGCCGTGTGCCTTTCAGCACTGGTACTTCCTTTGAGTTTTACTGGCGGCGCGGTGGCGACACCGGCCATTGGCCGTGATCTGGGCGGCAGCCCCGCGGCGCTGACCTGGATCACCAATGCGTTCATGTTGTCGTTCGGCAGTCTGCTGATGGCAGCGGGGGCGTTGGCCGATGCATACGGGCGCAAGCGGCTGTTCACGTTCGGGATGTTGCTGTTCACCGCGGCATCGATTGCGCAGAGTCTTGCGCCTTCGGTGTTCTGGCTGGATGTGCTGCGTGCCGTTCAGGGCGTGGCCGGTGCGGCGGCACTGGCCAGTGGTTCGGCATCGCTGGCCCAGGAGTTCGACGGCCATGCCCGCACGCGGGCGTACAGTCTGCTCGGCACCACATTCGGCATTGGCCTGGCGTTTGGGCCTTTACTGGCCGGAGCGCTGATCGAGGCGTTCAGTTGGCGGGCGATTTTTGTCTTCACCGCGCTGGTTGGCGTGATCGCCATGGTCTTCGGCCTGCCACGCATGCATGAAAGCCGCGATCCGGACGCTAAAGGTCTGGATTGGCCGGGCACCGTTCTGTTCAGTTCAATGTTGGCGCTGTTCACGTTTGGTCTGATCCAGGCGCCGGACAGTGGTTGGGGCAGTCCGTGGGTGGTCGGATTGCTCGGTGCTTCGGCATGCTTGCTGGTGGCCTTCGTGATGGTTGAAATGCGCGTCAAGCGGCCGATGCTCGATCTGACCCTGTTCCGCTTCCCGCGCTTCATCGGTGTGCAGGTGCTGCCGATTGGCACCTGTTTTTGCTACATCGTGCTGGTGGTCATGCTGCCACTGCGCTTCATCGGCGTGGAAGGCTTGAGTGAAATAGATGCCGGCCTGCTGTTGCTGGCGTTGTCGGCGCCGATGCTGGTGGTACCGATGCTTGCCGCGTCGATGACGCGGTTTGTCTCGGCAGGCATCTTGTCCGGTGTCGGCTTTCTGATGGCTGCCTTAGGCCTGCACTGGCTGAGCCTGTACAACGTTGGCGAGCCGAAATTCGCGCTTATCGTGCCGATGGTGTTGATCGGAATTGGCGCCGGGTTGCCGTGGGGCCTGATGGATGGTTTATCGGTCAGCGTGGTGCCGAAAGAGCGCGCCGGCATGGCGGCGGGGATCTTCAACACCGTGCGAGTGGCGGGAGAGGGGATTGCCTTGGCGGTTGTGGCGGCGATCCTGGCTTCACTGCTGCACACCGATCTGTCGAATGCGCTGGCGGGCGATGCCGATTCGGCACTGATTGCCGAAACGGCGCATCGTGTCACCACCGGCGACATGGCCCATGCGATCAACACCGTGCCGGGGCTGGCCAACGAGCGACTGGTGCAAGGTTACGCCTCGGCGTTCCAGTATCTGCTGCACATCCTGACGGTGATCACGTTGCTGTCGGCGGCGGTGGTGTTGGGGTTGTTGAGCAGGGATCGCAACGTCACGGCGACGCAAAAGGCACCGGCATAACACCATCCCTGTGGGAGTGGGTGTACTGAAATTCAGGGCCACGGCAAATCCCTGTGGGAGCGGGCTTGCCCGCGAAGGCGTCGGCCCGGGCAACATCGATTTTGCCTGACCCACTGCCATCGCTGGCAAGCCAGCTCCCAAAGGTTTCACGGGTGTACTCAAAATCCAGAGCCACCGCATATTCCTGTGGGAGCGGGCTTGCCCGCGAAGGCGTCGGCCCAGCCAACATCGATTTCGCCTGACCCACCGCCATCGCTGGCAAGCCAGCTCCCACAAGTTTCACGGGTGTACTCAAAATCCAGAGCCACCGCAGATTCCTGTGGGAGCGGGCTTGCCCGCGAAGGCGTCGGCCCGGGCAACATCGATTCTGCCTGACCCACCGTCATCGCTGGCAAGCCAGCTCCCACAAGTTTCACGGGTGTACTCAAAATCCAGGGCCACCGCAGATTCCTGTGGGAGCGGGCTTGCCCGCGAAGGCGTCGTCCCGGCCAACATCGATTCGCCTGACCCACCGTCATCGCTGGCAAGCCAGCTCCCACAAGTTTCACGGGTGTACTCAAAATCCAGGGCCACGGCAAATCCCTGTGGGAGCGGGCTTGCCCGCGAAGGCGTCGGCCCGGGCAACATCGATTTCGCCTGACCCACCGCCATCGCTGGCAAGCCAGCTCCCACAGATTTCACGGGTGTACTGAAATTCAGGGCCACGGCAAATCCCTGTGGGAGCGGGCTTGCCCGCGAAGGCGCCGGCCCGGGCAACATCGATTTTGCCTGACCCCCTGCCATCGCTGGCAAGCCAGCTCCCAAAGGTTTCACGGGTGTACTCAAAATCCAGGGCCACGGTAAATCCCTGTGGGAGCGGGCTTGCCCGCGAAGGCGTCGGCCCGGGCAACATCGATTTTGCCTGACCCACTGCCATCGCTGGCAAGCCAGCTCCCACAGGGTTTACGGGTGTACTGAGATCCAAGGGCCACGCAGCTTCCACAGGTTTCGGTGTCGCTTTTACTTGCGATCCAGCCACACCGTTTGCGCGTTGCAGAACTCGCGCACGCCGAAGTGCGACAACTCACGGCCGAAGCCGCTTTTCTTCACGCCACCAAAGGTCACGCGTGGGTCGCTGGCGGAGTAGCCGTTGATGAACACGCCGCCGGTTTCCAGTTCGCTGGTCAGTTGCTGGGCCAGTTGCACATTGGCGGTGTAGATCGTCGCGGTCAGGCCGAAATCACTGTCGTTGGCCAAAGTGACGGCATGCGCACAATCCCGGGCGGTGATGATCGAAGCGACCGGGCCGAACAGTTCCTGTTTGAACGAAGTCATGCGATCGGTGACGTCGGCCAGCACAGTCGGTTCGTAGTAGTTGCCTGCACCTGCGGATTTACCGCCACCGAGCAACAGCGTTGCGCCTTCTTCGAGGGTGTCGCGCACTTGCTGATCGAGTTCGTCACGCAGATCGAAGCGCGCCATCGGCCCGATGTAAGTCTCGGCGGACAGTGGATCGCCGACCTTCAGCTTGCGCGTCGCTTCGACGAATTTGCGGGTAAATTCCTCGACCACGCCTTCTTCGATGATCAGACGCTTGGCTGCCGCGCAGACCTGGCCGGAATTCTGGTAGCGACCGATCACGGCCGCCTTAACGGCTTCGTCGAGGTCAGCGTCATTCAACACGATGAATGGATCGGAACCGCCCAGTTCCAGTACGCATTTCTTCAGTGCAGCGCCGGCCTGCGCGCCGATTGCCATGCCGGCACGCACGCTGCCGGTCAGAGTCACGGCGGCGATACGCGGATCGGCGATGGCTGTCGAAACGCCTTCAGGCGTGACATTGATCACCTCAAATACACCGGCGGAAAATCCGGCGCGGGTAAACGCATCGCGCAGCAGATAAGCGCTGCCCATCACGTTCGGCGCATGCTTGAGCACGTAGGTGTTGCCAGCGATCAGCGCGGGCACCGCACCGCGCAGCACTTGCCAGATCGGGAAGTTCCACGGCATCACCGCGAGGATCGGGCCAAGCGGACGGTATTCGATACGCGCCTTGCCACCTTCGACTTGCGTCGGCTCGGCGTCGAGCATCGCCGGGCCGTGTTCGGCGTACCATTCGCAGAGCTTGGCGCATTTTTCGATTTCGCCACGGGCCTGGGCGATGGGTTTGCCCATTTCCAGGGTGATCATGGTGGCCATTTCTTCGGCGGTTTCACGCAGGGCGCCGGCCAGCGCAGTCAGTGCGCGGGAGCGGTCTTGCAGCGGCTTGCGTTTCCATTTGCCAAAGCCGAACGCGGCGCGGGTCAGGGCGGCGTCGAGGGCTTCGGCGGATTCAAAGGCGTAGGCGCCGATTTGCTCGCCGGTGGCGGGGTTGATCGAGATGGCGTGGGTCTGGCTGGAAATCTGGCTCATGGCGTCGTCCTGCGTGTTCAGTGGATGGGCCTAGAGTAGGGTGGCGTTTGTTTTCTGGAAACTGAATAATAAAGATCGTTTCTTTCACGATTGGAGAATGACTGTGGATCTGGTGCAGCTGGAAATCTTCAAGGCCGTGGCCGAGCACGGCAGCATCAGCGCGGCGGCGGCGCAGATCCATCGCGTGCCGTCGAACCTGACCACGCGGATCAAGCAGCTGGAGCAGGATCTGGGTGTCGATCTGTTTATTCGCGAGAAAAGCCGTTTGCGCCTGTCACCGGCCGGATGGAGTTTTCTCGAATACGCGCGGCGCATCCTCGATCTGGTTCAGGAAGCCCGGGCCACCGTCGCGGGCGAAGAACCGCAGGGTGCCTTTCCCCTCGGTTCGCTGGAAAGCACGGCGGCGGTGCGCATTCCCGAACTGCTGGCGGCGTACAACCAACTGCATCCGAAAGTCGATCTCGATCTGTCCACCGGGCCGTCCGGAACGATGATCGACGGCGTGCTTTCCGGGCGTCTGGCGGCGGCATTTGTCGACGGTCCGGTGCTGCACCCGACGCTGGAAGGCGTGCCGGCATTCGAAGAAGAAATGGTCGTGATCGCGCCGCTCAATCACCCGCCGGTGCGGCGCGCGGCGGATGTCAACGGCGAAAATATTTACGCCTTTCGCTCCAACTGCTCGTACCGCCATCACTTCGAAAAATGGTTCAGCACCGACGCCGCCGTGCCCGGCAAGATCTTCGAAATGGAGTCCTACCACGGCATGCTCGCCTGCGTCAGCGCGGGCGCTGGTCTGGCGTTGATGCCACGCAAGATGCTGCAGAGCATGCCCGGCAGCGCGACGGTGAGCGTCTGGCCGCTGGCGGCGGATTTTCGCTATCTGACCACTTGGCTGGTGTGGCGGCGGGGCACGGTGTCGCGCAGTTTGAGCATGTTCGTGCGCTTGCTGGAGGAGCGCGGTGTCGTGCGGGCTGAAGAGTAACTGACACGTTGTGTCATGGCCGTAGCGTTCTTGGCCAGTCCTGAAACGGCTGTAAACCTTATTCAGGACCGGACATATCAAACAGCGCTGTGTGCCCCATCGACATTGCGCGGTAGATTCAGCGGATTGCCTTCGCGCAACACCTCGGGCAGCAACGCATCGGGAAACCCCTGGTAAGCCACCGGCCGCAAAAAACGCTCGATCGAAGTCATGCCGACCGAAGTAAACCGGCTGTCGGAGGTGGCCGGGAATGGCCCGCCATGGACAGTGGCGTAGGTCACTTCCTGCGGATGAGCGAAGGCGTTAACCACGATGCGCCCGGTGCGGCGTTCCAGAATCGGCAGCAGGCGCCGGGCCAATCCCAGATCGCGATCTTCAAGATGCATCGCCGCGCTGAGCTGTCCTTTGAACGAGCGGGCGACCGCCAGCAGTTGCGCTTCATCATCGACTGAAACCAGCAGCGCCGACGGGCCGAACACTTCGTGGGCCAGCGCTGGTTCGTTGAGCAAACGTTGCCCGTCGACTTCCAGCAATGCCGCGCGACCGTCCAACGTTGCATCGGGTGGCGTGCCCACGGCGATCAGGTCAGCCCCGGCACTTTCCATCGCCACCAGTCCTTTCACGTAGGCACCATGAATGCCCGGTGTCAGCATCGTGCGCGCCGGTGCCTCGCTGACCCGTTTGCGCAGGGCGCTGCGCAGCGTTTCAAACCCGGCGCCTTTGATGGCGATCAGAATCGACGGGCACAAACAGGCCTGGCCGACGTTGACCAGCATCCGTTCGATAAAGCCGTCACCGATCTCTGCGCCGCGAACGGCCAGGGCTTCGGGAAGGATGAACGTCGGGTTGACGCTGGTCATCTCGGTGAACACCGGTATCGGATCAGGGCGCAGTTGCGCGCGACGATAGAGGGCCATGCCACCCTGCTCGGAGCCGGTGAATGTCACCGCTTTGATCAACGGGTGATCCACCAGCGCCTCGCCAATGGCATTGCCGCCGCCGCGCACCATCGAGAACACACCTTCGTGCAGACCATGGGCCTGCACGGCATTGCGAATGGCGCGTGCCTGGATTTCCGATGCGCCGGGGTGCGCGTTGTGTGCCTTGAGAATCACTGTCGCGCCGGCGGCCAGTGCCGACGCGGTATCGCCACCCGCCACCGAATAAGAGATGGGGAAATTGCTCGCACCAAAAATCGCCACCGGGCCGAGGGCGATTTTTTGCAGGCGATGATCCATGCGCGGGCGCGGCTGACGTTCGGGTTGCGCAGGGTCGATCGCCAATTGCAGGAAGCGACCCTTGCGCACCACGTCGGCGAACTGGCGGAACTGGGTGGCGGCCCTTGCGGCTTCGCCTTCGAACTGAGCGTGCGGCAGACCGGTTTCCAGTGCCGTGCGCGCCGCCAGCTCAGGACGAACGGCGTCGAGGTTGTCGGCAATGGTTTCTAGAAATGCCGCGCGCTCGACCAGTGAGGTGTGGCTGTAGCTGTCGAATGCTGCATCGGCAAGCGTCGCGGCCTGATCGACTTGCGCGGGTCCACCGAAGGCAAATTCGGGCTCGATCAATTGGTTTGTTGCCGGATTCAACGCTTTCATCGTGCCTTCGCTGGCGGGCACATCAGCCGCGCCGATCAGCAGGTGGCCGCTCGGTCTCATTTCGCTTCACCCTGTGGTTTGAGGTTGGCGATCAGTTCGTCGGTGCTGGCGATGACATGGGCAAAGGTCGGACCATTGAGTTCGTGGGCGGCGTGCATCATCTCTGGCTTGAACGCGGCGGTCGCGTCGCGCACCAGGGTCACGTGGTAACCCAGTTCTGAGGCGTAACGCGCAGTGGCCTCGATACAGGTGTTGGCCAGCAGGCCGACGATGATCACGTGGGTGATGCCTTTCTGCTTCAGGCGAAAATCCAGATCGGTATTGGCAAAGCCACTGGAGCCCCAGTGTTCCTGCACCACGATGTCGCCGTCCTTCGGCGCGAAATCCGGGTGCCACTCGCCGCCCCATTCGCCACGGGCAAAATGGTGCATGTGCATGATCTTGCATTGCGTGGGCGTCGGGTGCTGCCAGTTTTCGTAGTCGCCTTTCTCCCAGCGGTGATGGGGTACGATGACCACCGGAATTTCCAGCGCACGCACGGCGCGGTCGAGTTTGCGCAGGTTGTCGAGCAGGCCGTTGTCCTCGGCCATCGGTTTGATCAGCGGGAAGATCTTGCCGCCGTCCGAGAGGAAATCGTTGTACGGATCGACCAGCAGGTAAGCGGTTCTGTCCAGCGGATAGAGAGAGTTCGACATGACTGTTTGCTCCGGCAATGGGATTGATCGGTGCGCAGGGCTTGTCCCGGCATCTCGTAGATATGATAATCATAGTAACTGTAAAAGAGGCAAGCCCCGATGTCAGTAAACGATAGTCCTGCCGCGCAGACGCTGTGCCCGATTGCCCGGGCCGAGGCGATCGTCGGTGACCGCTGGACGGTGCTGGTTCTGCGCGAGTTGTTCATGGGCAATCATCGCTATGACGAGATCCAGGCGCAGACCGGCGGCACGCCGCAAATGGTCGCCGCTCGTCTGAAATGCCTGGAGGCGGACGGGCTGGTCGAGCGTCGCTTGTACAACGAGCGGCCGAAACGCTACGAGTACCACCTCACCGCGAAAGGCGAGGCGTTCTACCCGGTGGTCATTGCTTTGCGTAAGTGGGGCGAAACCTGGTGCAAGGCACCGGAGGAGGGGCTGGCGGTGAACATGACCCACAAGCTCTGCAATCACAGCGCCGGTCTGGGCCCGCTGTGCGATCACTGTGGCGAGCCGTTGCGCCGTGAGGATTTGATCAGCCAACCGAGAGAAGCCTACGCCGCCGAACGGCAGGCGCGGCGTGAGGCGTTCAAAGCGAAATAGTGTGCGTCATGGCGTGCCGTTGCGCCCGTGCAGTCGATAGCCGGGCCGTTGAGTCAGGCGTTCGTAGTAGGCGCTCACCGCTGGAAAATCAGGGTGATTCAGCGGCGTCTCAAACCAGCGATTGACCGACAGCCCGATAGGAATATCAGCGAGCGAAAACTGTTCGCCGCTGATGTAGGCGCCGGTTTTCTCCAGCTGTCGGTCGAGGATTTTCATGGTGTTGGACCACTGCTCGATACCGTTGGCCAATGCCGCGCGATCCTGATGGCCCGGCGACTTGCGCACCAGCGACAAAAACGCATATGACCACGAGCGATTCAGCTCCGACGCCTGCCAGTCGATCCACTGATCGACCCGCGCTCGGCCTTGCGCGTCAGTCGGGTAAAGGTGCGTGCCGTCATAGCGCGCCACCAGATAACGGATGATCGAATTGGATTCCCACAAAGTGAAATCACCGTCCTGAACCACCGGCACCATGGCGCACGGATTCAATGCGAGAAACTCCGGTGTATCGGTCGGTTTGAACCCGGAACCCCAGTCCTCACGTTCGAACGGAATCTGCAATTCGGCGCAGGTCCACAGCACTTTGCGCACGTTGATCGATGAAGCTTTACCCAGGATTCGCAGCATTGGAGTTCCCTTTCCGGTAGTCGTCGGTCGCAAACAAATACCACAGGACAATGCAAAAGGCCCGCACATGGCGGGCCTTCCTGGGGCATCGAAGCGATTTCAGAGACTGCTCGCCAGGTTGCCACTGGTCATCCGCCGACGGTAAGCGCTGTCACGATTGGCCAGCCAGAAATACAGCGGCGACGTCACCAGCAACCCCACCAGCCACGACAGGTCTGCGCCGTTGATGTGCGCGGACACCGGGCCGACGTACAGCGGCGTGTTCATGAACGGAATCTGCACGGCGATGCCGATCGCGTAGGCCAGCAAGGCCTGCGGGTTGTAACGCCCGTAGATGCCGCCGTCGACCTGGAAGATCGACTGGATGTCGTACTTGCCCTTGTGGATCGCGTAGAAGTCGATCAGGTTGATTGCCGTCCACGGCACCAATACCACCAGCAGCACCAGCACCATGTCGACGAAGTGACCGATGAAGTCCTTTGAGGCGCCCACGGCGGCAAAGCAGCAGCCCAGCAACACGATGATCGAGATCACCGCACGGCTCTTGGCGGTCGGAATCCAGCGATAGGCGAAGGTCTGCACCAGGGTGATCAGCGACAGCACTGCGCCATACAGGTTGAGGGCGTTGTGGCTGATCACGCTGAGCAGAAACAGCACCAGCATCAGCGGGCCGATGGAGCCGGTGGCGAGTTTGACCGCATCCATGGTGTCCATGCCCACCGGCGTCGCCAGCACGGCAACGGCGCCGAAGATGAACGCCAGACTTGAACCCAGCGCCGAGCCCAGATAGGTGGTCCAGAACGTCGACGACACCTTTACATCGGCCGGCAGATAACGCGAGTAGTCGGAAACATAAGGCGCAAACGCGATCTGCCACAACGCCGCCAGCGACACGGTGGCCAGCCAGCCGGAGAGGTTGAAGCTGCCCCGGGTGAGGAAATCATCGGTCTGGATGTGCGTGAAGATGTAGCCGAAACCGACGACGATGCCGATCCCCAGCACCCAAGTACCGATGCGGTTGAGCACGTGGATGAAGCGGTAGCCGATGATGCCGATGATCCCCGAACCGAAGGCGCCGATGACGATGCCGACCGGCACCGGAACGCTGTCGACCACGCCATGCAGCGACTTGCCTGCGAGCACGATGTTGGAAGCGAAGAAGCCGATGTACATGACGCCGGCAATCAGCACCACCAGCAGAGCACCGAGGGAGCCGAACTGGGCGCGGCTCTGGATCATCTGCGGAATGCCCATCTGCGGGCCTTGCGCCGAGTGCAATGCCATCAGCACACCGCCGACCAGATGACCGACCAGAATGGCGACGATGCCCCACACCAGATTCAAGTGAAACAACTGCACGCCCAATGCACCGGTGACGATGGGCAACGGCGCGATGTTGCCGCCGAACCAGAGCGTGAACAGATCCCTGACCTTTCCGTGGCGATCTTCGGGGGGCACGTATCCTATCGTGTGTTTTTCAATGAGCGGTGCGGACGTTGTTGCAGAGGTGGACATGACGAACTCCAAGGCAAGGATGAGTACGTGGACGTACTTCGGTAAGCGCCGACACGGACGGCGCATTTCTTGTTGAAGCGATCATGTGCAAAGGTTCGGGAGAGATAAATTAGTAAGTTTGTTGCTATAGACCTTAAAAAAAGTATGCCGCGCGTGGCGGGGCTGTCCGGTATGTTCAGTCTTCACTCTTATCTGAATTTGCACAGTCCTGTGGCGAGGGGATTTATCCCCGATGGGCTGCGCAGCGGCCCTTGGTTTTAGAGTCAAAAGTGTGGCCGCTGCGCGACCCATCGGGGATAAATCCCCTCGCCACAGATGAGTCCTTTTGCCACAAAAGTGATGTCAGGCTGATCCACCGGAGGTTCCATGGCCGCCTACAACCTGCGCCAGCTCAAATATTTCGTCACCACCGCCGATTGCGGCAGCGTTGCCGAGGCCTCGCGTAAGCTCTATATCGCCCAGCCGTCGGTGTCGACCGCCATCAAGCATCTGGAAGAAAGCTTTGGCGTGCAGCTGTTCATTCGTCATCACGCCCAGGGCGTTTCCCTGACGCCGAGTGGTTCGCGGTTTTATCGCAAGGCTATGGAACTGTTGCGGGTGGCCCACGAGTTCGAGCAGAACGCCCTCGCCGATAACGACGTGGTGTCCGGCCAGATCGATATCGGCTGTTTCGAAACGGTTGCGCCGCTGTACCTGCCACGGCTGATCGCCGGCTTCAAGGAACGCTGGCCGGGGGTGGAAATCCGCATTCGCGACGGTGAGCAACAGGAGTTGGTACAGGCGCTGACCGCCGGCAGTATCGACATGGCCATGCTGTTCGAACACGACCTCGACAGCACCATCGAAACCACGCCACTGATGCCGCCCCAACAGCCGTACGCCTTGCTGCCGGCCAATCACCGCTTTGCCCAGCAGGCGAAAGTCTCGCTGCATGAGCTGGTGCTGGAACCGATGATTCTGCTCGACGTGGTGCCGAGCCGGACCTACTTCGTGAGCATCTTTGAAGAGCGCGGCTTGACCCCGCACATTGTGTTCAGCTCACCGTCGATTGAAATGGTGCGGGGCATGGTCGGCAGTGGCTTCGGCTTTTCGATTCTGGTGACCAAACCGTTCAGCGATTACACCTACGATGGCCAGAAAGTCGTGTGCGTGCCGCTGGCAGAAAGCGTCACCGGTTCGGGATTGTCGGCCGCGTGGCTGCGACGTGTGCAACTGACCAAACCGGTGCAGTTGTTTGTCGATCATTGTCGGGAGGAGTTGGCTCGGCTGTACCCCTGAGTAGCGCCGAGCCGGTTTTCAGCCGCTGATAGACGCCAGCATCCGATGCAGCATTGCATCGCAGGCCTGCAGTTGAGCGAGGCTGACGAACTCATCCGGTTTGTGGCCCTGATCCATGCTGCCGGGGCCACAGACCACGGTGGCAATCCCTGCCGCATCGAACAGGCCGCCCTCGGTACCAAACGCCACCGTGCCGAATTCACTTGAACCGCAGAACGCGGCAATCAGCTCGGCGGCCTGACTGTGCGCATCGGTGGCCAGGCCCGGATAGGTCGACAATTCGCTGAAGCGGATATCGGCGTGTTCGCTGACTGCACGCATGCGCGGCAGCAGCTGTTGTTCGGCGTAGGTTTTCAGCGCGGCGGCGACCAAAGCGGGATCCTGCGAGGGCAGGGCACGGATCTCGAAGTCGAAGCGACAGTCGGCGGGGACGATATTCAAGGCCTTGCCGCCGCTGATCACGCCGGTTTGCACGGTGCTGTAAGGCGGGTCGAAGCGTGCGTCGTGATGCTCCGGCGCTTTCAGTTGCTGGCCGAGGCGCCCGAGTTCGCCGATCAATTCGGCGGCGTACTCGATGGCATTTACACCCAGCGGCGCATAAGCGGAATGACACGGGTGGCCGTGCACGTCACAGCGCATCGCCAGTTTGCCCTTGTGCCCGAGCACCGGTTTCAGTTCGGTGGGTTCACCAATGATGCACAGCAGCGGCTTGATCGGACGCTGTTCCAGGACCTTGAGCAGCGAGCGCACGCCGAGGCAGCCGACTTCTTCGTCGTAGGACAGGGCGATGTGCACCGGCAGGCGCAATGGTGCGTTCACCAGTGCCGGCACCAGGGCGAGCACGCAAGCGATGTAGCCCTTCATATCCGCCGTGCCACGACCGAACAGTTTGCCGTCGCGCTCGCTGAGTTCGAACGGCGGCAATGTCCACGGCTGGCCATCGACCGGCACCACATCGGTGTGCCCGGACAGCACGATGCCCGGTTGATCCGCCGGGCCAATGGTCGCGAACAGGTTGGCCTTGCTGCGCTCATCGTTGTAGATCAGCGCGCACGGCACGTCGAAGCGGGCGAGATAATCGCGGACGAACTCGATCAACAGCAAGTTGGATTCACGGCTGGTGGTGTCAAACCCCACCAGCGCCTTGAGCAACTCGACGCTGCTGTTCATCGATCATCTCCGGCGACGCCATAGCCCGGGGCCTTGGCCGGGTCGAGGGCGCGATCGATGTAGTCCTGCAGCTGCGGCTGGTAGGCGTCCCAGAGTTTCTGCAACTGGCCGATCGGGTTTTCATCAGCCCAATCGACCCGCAGGTTGACGATCGGCCAGGTTCGCTCGCCGACTACCACCACGGCGGCCGAATGCACCGGACCGGCTTCACCGCCGAGTGCCTGGGCGGCGTGCAGGGCTCTGAGCAGGCGGTCGGTCAACTGGCCTTCAGCGTCTTCAAAGGCGCTGACCATGGCTTCGATCACCGAACGCCCGGCGAGCATGTTGCCGGCCGCCACGCATTGTTCGCCGGCCACCGCGTTGTGCACACCGAGGGTTTGCGCGCCGCTGAAATGTGCGGTCTGGCCGAGGTGGTTGATCGCGGTTATCTGGCGGTACTGGCTGTAGCCGTTGCGGGTCAGCACTTTGTCCAGTGCGTCGTCCGGCGCCAGGCCTTGTTCCATCAACGCGAGGACTTCCGGGCCGAGCGACGGCAGGGTGATGTTCTGGCTCGACACTGCGCCCACGCCGGGCAACAGCCACGGGCAGCGCGCGCCTACAGCGATGCTGGAGGAACTGATGGCGACACCGAACTGGCCGGTTTCGGGGCAACGTGCGGCGATGGAAAAAGTCATGGTTATGCTCCTTGTTGTGTGTGTCCCGGCCTCTTCGCGAGCAGGCTCGCTCCCACAGGGAAATGCATTTCAAGCAGGGAGGATGAGGTACCTGTGCTGGCCTCATCGCTGGCAAGCCAGCTCCCACAGTAATTTGTGTATGTCACAGACTTTGTGAACACCCCCGATACCTGTGGGAGCTGGCTTGCCAGCGATGGCCGCGACTCGGTATGTCGACTTACCCCGGAATTACCGCCACCACATCAATTTCCCAAAGTGATCTGTGTGTGTCACAGACTTTGTGAACACCCCGATACCTGTGGGAGCTGGCTTGCCAGCGATGGCGGCGATGCGGTCTGTCGATTTACTCGGGAATCACCGCAATCACGTCAATCTCCATCAGCCACTGTGGCTGCCCCAGCGCCGAGACCACCAGACCGGTCGAAATCGGGAACACACCCTTGAGCCACTTGCCGACTTCGCCATACACCGCTTCGCGATAACGCGGGTCGATCAGGTAAGTGGTGGTCTTGACGATGTGGCTCATGTCGCTGCCGGCTTCTTCCAGCAGTTGTTTGACGTTGCGCATGGCTTGTTCAGCCTGCGCACGCGGATCGCCGAGACCCACCAGGTTGCCGTCGAAATCAGTGCCGACCTGACCCCGGACATAAATGGTGTTGCCAGCGCGGACGGCCTGGCACAGATCGTTATCCAGCGTCTGGTTCGGATAGGTGTCTTTGGTGTTGAACATGCGAATACGGGTGTGAGTGGGCTGGCTCATGGAAAGCTCCTGACGAATAAATGCACGGCGCAATCGGCGCCGCGGAGAAAGAGGAATTCAAGCGTCGACGGTGTCAGCAGCCTTGTGTTGGGCGCCCGCATGCAGAGCGGCTTCACGCTGCTCGGCATCGCGATAGTCGAGATACTTGCGCTGGGTGGCGATGTGATCAGCGACATGTTTGGCGTCATGCCACACGCCCCAGATAAACGACGAGCCCCGCCGCGACTGCCACGGCAGGCCGAGGAAATACACGCCCGGCTCACTCGACACGCCACGCTGATGCACCGGTTTGCCCTTGTCATCGAACGCCGCGACCTGCAGCCAGGAGTAATCCACGGCAAACCCGGTAGCCCAGATGATCGAGGTGACACCAGCCTTGGCCAGATCCAGATCGGCCAGCGGATTTTTCACACACTCCGGGTCCGGATAGGTTTCGCGTGCTTCAGGTTCTTCCGGCAGGTCCAAGCCGTTACGCTCGATGTAGGCGTCAGCGGCATCCAGCAGCGCCAGATAGTTCTCATCACCGCGAGTGAGGTTGCCGAGCAGATCCTGCTTGAAAGTCACTACGCCGTCGTTGAACGACTCGGTCACGCCGACCAAGGTCATGCCGCGATGGGCCAGACCACGAAAATCGATGGTGCGCCCGCCATGGGCTCCGCTGACCGCAATGGTCACGTGCTCGCGGCCGGGTTTCATCGCCGCTTGATCCCACTCGCCAAGCACCCCCAGCCACCAGCAGAAATCACGATTGCGATAGGCGCGAGGCGGGCGGTCATGCGCGCCAACGGAGAGGTAAACCTGCTTGCCGGAGCGCTGCAGTTCATCGGCAATCTGCACACCCGACGAACCCGCGCCGACCACCAGCACTGCGCCGGCAGGCAGTTGCTGCGGATTGCGATAGTCAGCGGAGTGAATCTGCAACAGATGCTGGTCTGTTGGTGCAATCGCCGGGATCACCGGTTTCTGAAACGGGCCAGTGGCAGCGACGACGCGGGCGGCCTCGATCACGCCTTCCGACGTCTCGACGGTGAAGCCCGGGCGACCGACATTGCGCACCACGCTTTTGACGTCGACGCCGGTGCGGATCGGTGCATTGAATTTCTTCGCATAGGCCTCGAAGTAATCGGCCACGCGTTCTTTCGGGGCGAAACCGTCGGGATCGACGTCATCGAATTCAAGACCAGGAAAGCGGTCGTGCCACGCCGGACCGTTGGCGACCAGCGAATCCCAACGCCCGGTGCGCCAGCGCTCGGCAATGCGATTGCGCTCCAGCACCAGATGCGGCACACCCAGTTTGCTCAGGTGTTCGCTCATGGCCACGCCTGCCTGGCCGGCACCCACGATCAGCGTGTCTGTTTTTATTATTTCAGTGGTCATCTCTACATCCTTCCTAGCAAGGCAGTTGGATTCGGGCGCTGTTGGCTTGTCCGTTTTGCTTGCGGTCAGACTAGGGAGGAGGGGGATATCGGTAAAATATTATTAAGCTGGGATGTGAAGATAAAATTCTGATGCAGAGGCCTGAAAGCCTTTAAATACGGGCATTTCCTGGAAGAGCAATAGCAAAGTTTGCGTACAAAAAAGCAATGTCTGAGTGATTATCGTGGCGAGGGGATTTATCCCCGATGGACTGCGAAGTAGGCCCATTCTTTTTGGGGCCGCTGCGCGACCCATCGGGGATAAATCCCCTCGCCACAAATGCAGCAACACGCGAGCGCTATTAGCGGTTAAGGAACGCCAGCAGATCCTCATTCAACGCCTGCGCATGCGTCACCGCAAAACCATGCGGCGCACCGGCATAGACCTTCAGTTCAGCCCCCTTGATCTGCGCCGCTGCCTGCTTGCCGGTGGTTTCGAACGGCACGATCTGGTCGCCGTCGCCGTGGATCACCAAGGTCGGCACATCGATTTTGGCCAGGTCCGCACGAAAGTCGGTTTCGGAAAACGCGGTGACGCAATCCACCGTGCCTTTGAGTGAGGCCAGCAGCGCGACATTCAGGGTTTGCGTGAGCACGCCGTCAGAGACTTTCTGGCCCTGATTGGTGCCATAGAACGGTGCGGCGAAATCGGCGATGAACTGCGCGCGATCCTTCAGCAGGCCAGCCTTGATGCCGTCGAACACCGACTTGTCGACGCCCTCGGGGAAGTCGGCTTTCTTGCCGAACAGCGGCGTCACCGCGCCCAGCAACACCAGGCCGGCAACGCGCTCGCTTCCGTGGCGGGCAATGTAGCGGCTGACATCACCGCCGCCCATGGAGAAGCCCACCAGGGTCACTTCACGCAGGTCCAGATGGTTGATCAACTGCGCGATGTCATCGGCAAAGGTGTCGTAGTCGTAACCGGTCCACGGCTGATCGGAACGACCGAAACCGCGACGGTCGAAGGCGATGGTGCGATAACCGCGGCTGCTCAGGTATTCCATCTGGTATTCCCACATGTCGGCATCCAGCGGCCAGCCGTGGCTGAACAGCACGGGCTTACCGCTGCCCCAGTCCTTGTAATAGATTTCGGTACCGTCTTTGGTCTTCAACGTGCTCATGGAAACTCCTGCGTTTGAGGTCATTCGTGGGCATAGCAGCCGCCACTATCTGCGCAAAATCCGCTGACAACTTGTACGCAGGTGCTAAGTTTGCCCGCCCGCTTGCGCAACCAATTTTCATCAGGAGTTGTAAGATGCAACCGCACGAAACTGTCGTTTGCCGGAGACACCTGAAATGAAGCGCAAAAGTCTTGAGGGTAATGCCTGCCCCGTCGCCCGGACACTGGATCTGATTGGCGACTGGTGGTCGTTGTTGATCGTCCGTGATGCGCTGGATGGCATTCGCAGATTCAGTGATTTCCAGAAGAATCTGGATATCGCCAAGAACATGCTCAGCGCCCGCCTCAAAAGTTTGGTGGAGCAGGGGATTCTGCAGACGGTGCCCGCCGCTGACGGCGGCGCCTATAAGGAATACGTGCTGACAGAGCGCGGCAAAGCCTTGCAAACGGTGATCGTCGCGTTGTCGCAGTGGGGCGGCGAGTTCATGTACGCACCGGGTGAGCCGGGCTCGGTGATGGTCGATGCGAAGCATCGGCAGCCGATTCGCAAGCTGGAATTAATGGCCGCTGATGGCCGTCTATTAGCGCCGGAAGACGTGGCGACCAAGCTGAGTGTTGAGCATTGACGGACGAGGTCTGTTGCGGTTGTCTGTGACGTTCACCTGATAGTTGCCAGGCTTAATGGTTGTATTTTTATTGATGTTCTTTGACTGGCAGAAGGCGCAAAAGAGTTGGATGACTTTATGTCAGCGACTGTAAAGGTCATCACTACTCGCTTCTCGCTTTCTTTTCAGTACGAGTCGATCTACACCGTTAGAGATCGCGAACTGTTGACTTACAAGAGAATGATTGAACCTTGATGATAAGTGAGCTATTCCAGCGCTTCCTGGATGAGGAACTTGACTGGCGAATTTGTGAATTGTTGCGCACGGAAATTTTCACTGCCCAACAGTCCGACGGGGTCGTGTGCATTCGTGAGTTCACTTTTAATCTGTTTGATGTCGTGATTGATTTTGAAGCGCGTACAGTCGTGGTGACGGATGTGCTATTGCCGGAAAGTGATGCAGGTGCGGTCATGTCACTGGACGAGTTTACAAGTGTCTGCAAGCTTTGATAGATCAGGTGTGAGGCTGTCGTTTCGGTGGAGCAGGGGATTCTGCAGACGGTGCCCACCCCTGACGGCGGAGCCTATAAGGAATACGTGCTGACGGAGCGCGGCAAAGCCTTGCAAACGATGATCGTCGCGTTGTCGCAGTGGGTCGGCGAGTCATGTACACACCGGGCGAGCTGGACTCGGTGATGGTCGATACGATGGATCGGCAGCCTATTCGCAAGCTGGAATTGATGGCCGCTGATGGCCGCGTGCTGGCACCGGAGGATGGCGCAACCCGCCTGGCTGTTGAGCATTGATTGGCTAAGGCGCTACGTCGCGGAGCCGTGGTAGCTCCGATTGTTCAATCCTCGATACAAACCCGACGCAAGGTCGAAACGATTGTTTGACGCCAAAATGATGGCCATCTAGTATCGCGCCACTATTGTGATGTCACTTTCCGTCTCGAGGGATCGAACATGTACCCACCCGTCCTCGTGACGAGGTCGTGCGTAGCGTTGCTGTGCCTGCCTTCAGTCCAAAGTGCTTTCGCTGCACCCACTCCTGGTGAAACCGACCTGATTCGCGAACGTCAGAATCGCTTGCTCGAAGAGCAGCAGCCAAGCCTCGAAGAACTGATACCAAGTGAAAGTTTTGGGGTTTCGAGGGCCTTGTGATGACTAGAGTTATTGAGATGGATGCAGTTTCAAAAGCTATTGCCGTTTCAGAGTTGTTTAGTGTTGTTCTACTTGATCGTCTGGGTCAGGAGGCGTTATACGGATCGAAGGAGTGCTCAAGCAATATTTTTCTGGTTGATAACGTGGGAAACGTAGTTTGGCAGGTGAGTTCTGATTTTGATTCGGATGGGGGGGCATTCACCCATATTTTTGTGGAGGGGGGACAGCTTAAAGCTTACAGGTGGGATGGTGGTAGTTATAACCTCGACTTTCAAACAGGCAGAGCGGTTCCGAGCCAGCTATTGAAATGAGTCATCCCAGTGAGAGATGAATGGTGAGGAGTAAATGGGGACAGACCACGTTTAGATAAAGGGGGTTGGGCTACGGCTTTCAAATTTACTCAAAAAAGCCTGGTCTGTCCCCGTTTTCTCCCGTCTCTCTTTGACCCGATTGCTAAAAGTGTTTGGGAGAAGCACATCAAAGGGATGAAACCTGAGGGTGTCAAAATCTCAAATAATTTAAAGGGTCTTTAGTCTATGAAGATTGAGAATGAAGAAGGCCAACTCCTAAATATTATTGCTGATATCGGCGCCTTGGAGTGGCGGAGGTATCGGCAGAGGTTTCCTGAGGTGTGGGTTGGAAATGAAATTCGGCGAGAAGATCATTCTGCTTTTCCCCCTTTCATCGCTTTCAGGTTTAAGTGTGTTGCCGAAGATGAAATTGATAAGTTGAGGGTCGCGGTGGATGGCTACAAGGGGGCTTTGCCATGGTCGTTTGTGGGTCGGTCACGCGGAAATCTACCGGGGACTAACTTTATGATCGCTCCCACAAGGCTGTTGGAGGCGAGTGAATGCGGTATGACAAATATGGCTGCTGCAGTGTATTTGTCTATTCACGAACCGCTACTTGGCCCACTGGCGTACGAGGATTTGGTTGGGCTGGCGGATCATATTCGCTCGGAGTTTTCGTTGTGTTAACTACTGTTGTGTTTAGGCAAGATATTAAAAGTGGGTGTGTTTATCTAGATGATCATATCGAGATTGGAAAAGATTTAACGTTCACTGCGCTTGTTGAGCAGGGTGTTAAATTTGATGGTGAAATAGATATGGGTAATGGCTGGATGCTGTTTTCCAGTTGGAATCATTGCATTTTAGGTCGCCAAGTTAATGTGAGTTTCGGTTTTTTCAAAGGTTGTCTGAAAAAATTTGGCTTCGCATTGATAAGTGGTGATGGGCGTGATCTCGAAGGGCTAAAGATCAAACACGACGCCTTATTAAATGAGCTGTTTGGTATTCCTCAGAAAAAAAATGAAATTCTAATAGCTTATGATTTTGTATGGGGGACTGTATCTTCACAATTGGACCCAAGAGGTGGTTCGTGTAGCGTGGAGTTCTATTGGAAGTGAATGTGGAGAAAAAGCCTGCATGGTTTCCGATTGAGATTGATAGCCACGTTTTCCGCCTACCTAACGCTAAGCAATACGATCCGCGAAATTCCAGTTGAGTAGACTGGTCGAGACATGGAGTAAATGGGGGGAGACCAAGTTCAATATAATTGGCTGAAAAAATACGTAAAATTTTGCCGACATTTTAGCCTTGCTGCCCGCTAAGCTTTCAGTTCGACCCATTGAAAGGATTCTGTACTTGAAAGTTTTTTTGAGCTTTGCCAAAGCTTGGCCTTGTATTTTACATGACGTAGACGACGCCATTCTTTCCTGTCGTTCGGTTTTGGTGAAATATAAAGCTTGTTCGGGATAGAGGTAAGTGGGTGTGTGATTTTTTGGGGCGGCGTATTTATTTTTCAATTGTTGAGTTGAGTAGCCGATATGGCGTTTTATATAGAGATGGATAAAACAGCAGAGACTGAGGAGTATGTTGAGTATACGTTTGGCCGGGGGGTGGAGGTGGGTTTGATAAGGCTGGATAAAATAAGGGGAACTATTGCTGTTCTAAAGGAGTGTCCATTGGATGCGAAAGGTCAATGGTCAGATAGAGTCGGTATGAAATTGGCTCGTTTTTTCGTGAGTGGCGAGTTTCCTGAAAAAACCCAGTGGGCGTCTTGATAGAAAAAGCGACGTGTGCAACGTTATGCTGGAGTTGATGTGCAGGAAGCCGATCCAGTAAAGACTGACGTAAAACACCAGCCATTGATGACTTCAAGCCGATGAGCGGTGTATAGCCGTTGCGGATCTGCAGAAGAGGCGAATCTTCGGATTATTGACTGTGGTAACCCCTAATGAATGAATCCTGCGGCGTGAAGTGCGAGCAGTGTGGGGGCAATTTGATCTTCTTCGAAGAAGGTCGTGCCCAGGGAACACGATGCGATCAGTGTGACTGGTCGGTAGTGACAACGAATATGCCCGGCATCCAGCTGGATAGGTGCAGGTATGAAGTTCGCTGTCGCGGCGACTATCGGAATCAAGCCCAGGTAAAGGCTGTCTCCGAGGTGACAGGTCAAAATTATTTGATTTCCAGGCTTACACTCCAGCAAGGCGATGCTCTGGTATTCAGCGGTCAGGCGCAGGAGGTCTTACAGGCTAGAAATATTCTTGCGTCAGCGGGTGTTGTTTGTGAAATCACGCCTGATTTTCCTGGATATGAATAGAAATCTGGCGATAGGAGCAGTTTTTTCGGAGGCGGGCTATGAATCAACAACAGCAGGACTTGATGATTGATCTGGTGTCGCATCGGATCTCAACAGACTGTTTTCTTGAGTCTTTATTTAATGGTGGGGATATCCCCGAAGATTACCTGCGTGCTGAACTGGAAACTGCGCTTGAAATTAAAGACGCTGACAGCGTGGAATGCTTGCTGATATTCGGTGCGGTGTTCGGTTTCACTAAAGACTGTGCGGATGTGTTATGCCGCTTACTCGTTGAAGAATGGCACATCAGTCACGAGGATATTGCAAGGGAGTTGAAGGTTTTCAGATACCCTGGGGCGGTCGACTATTTATTCAAGACGGCGCTGACCTGCTATCCGTATATCGCTTCCGAGCATGCTCTGGGTGTGAAATGCATTTATGCTTTACACGAGATCGGTACCGATAAGGCTAGAGAAAAATTGCAATTGCTGGCCAAGGTTGATAACGCTGAAATGTCCGAGCGTGCACGCCATTTATTGGCGCGAGTGTGATGTTGCTTTAAAAGTGGTTGAGTTCGCAGGCAGGAATATGCATTTTCCGATTTAAAATAAAAAGCCCCGAATTGCTCGGGGCTTTTTATTTCGGCTGGCCATCGGCAGTGACTTAACGAAACGCCGGCACCACGTGCTTGATAAACAACTCCAGCGACTTCTTCTTCTCCGCATGCGGCAAGCTGTTGTCACACCAGAAACTGAACTCATCCACCCCCAGCTCCTGGTAATACTTGATGCGCGGAATAATCTCTTCCGGCGTACCAATCATCGCCGTCTTATGCAGGCTCTCCAGCTCAAACTCCGGACGCCCGGCAAACTTCTCTTCCGGGCTCGGCGCGAGGAAGCCGTTCACCGGGGTTTCCTTGTTGCCGAACCACGCATCGAAGGTGCGGTAGAAACGTGAAATAGCTTTCGCGCCGATTTTCCAGCCGTCCGGATCATCCGCCGTGTGCACGTGGGTGTGGCGCAGCACCATCAGTTGCGGGCGCGGCACATCAGGATTGTTGTCCAGCGCGGTCTGGAATTTGTTCTTCAGATCGAGGACTTCTTCGTCGCCCTTCATCAGCGGCGTGACCATCACGTTGCAGCCGTTGGCCACGGCAAAGTTGTGCGAATCCGGGTCGCGGGCGGCGATCCACATCGGTGGATTTGGTTGCTGAATCGGCTTCGGCACGCTGGTCGAGGTGGGGAATTTCCAGATATCGCCGTCGTGGGCGTAGTCGCCTTGCCACAGGGCGCGCACGACCGGGACCATTTCCCGCAGGGCCTGGCCGCCGGATGAGGCGGGCATGCCGCCGGCCATGCGATCGAATTCAACTTGATAAGCGCCGCGTGCGAGACCGACTTCCATACGGCCGTTGCTGATCACGTCGAGCAGTGCACATTCGCCGGCCACCCGCAGCGGGTGCCAGAACGGCGCGATGATGGTGCCGGCGCCGAGGTGGATGGTGGTGGTTTTTGCCGCGAGGTAGGCGAGCAACGGCATCGGGCTCGGCGAGATGGTGTATTCCATGGCGTGGTGTTCGCCGATCCATACGGTGCTGAAACCGCCGGCCTCGGCCATCAGGGTCAGTTCGGTCAGGTCTTCGAACAGTTGGCGGTGGCTGACGCTTTCGTCCCAGCGTTCCATGTGGATGAACAGGGAAAATTTCATGACGCTTCCTCGGATCTTTTGTTGTTATGGCTACAAAACTGTAGGAGCGAGCCTGCTCGCGATGGCGGTGTGTCAGAAAACTCATCGACATCGGATAAATCGCTATCGCGAGCAGGCTCACTCCTACATTTGATTTGTGCGGGGCTTGAGGTTTTGATCAGGCCAGAACGGGCAGGGCGCCCATCTTGCCGTGGCAGTACACCAGCGGCCCGGCGATCTGTTCGGGCACGATGAGGTTCTTCACCGCGCCGACCATGATGGCGTGGTCGCCGCCTTCATATTCGCGCCACAACTCACACTCGATGATAGCCATTGCATTGGCCAGGATCGGGTTGCCCAACTCGCTCAACGTCCACTCGATGCCTTGCGCCTTGTCCTTGCCTTTACGGGCGAAGGCGTAGGCTTCGCTTTGCTGGCCGCCGGACAGGACGTGAATCGCAAAACGCTTGTTCTTGATCAGGACAGGATAGGAGTCGGAACTGTAATTGGGGCAGAACAGCACCAGGGCCGGGTCCATCGACAGCGAGCTGAAGGCGCTGGCGGTCAGGCCGACGATCTGTCCGTCGTCATCCAGGGTGGTGATCACGGTGACGCCGGACGGGAACGAACCCATGACTTGTTTGTAGATGGCCGCATCGATCATTGGACGATCCTCGGGTGTTGTGACGCTGTTTTTATGTGTTTGTTGGTCTGATGGTATACCACTATTTTATCTTTGCAAGGGCTTTTAAGCTGAACCGATAAACGTACCGCGTTCGTCGGAAACTCAATGTTTATGGGGCTTTCGGCTGGCCGCTGAGCTGCGGTATCAGCGAGGATGGCGCATCAGATAGCGCCGTAAACTACGGATCAGTCTTGTGAATTGTTTGGAATACCATAATATGGTTTCCATCTGAGGGGTGACCAATACGTCCTCCCGGTTTGGCTTCATACAACGATAAGAACAGACAAACTCGAGTTCATGCATATGTCCCAGATGTCCCGGCAAGATCCGTTGATCGAGAATCACACGGTCGATTACGTCCCACTCGCGGAACGCCACGGGAAGGCCCGCGACCTTTTCACTCTTTGGTTCAGCACCAACATTGCGCCACTGCCCATCGTCACCGGCGCCATGGTGGTTCAGGTGTTCCATCTCGATTTGCTCTGGGGGCTGCTGGCGATTGTGCTGGGGCACATGATCGGTGGGGTGGTGATTGCGCTGGCGTCGGCACAGGGCCCGCGCATGGGCATTCCGCAAATGGTTCAGAGCCGTGGCCAGTTCGGGCGTTACGGCGCGCTGTTGATCGTGTTCTTTGCGGCGATCATCTACATCGGTTTCTTCATTTCCAACATCGTGATCGCCGGTAAATCCATCGTCGGGATTGCGCCGTCAGTGCCCGCGCCGTTGAGTATTCTGATCGGGGCGCTGGCCGCTACGGCGATCGGCGTGATCGGTTACAACTTCATCCATACGCTGAATCGCATCGGTACCTGGGTGATGGGCAGTGCGCTGCTGGCGGGGTTCATCTACATCTTTGCCCATGACTTGCCGGCGGATTTTCTCACCCGTGGCAGTTTCAACCTGTCCGGCTGGCTGGCGACGGTGTCGCTGGGGATCATCTGGCAAATCAGCTTTTCGCCGTACGTCTCCGATTACTCGCGTTACCTGCCGGCGGATATCGGTATTGCCAAGCCATTCTGGGCCACCTATCTGGGCGCGACACTGGGCACGATTCTGTCGTTCAGTTTTGGCGCGGTGGCCGTGCTGGCGACTCCGGAAGGCACCGAAGCGATGGTCGCGGTCAAGCAGTCGACCGGTTGGCTGGGGCCGATTCTGATGGTGCTGTTCCTGCTCAATATCATCAGCCACAATGCGCTGAATCTGTACGGCGCGGTGCTGTCGATCATCACCTCGATCCAGACCTTCGCCAGCCAATGGACGCCGAGCATCAAGGTGCGCGTGGTGCTGTCGAGCGTGGTGCTGGCTGGTTGCTGTGTGGTGGCGCTCGGGGCGTCGGCGGATTTCATTTCCGAGTTCATCGGGCTGATTCTCGCGCTGTTGCTGGTGCTGGTGCCGTGGGCGTCGATCAACCTGATCGACTTCTACCTGATCAAGCGCGGCAACTACGACATCACCTCGATCTTCCGCGCCGACGGCGGGATTTACGGGCGCTTCAATCTGCACGCGATCATTGCCTATTTCATCGGCATCATCGTGCAGCTGCCGTTCGCCAATACCTCGCTGTACGTCGGGCCTTACGCCAACCTGGTCGATGGTGCGGATCTGTCGTGGCTGGTCGGCCTGGTGGTGACCGTTCCGCTGTATTACTGCCTGGCAACACGCGGCCAGACGCAGCAGAGCAGGGCGGTGCGGTTGGGGCGTGGCGAGGGGATTTATCCCCGATCGGCTGCGAAGCAGTCGTGAAATCTGCGAATGCGGTGTCCTTTGGTTGAGGGGACCGCTTCGCAACCCATCGGGGATAAATCCCCTCGCCACAAGTGATGCTCGCCCGGTCCTCCGCATTCCGGCGGTCATTCAAATTGGCCACATCGATCCCCTTTTGGCCAATCCCCCACTGTGATCCGTTTGCGCTGTCAGCAAGAATCAAAGCCATAACGAGACGCCAGACCTTTTTGCCCTCGGCGACCTTTAACGCCGCTGCCGTGTACAGAACATAAAAACGATCGAACTCACGCCGCTTTTTGGGGAAACAACCATGGTCACGATGAAACGTATTCTGGGTGCCACCGTGTGTGGGCTGACGCTGCTGGCCAGCGCCGTCCACGCCGAGCAGCGCGAACTGCGGGTGTACAACTGGGCGGATTACATCCTGCCGTCTGTGCCCAAGGATTTCGCCGCGAAAACCAACATCAAAGTGACCTGGGATACCTTCGACACCAACGAATCCCTGGAAGCCAAACTGCTGACCGGCAACTCGGGTTACGACCTGGTGGTGCCGTCGAACCAATTCCTTGATACGCAGATCAAGGCCGGCGTGTTCCAGAAACTCGACAAGACCAAGCTGCCGAACTGGAGCCATCAGGATCCGGAACTGTTGAAGCTGCTGGACAAAAACGACCCCGGCAATCAGTACGGCGTGCCCTACATGGTCGGTACCGTGCTGATCGGCTTCAACCCGGCCAAGGTCAAGGCGGCACTGGGCGACGACGCGCCGGTGGACAGTTGGGATCTGGTGTTCAAACCCGAGAACATGGAGAAGCTCAAATCCTGTGGTGTGGCGATGCTCGATTCGCCCTCGGAGATCTTGCCGCTGGCCCTGCATTATCTCGGCCTCGATCCCAACAGCCAAAACCCTGCCGACTATGAAAAAGCCAAGGAGTTGATGCTCAAGGTTCGTCCGTACGTGACCTATTTCAACTCGGCCAAATACATGACAGACATCGCCAATGGCGATATCTGCGTGGCCATCGGGTACTCCGGCAGCTTCTACCAGTTCGGCAACCGCGCCAAAGAAGCGGGCAACGGCGTGGTGGTCGACTGGCGTTTGCCGAAGGAAGGCGTGCCGATCTGGTTCGATACCTTCGCCATTCCGAAGAGCGCGAAGAACGTCGCCGAAGCTCATGAATTCCTCAACACCCTGCTCGATCCGAAAGTCATTGCGCCGATCAGTGACTTCCTCGGTTACCCGAATGCGAACAAGGATTCGATGCCGTTGATCAACAAGGAAATCACCGGCAATCCCAACCTGACACCGACCCCCGAAGCGCTGAAAAACCTTTACGTCGTCCAGCCATTGCCGCAGAAGCTTGAGCGCGTACGGACCCGGGTCTGGACCAGCATCAAGTCCGACAAATAACCATCAGCACAATCCTGCAAGGTATTGTCGGTGGACGAAGGATTTGTGCTGTCAGGGCGATTTTCTTCAATACCCGAGGGCAGGGCGCTGGTTACTTTGAGCGCCTTGTTCCTCGTTTTGAAGAAGGTGTGCAATGAGTCTGATTGTTTCGATGGCGGCGTTTGCCCTCGCCGCGTCCATCACCCCCGGGCCGGTCAACATCGTGGCGCTGAGTGCCGGTGCGCAGTACGGCTTTCGTGCCAGTCAGCGGCATGTCGCCGGGGCGACGCTGGGGTTTGTGCTGCTGTTGGTGCTGATGGGGTTGGGCCTGCATGAAGTGCTGAAGCTATGGCCGTTCATGACTCGGCTGGTGCAACTGGCGGGGGTGGCATTTCTGCTGTTCATGGCCTGGAAACTCGCCAGCGATGACGGGCAACTGAACACTGGCGACTCGGCACGTGCGCCGTCGATGCTCTATGGCGCAGTGATGCAATGGCTCAACCCCAAAGCCTGGCTGGCCTGCGTGGCCGGGATGGGCGCGTTTGTCGCCGATGCCGAGGCGCGGCTGGTCTGGCAGTTTGCGGCGGTGTATCTGGTGATCTGCTATGTGTCGGTGGGCTGCTGGGTGTATGCCGGGACGTTTTTGCGCGGGTATCTGGGCAATCCGGCAGGGATGCGCTTGTTCAATCGACTGATGGCGGGGTTGTTGGTGGTGAGTGCGATCTACTTGCTGCTACCTTGACGAGGAGCAACCCTGACTCCAACGCTGACCTTTGTGGCGAGGGAGCTTGCTCCCGCTGGAGGGCGCAGCGACCCCAATCCGGCACAACCAGAGCTGCCATATGTAGCGCATTCTTGCGGATTTGGGAGCGCTTCGCCCTCCTGCGGGAGCAAGCTCCCTCGCCACAGACATCGGTGCGTTCCGGTCAGCCGCGATACTGCCCCGGCGTCGCCGCCAGATGCTGTTTGAACGCGCGCTGAAAATGCGCCTGATCGGCAAACCCCGCTTCCAGCGCCACATCGGCAATCAACTGACCACTGCGCAAACGGCCACGGGCGAACTGGATGCGCTGGTTCACCAGAAACGCATGCGGGGTCATCCCGTAATACTGTTTGAAGGCGCGAATCAGGTACGACGGCGACAGCTGCGCCGCGAGGCAAATGTCATCCAGGCTCAGCAGGTCCGTGCAATGTTCGCGGATGTAATCGGCGGCGCGTTCGAGCTTGAAATTCGGCTCGCGCACGGGCGCTTGCGCCGGGTTCAGGCGCAATTGCAGATCGCTGAAAAACTCCACTGCCACGCTCTGTTTGCGCAAGACGTCCTGTTGCTCGTCGATCAACACCTCGTACAGCCCGTTCAGATCGCCGAACAGCTTGGCGTCGGCGAGATGAGTGGTGGCAAACCGGCGAAACTCAAGCTCGGCACTGAAGCCCAGTTGATGTTGCAGATCGGTCAGCCATGGCGTCTCGACGTACAGCATCAGGTACGACCACGGCTGATCATCGATCGGGTTGCACGCATGCACATCACCGGGATTCATCAGCACCACGGTGCCCGCCGTGACTTCGAACTGCGCTTGTTCGTGTACATAGGTGCTGCGCCCGGCGGTGATCGCTCCAATCGAAAAATGCGCATGGGAATGCCGGGCGTAACACACCTCGCGACCATCGGCGATCGCCCGCGCCTCGATGAAGGGCAGGGCGTCGTCGCGCCAGAAGCGCGGGGCTTTTTCAGGGTTTTTCGCGGCAGCGTGTTTCATCAACGTCATTCCCGGCAGGCCAGCGCCCGAGTGTATTAGCTCTGGCCGGCAAAGGCCCGTTCCAGTTCGGCGATATCGAGTTTTTTCATCTGGAACATCGCCTGCATCGCCCGCTGGGATTTGCTGGTGTCCGGATCTTGCATCATGTGCATGAACGCCACCGGCACGATCTGCCACGACACGCCAAACTTGTCCTTGAGCCAGCCGCATTGCTGGGCTTCTACTGGCCCGCCGGCTGAGAGGTTGCCCCAAAAATGGTCGATTTCCTCCTGGTTCTGGCAATTGACCTGAAACGAGATGGCTTCGCTGAACTTGAACATCGGCCCGCCATTCAGCCCGGTGAAAGCATGGCCATCGAGTTCGAAACTGACGGTCATCACCGCACCTTCCGGCTTGCCGTGAAATTCCTGACCGACCTTGCTGTAGTGGGTCACGCCAGTGATTTTCGAGTGGTCGAAGATCGCGCAGTAGAACTTCGCGGCGGCTTCGGCCTGATCGTCGAACCACAGGCACGGTGTGAGTTTTTGAAAACGTTGCATGACAGTCATCCTCGGCAGGTTAGACACGCAGGATTAACAGCGTAGTCAGTCCTTGGTCGACTGGCGGTGCCGTAGATCGACAAGTGCGCCGCCATTGGATTGTCGATAGACTTGCCGCCCCGATTTTGCCGCAAGGACGCTTCGCATCATGGTTGCCCCACGTTCCCTGTTTTTCGCCTGCCTGTTCGCCACAGCATCGGCCAGCGCGGCCCCATTGAGCTGTCAGCTCCAGGACCCGGCCGGCAAATACCTTGTCGACGTGCGTGTCGAGCAGCCGCCGACAGACAGTTTTGACCCCGTTGCGGCGCAGATCATCTTGCGCGATAAAGTCAGCGGCGATGTGCTGCAAACAATCGCAACGCCCGACGCTTCCGAACTGTTAAAGACTGACGGCGCAGACCCAACCCTGCGCTGCGATGATCAGCGGCTGCTGGTGTTCGGCGACTTCAATTTCGATGGTCAGCAGGATCTGGCCGTGCGCAACGGCAATGACGGTGGTTACGCGGCGGCGTCGTACGACGTTTACCTGTTCGATGCGGCGAATCCGCTGCTGATGCCGAACAAGGCATTCTCCGCGCTGACCCGTGAGCCGAACCTGGGCATGTTCGAGATCGATAGCACAGGCAAACGCCTGATCACCCGGTCGAAAAGCGGTTGCTGCTGGCGCCAGCGTGTGAGCTGGCAGGTTCAGGATCAGCGCCCGCTGCGCGTGGCTGAAACCATCGAAGTGGCGCAGGCGCCCTCCGAAGCCAATCCGTTCATGCCCAAAGGCTACACCGAAATCACCCAGCGCAATTTGCAGGGCGGTCAGTGGGTCGCGCAACGTCGTTTCGAAGGGCCCACAGGTGAGGCGCCGGTGATGTTGCGCGGCAAACTCGACGAGAAAATCGCTTTCCAGTTGTGGTGGCAATTGCAGGGTGCTGTCTATGTCGGCGAAGTGCGCTACACCGGTGGCAGCGGCAAACCCATCCGACTGGTCGGCGAACCTTACGACGATGGCGGCATTGCCCTGCATGAGATCAGTGAGCAGGGCACGATTACCGGCAACTGGTTTATTGACGGTGAACCCGATGAGAACGGCTTCCAGGGCGGGACCTGGCACAGCGGGGACAAGTCGTATTCCGTTGAATCGCGCCCGACCGCGTTCCATATTGCGCCGCAGAAACTCGCCGCGGTGGCGGCCGATCAACGTGAAGGACGCTACGTCATGGTGACCGATGATCAGCGCTCGGCATGGCTGACATTGAAGATCACCCGCGATCCGCAGGGTAGCGAAGTGGCGTCCCTGCAGATGGCGGTCACGCAACCGGACAAACCGGCCGGTCAGGTGAATGAACAGTGGCCATTGTTGGCGGGCAATCTGCTGATCGCACAGAAACAAGTGACTGAGCCGCTCTACCGCGTACGTCTGCTCGACGGTGCCGTGTGGGTGGAAGCCTATGGCGAGTACGACGCTTTCCGGGGCACGTATCTGAAGCAACCCTAACCGGCGCGCACCATCAGAAATCCCAACGCGTGGTCAGTTGCAGGCTGCGCGGTTCGCCATAGAAGCCGGTGCCGAAGTTGCCGAGCCCGGTGTAGTAGGTTTTGTCGAACAGGTTCTTGATGTTGAGCGTGGTGCTCAGGTGCTCGTTGAAGCGATAGCGCGCCATCGCATCGACCAGGTAGTAACTGTCCTGAGTGATGCGCACGTTCTCGCCAGCATCGGGTTGGAACACGTTGCCGAAAAACTCGCTCTGCCAACTGACGCCGCCGCCCAGCGTCAGGTTCTGCCAGTGGCCGGGCAGTCGATAGCTGCTGAATAGCCGGATCAATTGCTTCGGTGCGGTGGTTTGCAGGATCGAGGCGTACACCGGGTTGCCGTGGGCATCGCGGGTATGGTTGTAGGCGTAGCCGGCGGAGAGGTTCCAGCCGTCGGCCACCTCGCCCGCCAGTTCGAATTCAAAACCTTTGGTGGTCGCGCCTTGCACGGCGCGGTACACGGCCTCGTTGTCGAAGCCGCTGACCTGTTCGGCGACGTTGTCTTGCTCGATGCGAAACACGGCGAAACTCGCATTCAGCCGACCGTCGAAATACTCGGCCTTGATGCCCGCTTCATAGCTGTCGCACTGCACCGGGTCGAGGACCTGGCGCGAGGCGTCTTTGCTGAGCTGCGGTTGATAGATGCGCGTGTAACTGGTGTACAGCGAATAGGTGTCGTCGAGGTCGTAGACCATGCCCGCGTACGGCGTGACCACACCGGTCTGGCGGTAGCCGTCGCGCACATCCGCTGTGGCCGGATCGCGGTAGTCGAGGTGGTCGCTGGCGGTGAAATCGCTGACCCGTCCGCCAAGGATCAACGCCAGATCGTCGCTGGCCTTGAAGCGCGTTGAAAAGTACGCGCCGGTCTGGCGCTGAACGATGGCGTCCGTGCCGATCTGCGGGATGTCGGGCTTGGGATATTCGCCACGCCAGTCAAAAATGCTGCCATTGAGCGGCGGGTAGACCGAGCCGTAAACCGGGTTGTCCTGTCGGGTGTTCATCGACATGAAACCGATAAGCAGTTGATGTTCGCGACCGAACAGGCTGAACGCCCCGCCGAGGTTGATATCGACGTTGTCCTGCACCTCATCGCCCTTGAATTTGCCCATGTACAGAAACATGCCGTCGCCGGTTGCCGGGTCCGGATTGCCGCCGCTGGCCGAGCCGAGGAGGGTGTCGTGCTCGCGGTGTTTGCGGTCGTAGCTGAGTTTCAGCGTCCAGTCGTTTTGCAGTTGGTGGGCGAGGGCGGCGAACAGCGTCTGATTGATGAAATCGCGGCGGCTCCAGTCGGTGGCCGGGTTGAACGAGCGCGAGAAATGGGTCCGTGAACCGTCGCTGAAAAACATCGGGAACCCGGTCCAGCTCGCACCGCGCGAGCGGGTGTTCTGCTGGTCAAAACCGAGGGTCAGCAGCGTGTCCGGGGTCAGGTCGGCTTCGACGATGCCATAGGCAATGTCCTTGGTGTTTTGGTAGTGATCGGCGTGAGCGCTGCGCTGCTGATGGACGCCGACAAAGCGTGCGCGCACGTTGCCGCTGGCAGACAACGGGCCGGCAATATCGGTTTCAGTGCGCACGTTACCCCACGAACCGAGGCTGCCACTCAGCGCCGCCTGGAACACTGGCGTCGGGCGCTTACGGATCAGATTGACCGTGGCCGACGGATCCCCCGAGCCGGTCATCAGGCCGGTGGCGCCCTTGATGATTTCGACGCGGTCGAAGGTCGCCATGTCGGTGCTGGTGGTGCCGTAATCGTAGACCCCGTCGTAGTCGGTATTGACGCCGTCGTACTGGAAATTGCTGATCGGCGCGCCCCGACTGGAAAACTCCCAGCGCTCACTGTCGTAGTTCTGCACGCTGATGCCCGGCGCGCGACGCAGGACGTCGGCAATCGCGGTGGCGCCCTGGTCGTCGAGTTGCTGGCGGGTGATCACCGTGACCGATTGCGGGGTTTCGCGCAGGGACAGCGGCAGGCCGGTGGCCGATGACGATTGGCCGGTGGTGTAGGCGTGGCTGCCTTCGGTGATGGCGCCAAGCGGCTTGCCGGAAATCGTCGTGGCGTCCAGTTGCACGGGGCTTGCGGTATCGCTGATACGCAGGACAAAACCGCCGCCGTTTTGCTGCTGCGCTTGCAGGCCGCTGCCATCGAGGAGGATTTGCAAGGCTTGCCGCACGCTGTAATCGCCGTTGAGGCCGGGGCTGCGCTTGTCGGCGGCGAGATCGTTATGGCCGGCGAGGAACACGCCGCTCTGCTCGGCAAAACGGTTGAGCGCCGTGACTAGTTGGCCGGCGGCGATGGAGTAGTGATGCCTTGGCGCTTGATCGACAGCGGGCGCCGCCAGCGCCATCGACACGCACGCCCCCGGCAAGGCAGATGCCAGGGCCAGGGCGAAACGGCTGCGGGCGAGGGTGGAGCGCAACATGAAGTTCCCGGGGCGATCAACGAAAAGAGGGGCTGCTGAGGGGCAACCGAACGAACCGGCAAAAAGGGAACCGTGCGCCGAAAAAATCACACGCTCGGCCCGACGCTGACCCACCAGTTGAAGGTTTTATCGACACGAATGGGCAGCGCCGCTTCCAACAAACGCAGGGCTTGATCGGTATCCTTGAGCGGGAACGAGCCCATCACCGGCAGACTCGCCACGACCGGATCGCAGTGCAGATGCCCCGGGCGATAACGGCTCAATTCTTCAATCAACTCGCCCAGCGGCAGGTTGTCCGCCAGCAACAGGCCCTGACGCCAGGCCTCGCGGGACGGGCTGGCCGGAGCTGTGTTGCCCAGGCGCTCGATGCTGAAGGCCAGTTGTTGGCCGGCCTGCACAACCAGGCTTGCGCCTTGCTGGTTACGCACCTCGACCGCGCCCTGATAGACATTGAGCAAGGTATTGCGCTCGTTCTGGCGCACGCTGAACCGCGTGCCCAGTGCGCGCATCCGGCCGTGCGCGGTATCGACCAGAAAGGCGCGGCCCAGCTCCTTGGCGGTGTCGATCAGCACTTCACCGGCATGCAATTGCAACAGGCGTTGCGTGGCGTCAAATCGCACATTCACGGCGCTCAGGGCGTTGAGCCAGATGCGGCTGCCGTCGCTGAGGGTGGCCTCGCGGGTTTCTCCGGTGCCGGTCGACAGATCCGCGCTGAGGCGTTCGACCATCGGCGTACTGCGCCACGCGGCCCAACCGGTCAGCCCGGTTGCCGCGAGAATCAACAGCCCTTTGAGCGACTGTCGACGGCTGATCGAGGTGCGTGTGCTGGTGCGCAGGGTGTGGCTGATAGCGTGGGCCTCGTTATCGCCCTGCAACGGCGCAAAGCGCTGGCCGACGCGTTCGACATAACGCCAGGCAGCCTGATGCTCAGGGCTTTGCGCCAGCCACGCCTGCCAGCTCAGGCGCTCGTGCTCGGCGACGTGGTCGTCATGCAATTGCACGTACCACTGCGCCGCTTGCTCAAGGCTGGTGTGGCTGAGCTTGTTCACCGGGCTATTCAATCAGCAGACCATCGAGTTCGGCTTCGAGCATGGCGCAATGCATCATCGCCTGAGCCAGGTATTTCTTGATCATCCGCTCGCTGACGCCGAGCTGTTCGGCGATCAGTTTGTAGGGCATGCCATGCAGCTGCGCGAGGATGAACGCATCGCTGACCCGCTGTGGCAGACGCTGCAACATGGCGTCCACTTCGTGCAGGGTTTCGACGATGATCGCCTGTTGCTCGGGCGAGGGCTGCAAGTCCGCTGGGCGACTGGCCAGGGTTTCCAGCCAGGTCTGCTCCAGTTGCCGACGTCGCCAGTGATCGACGCACAGGCCCCGGGCAATGGTCGCCAGATAGGAGCGTTCGTGAACTTCGCCATTGAAGGTTTGCGGGCGCTTGAGCACGCGGATGAAGGTGTCGTGCGCCAGGTCCGCCGCATCCATCGCGTTGCTAAGGCGCCGACGCAATAGCTCATGCAGCCAGCGGTGATGGCTGAGGTAGAGATTCTGCACGAGAGAGGCGTCGGCGACCGTCATCAGAGCAAGCGTCCAGAGCGACCGTTACGGGTCTAAATAAGAATGGGTCGCGATTAAAGCAAAAGGACGGATGGTGTGCAAATGATATTGGTTTGCTTTTGGGTGGTTGGGATGACGGGCGTGGAGTTGTGTAGTCTTAATGACAATTCAGTGAGTCAAAATGACTTTTATTGATCTGGGTCAAATTGACTCTTTTTTTCGCAAGTAGCTGATTTTATGGGGGAGGAAATCTGGCACAAGAATTGAAACGGCTTCTGTACCTACTCAGGAGTACCGCGCTATGTTCACCTTCTTCGAAAGTCCGCTGAACGTTCTGCACCTGTCGAGCAAAGTGCTCGTCGCTGGCCTGATTGTCTTGCTGGCGGGTATTTACGGCGCTTATCTGTATCAAGGCAACATGCCGATCGCGCTGCTGGTGGCCATGCACGCCATGACCATCCTCGGCCCGACCTTGCTGAAAATCGGCTACGTCATGCGCCTGCTGGCGCAGTATCAGACCCGCCGCACACTCGCCATCCACTGAATTCCTGTGGGAGCTGGCTTGCCAGCGATGAGGGCAGCAGCCCCGACATCCAGGTTGCCTGATCCAATGCCATCGCTGGCAAGCCAGCTCCCACAAGTGCGCGGCGTATGCAAGACCATGTCTCGACGATGATTCCTGCATCATCTGCGTTCAGCGATCATCAGCAACGACTGCGGCACCGGGCTCTGCGGGTGCTGGGGTTCTTGCAGTCCGATCAAACGGAAACCCGCCATGTCGAGCGCATTAAGCCAACTTGACAAGGTGCGGAAATACCACGGCATCGGCTGCCACTGGCCCTTGAAGCCGGCGAAATTTTCCTCGCGCCAACTATCCTGATAATCACCCGCCGCCACCGCCCACGGGTGCAGCGTCTGAATCACCAGCGCGCCTCCGGGCACCAGCAACGCATTCATCGCGGTGAGCAACGGGATGATGTCTTGATGCAGCAGCGAGAAGTTGGCGCAGATCAGGTCGTAGTCGCGTCCGATGTCCACCGTCGCCTCGACCAACGCCTCATAAGTGGCGACATGCACCGCCGAAGCTCCGGCGGAACGCGCTGCCTCGATCAGCGTCGCATCGCCATCCACGCCTGTCGCGTCGATGCCGCGATCTGCCAACGCCCGCAACAACCAGCCTTCGCCGCAACCAAGGTCAAGCACGCGTGCTGGTTGTCGGCCCATGATCGCCAGCAGAATCGCCTGGTCGGTGACCTGCTGACGGCTTTCAATCGCGCCGCTGCGGATCACCTCGATCCAGGCGTGGGCGTTGTCGTGCCAGCTCTGCAAAAGGGTGGATTCGGGGGAGGGCATGCCGTGGTCCGATGCGGTTTGAAAAAATCAGTATGGACGCCGGATTGAAGATCGCCATGCAGGACGTGCCAGCCCTGCATGGCGATCCGTCTGGCAACGACTACGGCAGTCGTAGCTTATCCAGTAATCGATTGACCAACAGCTCGTTCAACATGATCACCTGTTGCAGCGCCAGCAACGGTTTGCGCTCCGGGCCACCTACGGAGTTGGCGATATTGCCGGCCATGGCGTGGGCGTATGAAAGCGATTCACAGGCCTCGACCAGCAGGGTTTCGTCATCCAGCGTGGGGTCGACGAGATAGACGGGGCGAAACTTGGGCGATGCTGGCGGAGCTCCCAGGTCTTCGGGCTTGAGGTAGTAGTCGAGTGCGCGATCAGTCGCTTCTTTGACCTTTTGCGGGTCAAGCGCGGGGTCGTGGGGGATTGGATCGGTGGGCGGTGGGTTTGGCGTGATTTTGAACATAGATAAAGCTCCAATTTAAAAAATGGGAGCCATCACCCTCGCTACCAAACGGCGGGTGGCGGCCATGCGCAGGTTGGTAGACCGGTTAAATTGGGAAACCCGGCGCTCACAGAGGAGCCCCACGCATGCCCACCATACAAAGCTGTACCTCAAAAAAGAGACAGCATCGAAGGTGTCGCAACAACGACAATTTAAAGCGGGCTACCAAACCCGATCACTGTTTTTCAGTGACAGGGAAACGATATAGCCCGGCCCATAGCCGTGTAAGCCGGCGGATTCTGGCGCACGCGTAGGTAACGGCGCAAGGTGTTGTAGGGAGGATGGCGTAACGGTTTGTGTGCTTTAAACGCGATCACGGCTTTGTGTTTATTGATGAAATACTGGATGGCGGGAGCTTTGGGTTCTGGGGTGTGTCAGTGGGAATCCCCCTCACCCCAGCCCTCTCCCCCAAAGGGGGCGAGGGGGAAAGGGAGCCGATCTCCATGTACTCCAGAACCTGATTTCAACTCGATATTTCAGGTCGGCGTATTTCGAGCATCCAGCTCGGTCAGTTCTCTCTCCCTCTGGGAGAGGGTTAGGGTGAGGGCTGTCGTCTGGATGATCGGTAATTTCAAATTCTGAAGTGGAGGTGAGACATGAGTCGATTGACTGGTGGTTGCCTATGCGGCGACGTCCGTTTCGAAGTGGCAGGTCAGCCCTATCGCGTCGGCATTTGCCACTGTCTCGACTGCCGCAAACGCCACGGCGCGCTGTTCGGCACCTCGGCAATATTCCCCGAAGATGCGTTGAAGGTCACCGGCGAAACCCGCGACTATAACGGGCGCTTTTTCTGCCCGCGCTGCGGCTCTCCGGTGTTCACGCGTTCGGCGGATGAAGTCGAGGTCAACGTCGGTTCACTCGATCAACCCAATCAGTTCAAGCCTACTTACGAACTCTGGACCATCCGCCGCGAGTCATGGCTGTCGGCGCTGCCATTGGCTCACCATTACGAGCGTGATCGTGAAAGTTCAGGGCGCACAGAGGAATAATGGAGCCCTTGTGGTAACCGAGATGGATGTCATCTCACAACACCTGTGGGAGCTGGCTTGCCAGCGATAGCAATCTGTCAGACACATCAACGTTGGGTGTGCTGCCGTCATCGCTGGCAAGCCAGCTCCCACAGGGGACTGTGCATAAAGATTACAAATATCAGCTGCGAATGAAGGCCAACAGATCAGCGTTGATGGTCTCGGCCTCCGTCGTCGGCATACCGTGCGGGAACCCCGGATACGACTTCAACGTGCCATTGGGCAGCAGTTTCGCCGACAAAGGCCCCGAGTTCGCATACGGCACAATCTGATCATCCTCGCCGTGCATTACCAACACCGGCACGGTGACCTTCTTCAAGTCTTCGGTGAAATCGGTCTGCGAAAACGCGACGATCCCGTCGTAATGCGCCTTGGCCCCGCCGATCATGCCTTGGCGCCACCAGTTGGCAATGATCCCTTCCGAAGACTTGGCGCCCGGCCGGTTGTACCCGTAAAAAGGCCCGCTCGGAATATCCCGATAAAACTGCGCCCGATTGGCCGCCAACTGCGCTTGAAAACCATCGAACACCGACTTCGGCAACCCACCCGGATTGCTTTCGGTCTGCACCATCAGCGGCGGCACGGCACTGATGAGCACGCCTTTGGCAACGTTGTCCTGTCCATGCCGGGCGATGTAATGGATGACTTCACCGCCGCCAGTGGAGTGGCCGACATGCACGACGTTCTTCACGCCCAGGTGATTGACCACCGCCAACGCATCATCGGCGTAGTGATCCATATCGTGGCCGTCCCAGACCTGGCTCGATCGCCCATGCCCACGGCGATCATGGGCAATGACCCGAAAGCCCTTGCCGAGAAAGAACAGCATCTGCGCATCCCAGTCATCCGAACTCAGTGGCCAGCCGTGGTGAAAATGAATCACCGGGGCGTCTTTCGGGCCCCAGTCTTTGTAAAAGATGTCGACGCCGTCTTGGGTGGTGACAAATCCCATGCTCGCTACTCCTGACCAATGTGATGGGTAACCCGCGCAGTGTTCGCGGACCGGTTTCGCTCATGCAGCGTGGCTGGCTCGGTGAGAGCCGTTATCAACTGTAGGATTAAAGTCGACATCTGCATGACCGGTGGTCGCAACGTCTGGCTTCAAACGCAAATTACGCTTAGCTGAAAGGGATAAGCCGAGGCGCGCGCAGGCTGTTGTGGCCGCAGCGACGCCCCTTCAGAACACCGTGAGTCTGAGGAAATTCCCCGATGCTGACCTTGAATATCAATGGAAAGGATCAGGAGCTCGATGTCCCCGCGGACATGCCGTTGCTCTGGGTCCTGCGCGATGTCGCGCACCTGACCGGTACCAAATTCGGCTGTGGCATGGCCCAGTGCGGCGCCTGCACGGTGCATGTTGACGGGGCGCCGTTGCGCGCCTGTATCACCCCGGCCACCGCCGTCGCCCACGGGCAGAAAATCCTCACCATCGAAGGCTTGTCGACAGACGGTTCGCACCCGGTGCAGCAAGCCTGGGCCGAACTCGACGTGGTGCAGTGCGGTTACTGCCAGTCGGGGCAGATCATGTCGGCCGCCGCGCTATTGGCGAAAATCCCCAAGCCCACTGACAGCGATATCGATCAGGCGCTCTCCGGCAATATCTGCCGCTGCGGCACTTATCCAAGAATTCGCGCAGCCGTGAAGCGTGCGTCCGAAATTGGCTGATGGGGGATAGACGATGAACAGTCCTGTATCGCGTCGCGGTTTTCTCAAGGGCAGCGCTGTGTTGGGCGGTGGGTTGGTGGTGGCGTTTGTCGTCCCCGGCGGTCACAAATTTGCCTTTGCGGCAGAGAACGAGGGCAAGGTTTTTGCGCCGAATGCCTTCCTGCGGATTGCCGCTGATAACAGCGTCACGGTGCTGCTCGGCCATTCGGAGATGGGCCAGGGCATCTGGACCGGCCTGACCATGTTGATTGCTGAAGAACTGGACGCCGACTGGTCGAAAATTCGCGTCGAACACTCGCCCGCATCCGCGGCCGATTACGGCATGCCCGGGTTTGGCGGCATGCAGATTACCGGCGGTTCGACGTCAACCTGGATGGAGTTTGATCGCTATCGACTGGCGGGCGCGACTGCGCGGCAGATGCTGGTGGAAGCGGCGGCCAAGCGTTTCGACGTGGCGCCCTCGACGATTCGCACCGAATCGGGCGTGGTGATTGCTGGCGACAAGCGTGCGACCTACGGCGAGCTGGCGGACGCCGCTGGGCAACTGCCTGTGCCGGATCCGAAGTCGATCACCTTCAAGGAAGCCAAGGACTGGAAAATCATCGGTAAACCGACCAAGCGCCTCGACACCCCGGAGAAAATCACCGGCCGCGCCAAGTTCGGCATGGACGTGCAATTCGAGGGCTTGATGACGGCCATGGTCGCCCGTGCGCCCGTGTTCGGGGCGACGGTCAAATCCTTTGAAGGCGCCGAAGCACTGGCGGTGCCCGGCGTACACAAAGTGCTGCAGGTGCCGACCGGTGTGGCGGTGATTGCTGATCACTACTGGGCAGCAAAACTCGGCCGTGATGCGCTGAAAGTCGATTGGGATCTGGGGCCGAATGCGGAGCTAAGCAGTGAAAAACTACTGGAAAGCTTTCGCAAACTGGCCACCTCGCAAGGTACTTCGGCCAGCCAGGCCGGGGATGCAAAAGGCAACTTCAGCAAAGCGGCGAAGAAGATCGACGTTGAGTACAGCGTGCCGTTTCTGGCACATGCACCGATGGAACCGCTCAATTGCACGGTGAAGATCAGCGCCGAGAAATGCGAAATCTGGACCGGCACGCAGTTTCAGACGCTGGATCAAATGGTCGCCGGCAAAATCACCGGGCTCAAGCCTGAACAGGTCGAGATTCACACCGAATTCCTCGGCGGCGGTTTTGGCCGCCGCGCCAACCCGACTTCGGACTTTGTCGCCGAAGCCGTGCAAGTGGCGAAAGCCGCGGCGATGCCGGTGAAAACCGTGTGGTCGCGTGAGGACGACATTCGCGGCGGTTATTACCGCTCGATGTTTCTGCATCAGGCGCGTATCGGACTCGGTACCGATGGCATGCCGCAGAGTTGGCAGCATGTGCTGGTCGGCCAATCGATCATGACCGGCACGCTGATGGAAGCGACCATGGTCAAGAACGGCATCGACCCGACGTCGGTCGAAGGCGTTGCCGACAGCCCTTACGTCAAGGGTCTGGCCCATCATCAGGTCGATCTGCATTCGCCGCAGACCGGGATCAACGTGCTGTGGCTGCGTTCCGTGGGGCATAGCCACACGGCATTCGTCATGGAATCGCTGATCGATGAAATGGCCACGGCGGCGGGCAAGGACCCGGTCGAATACCGACGAACACTGCTCAAGGAACACCCGCGGCATTTGGCTGTTTTGAATCTGGCAGTGGAGAAGGCCAACTGGACAGCGCCGCTGCCGGACGGACACGCGCTCGGTGTGGCGGTGCATGAATCATTCGGCAGTTATGTCGCGCAGGTCGCGGAGGTATCCCAGGACAATCTGGCGATCCGCGTGCACCGTGTGGTGTGCGCGGTGGATTGCGGGATTGCGGTCAACCCGCAAAGCATCGCCGCGCAGATGGAGTCGTGCATCACCTTCGGCCTGGGCATGGCGCTGCACAGCAAGCTGACGCTCAAGGACGGCATGGTCAAGCAGTCCAACTATCACGATTATCAGGTGCTGCGGCTCAACGAGATGCCGGTGGTCGAAGTGCACATCGTACCGAGCAGCGACAAACCCGGCGGCATCGGCGAGGCCGGTGTACCGCCGACGGCTCCAGCGGTGGCCAACGCGGTGTACGCCCTGACCGGGCAACGCCTGCGCGAACTGCCACTGCAACTGTCGGGGGTGTGAGATGAAACGACATCTGCTGTTGGGCGCGGTAGTTTTGCTGGGGCTGGGCGGCTATGCCTCGGACCTGTTCGCCGATGATCAGCAAGCCTTGAAGGCTTTCGGCACGATTCAAAAAGTCTTCCAGAGTCCGCGTTGCCAGAATTGCCACATTCCCGGGGATTCGCCGCTGCAGTTTGACGCCGGCATCCCCCACGCGATGAACGTGGTGCGCGGCATGGACGGCAAGGGCGCCGCCGGTTTGCCTTGCGCCACCTGTCACGCCGAGAGCAACCCGCCCGCCAGTTACGGGCCCCATGCGCCACCAGGCGCGCCGCACTGGAGCCTGCCGCCGGCCGCGCACAAAATGGCCTGGATCGGCCTGCCGCCAGACAAACTCTGCGCGATGATCAAGGATCGTTCCAGCAATGGCGACCGCGATTTTGCCGCGCTGCTCAAACACGTCAGCGAGGACAAGCTGGTGCTGTGGGGCTGGAACCCCGGGGCAGGGCGCGCGCCGGTGCCGGTACCGCACGATATATTCGTGAACCAGTTCAAGCTCTGGGCCGATGCGGGCGGGCCATGTCCGGTGGCGGGCAGTTGATGGGGTGAGCCATTGCCCATTTAGCGCTACTCTAAAGGCCATTGATGCCAATGGAGTGTGTGATGCTGGTTCCCGGAAAACCCGCCAATGAAGCAGCGCGAATCCAAGTGCTGCACGGTCTCGACCTTCTCGACTCGGCGCCTGAAGAGCGTTTCGACCGGCTGACACGGCTGGCCAGACGCCTGTTCAACGTGCCGATCGCCCTGGTGACGCTGGTGGACAAGGATCGCCAGTGGTTCAAGTCCTGTGTGGGGCTCAACGCCACGGAAACCTCGCGAGACGTTTCCTTCTGTGGTCACGCGATCCTCAATGACGACCTGCTGCTGGTGCGCGATGCCCGCGAGGACGAACGCTTTCACGACAATCCGCTGGTCACTGGCGAGCCGAACATTCGTTTCTATGCCGGCTACCCGCTGACCGTGCCCAATGGCAACAAGATGGGCACGTTGTGCCTGATCGACACCAAACCCCGTGACCTCGACGAAGAAGAGCGCGCACTGCTGCGGGATCTGGCCGAGATGGCCGAGCAAGAGCTGACGGCTGTGCAAATGGCGAGCATGGACGAGCTGACGTTGCTGTCCAACCGTCGCGGCTTCAAGCAGTTGGCCCAGCATGCGCTGGACGCCTGTGCGCGACTGGAGAAACCGGCGACGTTGCTGTTTTTTGACTTGAATGATTTCAAACAGATCAACGACCTCTACGGCCATGCCGAAGGTGACAGCGCGTTGAAAACCTTCGCCGACGTATTGCGCATCGCCTTTCGCGAAAGCGACGTGGTCGGGCGCCTCGGTGGTGATGAATTCGTCGCACTTCTGACCGGTTCCAGCCATATCGAAACCACCGCAATCATGGCGCGACTCAAGGAAATCCTTGAAGAGCGCAATGCTACGTTGCACCGCGGTTATGCGATTCGCTTCAGCGTGGGTCAGATCGAATACGACCCAAAACGCCACGAAAGCGTCGACCGCTTGCTGGCGGATGCGGATGGCGCGATGTATGCGCACAAGCAGGCCCTGAAGCGTATCTAGCCAGGACGCCATCGCTGGCAAGCCAGCTCCCACAGGTTTCTCGGGTGTTCACAAAGTCCCGGTTCACTGCAGATTCCTGTGGGAGCTGGCTTGCCAGCGATGGCGTCTGCCCGTTCAACTTGCATTGACTGACCCACCGCTATCGCGAGCAGGCTCACTCCTACAGGGGGATTTGGGGCGTGGCGGGAATTGTGGGCGCACAAAAAACCCGCCTGAGAGGCGGGTTTTTTTTTGGCTAACCGAAGATCACTCTTCGATGTTGCCCATGGCGGTGGTGTTGAAACCGCCGTCGACGTACATGATTTCACCGCTGATGCCCGACGCCAGGTCGGAGCACAGGAAGGCGCCGGCGTTGCCGACTTCGTCGATGGTGACGTTGCGACGCAGCGGGGTTTGCGCTTCGTTGGCAGCCAGCATCTTGCGGAAGTTCTTGATGCCGGAAGCGGCCAGGGTACGGATCGGGCCAGCCGATACGCAGTTGACGCGGGTGCCGTCCGGGCCCAGGGAGCCGGCCAGGTAACGGACGCCAGCTTCCAGCGAAGCCTTGGCCATGCCCATCACGTTGTAGTTAGGCATGGTGCGCTCGGCGCCCAGGTACGACAGGGTCAGCAGGCTGCCGTTGCGGCCTTTCATCATTTCGCGGCCGGCTTTGGCCAGGGCCACGAAGCTGTAGGCGCTGATGTCGTGAGCGATGCGGAAACCGTCACGGGTGGTGGCTTCGGTGAAGTCGCCGTCCAGTTGGTCGCCCGGGGCGAAGCCAACGGAGTGGACGATGCAGTCCAGGCCGTCCCACTTCTTGCTCAGCGCTTCGAAGACCTTGGCGATTTCTTCATCGCTGGCCACGTCGCACGGGAAGCACAGCTCAGGGCTCGAACCCCAGCCTTGGGCGAATTCTTCAACACGACCTTTCAGTTTGTCGTTCTGATAAGTGAAGGCAAGCTCAGCGCCCTCGCGATGCATGGCGGCAGCGATGCCGGATGCGATGGACAGCTTGCTGGCGACACCGACGATCAGTACGCGCTTACCGGCGAGAAAACCCATGTGTTGCTCCTCTTTCAGGTTATTGCGCAGTGGCTGGTGCCAAAAAAGCGGCTTCCAGCAACTGCTGTGTATACGGATGTTGGGGGGCGGCAAAGATTTCTTGCGCGTCTCCCTGTTCGACCACTTGGCCATGCTTGACCACCATCAACTGGTGGCTCAGCGCTTTAACAACAGCCAGATCATGGCTGATGAACAAATACGTCAGGTTGTACTTGGCTTGCAGTGAACGCAACAGCTCCACCACTTGCCGCTGCACCGTCCGGTCGAGCGCGGATGTCGGCTCGTCCAGCAGGATCAGCGCCGGTTTCAGCACCAGGGCCCGGGCAATGGCGATTCGTTGCCGCTGCCCACCGGAAAATTCGTGGGGGTAGCGGTGCCGGGTTTCCGGATCCAGACCTACCTCCTTCAATGCCGCAATGATCGCCGCTTCCTGTTCGGCGGCGGTGCCCATCTTGTGAATCCGCAGGCCTTCGCCAACGATGTCACTGACGCACATACGCGGGCTCAGGCTGCCAAACGGGTCCTGAAACACCACCTGCATTTCCCGACGCAACGGGCGAACCTCGTTCTGCGTCAGGCAGTCTAGCTGCTTGCCTTCAAAACGAATGGCGCCTTTGCTGCCGATCAGCCGCAAAATCGCCAGACCCAGCGTGGATTTGCCGGAACCGCTTTCCCCCACAATCCCCAGAGTCTGACCCTGAGGCAGGCTGAAATTGATGCCGTCCACTGCCTTGACGTAATCCACCGTGCGCTTGAGCAGGCCTTTCTTGATCGGGAACCAGACTTTCAGGTTCTCGACTTCGAGCAGCGGCGCGCCGATTTTATTGCTCGCCGGGCCTCCGCTGGGCTCCGCGCCGAGCAATTCCCGAGTGTACGGATGCTGCGGCGAACGGAACAGCTCTGCGCACGATGCCTGTTCGACGATGCAACCGCGCTGCATGACACATACGCGATGCGCAATTCTTCGCACCAGGTTCAAATCGTGACTGATCAGTAGCAGCGACATGCCCAATCTGGCCTGTAATTCCTTGAGCAAATCGAGGATTTTCAGCTGAACGGTCACGTCCAGAGCCGTGGTCGGTTCGTCGGCAATCAGTAGCTCCGGCTCGTTCGCCAGGGCCATGGCGATCATTACGCGCTGACGCTGACCGCCGGACAATTCGTGGGGCAGGGCCTTGAGGCGCTTGTGAGGCTCGGGGATGCCGACCATCTCCAGCAGCTCCAGCGTGCGCTTGGTCGCGACTTTGCCGGTCAGGCCCTTGTGGATGCCGAGGACTTCGTTGATCTGCTTCTCGATGGAATGCAGCGGGTTCAGCGACGTCATCGGCTCCTGAAAGATCATCGCAATGCGGTTGCCGCGAATGTGACGGATGGTTTTTTCGCTCAGCCCCAGCAGGTTTTGCCCGGCATAGTTGATGCTGCCAGCCGGATGACGCGCCATCGGGTAGGGCAGCAGGCGCAGGATCGAGTGTGCCGTCACCGATTTGCCCGAGCCGGATTCGCCGACCAGCGCCAGGGTTTCGCCGCGCTTGATGTCGAAGCTCACGCCTTCCACGACCCGGTGCACACGCTCGCCAAAACCGAATTCGACGGCGAGGTCGCGTACTTCGATCAGATTGTCCTGATTCATTTCACTTCCTCGGGTCGAAGGCATCGCGAGCGGACTCGCCGATAAACACCAGCAAACTCAACATCAGCGCCAGCACGGCAAACGCGCTCATACCCAGCCACGGTGCTTGCAGGTTGGACTTGCCCTGCGCGACCAGTTCACCCAGCGACGGACTGCCGGCCGGCAAGCCGAAACCAAGGAAGTCCAGCGCGGTGAGGGTGCCGATGGCGCCGGTGAGGATGAACGGCATGAACGTCATGGTCGAGACCATGGCGTTGGGCAGGATGTGGCGGAACATGATCGCACCGTTCTGCATGCCCAGCGCCCGGGCTGCGCGCACGTATTCGAGGTTGCGGCCACGGAGGAACTCGGCGCGCACCACATCGACCAGGCTCATCCACGAAAACAGCAGCATGATCCCCAGCAGCCACCAGAAATTCGGCTGGACGAAACTGGCGAGAATGATTAGCAGGTACAGCACCGGCAGCCCCGACCAGATCTCCAGAAAACGCTGCCCGGCCAGATCGACCCAGCCGCCATAGAAACCCTGCAAGGCCCCGGCGATCACGCCAATGATCGAACTCAACACGGTCAGCGTCAGGGCAAACAGCACCGAAATACGGAAACCGTAAATTACCCGCGCCAGCACATCACGACCCTGATCGTCAGTGCCGAGCAGGTTGTCCGCCGAGGGCGGAGCCGGCGCCGGGACTTTCAGGTCGTAGTTGATGCTCTGGTAGCTGTAGGGAATCGGCGCCCACAACACCCACGCATCCTTGGCCTTGAGCAGTTCGCGGATGTACGGGCTCTTGTAGTTGGCTTCCAGCGGGAATTCGCCGCCGAAGGCGGTTTCCGGGTAGCGCTTGATCGCCGGGAAATACCAGTTGTTGTCGTAGTGCACCACCAGCGGCTTGTCGTTGGCGATCAGTTCGGCGCCCAGGCTCAGCCCGAACAGCACCAGAAACAGCCACAGCGACCACCAGCCACGCTTGTTGGCCTTGAACAGTTCGAAGCGGCGGCGGTTGAGAGGGGACAGGTTCATCTCAATGCTCCCGGCTTTCGAAGTCGATACGCGGATCGACCAGGGTGTAGGTGAGGTCGCCGATCAGTTTCACCACCAGCCCCAGCAGGGTGAAGATGAACAGGGTGCCAAACACCACCGGGTAATCGCGGTTGATCGCCGCTTCGAAACTCATAAGGCCGAGGCCGTCGAGGGAGAAGATCACCTCGACCAGCAACGAGCCGGTGAAGAAAATGCCGATGAACGCCGACGGGAATCCGGCGATCACCAACAGCATGGCGTTGCGGAACACATGGCCGTAAAGCACACGATGACGGGTCAGCCCCTTGGCCTTGGCGGTGACCACGTATTGCTTGTTGATCTCGTCGAGAAAGCTGTTTTTGGTCAGCAGGGTCATGGTCGCGAAGTTGCCGATCACCAGGGCCGTCACCGGCAACGCCAAGTGCCAGAAGTAGTCAAGGATCTTGCCGCCCAGGCTCAGTTCATCGAAGTTGTTCGAGGTCAGCCCGCGTAAAGGGAACCAGTCCAGATAACTGCCGCCGGCAAACACCACGATCAGCAGGATCGCAAAGAGGAACGCGGGGATCGCGTAGCCGACGATGATTGCCGAACTGGTCCAGACGTCGAAGTGACTGCCGTGCCGCGTGGCCTTGGCGATCCCCAGCGGGATCGACACCAGGTACATGATCAGCGTGCTCCACAGTCCCAGCGAGATCGACACCGGCATTTTTTCCTTGATCAGGTCGATGACCTTGGCGTCGCGGAAGAAGCTGTCGCCGAAATCCAGCGAGGCGTAGTTTTTGACCATGATCCACAGGCGTTCCGGGGCCGATTTGTCGAACCCGTACATGTGCTCGATTTCCTTGATCAGCGCCGGGTCCAGCCCTTGCGCGCCGCGATAGGACGAGCCGGCCACCGACACCTCGGCACCACCGCCGGCAATACGGCTGGTGGCGCCCTCGAAGCCTTCAAGTTTGGCGATCATCTGCTCCACCGGTCCACCGGGCGCGGCCTGGATGATCACAAAGTTGATCAGCAAAATGCCGAACAAGGTCGGGATGATCAGCAACAGTCGTCGAAAAATGTACGCCAGCATCTGATTACTCCGTGCCCACAGGTTCGGCTTGCAGTTGGTTTTGCACTTCTACCGCAGGTTTCGCATCGGGTTTTACCCACCAGGTGTTAATGCCGATGTCGTACTTGGGGGAAACTTTGGGGTGGCCGATGTGGTTCCAGTACGCCACGCGCCACGTCTTGATGTGCCAGTTGGGAACCACGTAATAGCCCCACTGCAACACGCGATCCAGCGCCCGGGCGTGGGCCACCAGATTTTTGCGTGAATCGGAGTTGATCAGGTTCTCGACCAGTTGATCGACGATCGGATCCTTCAAACCCATGGTGTTGCGGCTGCTCGGCTTGTCGGCGGCGGCGCTCATCCAGTACTCGCGCTGCTCGTTGCCCGGCGAGTTGGACTGCGGGAAGCTGCCGACCACCATGTCGAAGTCCCGCGAGCGCACACGGTTGATGTACTGCGAGACGTCGACGCGTCGGATCACCAGATCGATGCCGAGGTCGCTGAGGTTGCGTTTGAACGGCAGCAACACGCGTTCGAATTCGGTCTGCGCCAGCAGGAACTCGATGACCACCGGTTTGCCCGTGGCGTCGACCATTTTGTCGTCGACGATCTTCCAGCCGGCTTCTTGCAGCAACTGATAGGCCTCGCGCTGTTGGGTGCGGATCATGCCGCTGGCGTCGGTTTTCGGATTCTCGAAGGCTTCGCTGAACACTTGCGCCGGCAGCTTGCTGCGGAACGGCTCGAGGATCGCCCGTTGATCGGCATCAGGCAGGCCGGTGGCGGCCATTTCCGAGTTCTCGAAATAGCTGCGGGTGCGGTAGTAGGCACCGTTGAACAGTTGTTTGTTGGTCCATTCGAAGTCGAACAGCAGACCGAGCGCCTGACGCACGCGTGCATCCTGAAAAACCGGGCGCCGCAGGTTGAAGACGAAGCCCTGCATGCCGGTCGGATTGCTGTTGGCGATCTGTTCCTTGATCAAGCGACCTTCGGTGACCGCCGGGATGTTGTAGGCGTTGGCCCAGTTCTTCGCGGTCATTTCCAGCCAGTAATCGAACTGGCCGGCCTTCAGCGCTTCGAGGGCGACGGTGTTGTCGCGGTAGTAATCGGTAGTCATCACGTCGAAATTGTAAAAGCCGCGATTGACCGGCAGGTCCTTACCCCAGTAGTCCTTGACCCGTTCGTAACGCACCGAACGGCCAGCCTTCACTTCGGCGACCTTGTACGGGCCACTGCCGAGCGGAATTTCCAGATTACCTTTGCTGAAATCGCGATCGGCCCACCAGTGTTTCGGCAGCACGGGTAACTGGCCGAGGATCAGCGGCAATTCGCGGTTATTGGTGTGCTTGAACTTGAACAGCACCTTGAGCGGGTCTTCGGCGATGACTTCGGCGACATCGCTGTAGTAACCACGAAACAGCGGCGAACCTTCTTTGGTCAGGGTGTTGAAACTGAACACCACGTCCTCGGCGCGTACCGGGTGACCGTCGTGGAAGTGCGCTTCGGGGCGCAGGTAGAAACGCACCCAGCTGTTGTCCGGGGCTTTTTCGATCTGGCGGGCGATCAGGCCGTACTCGGTGAACGGCTCATCGAGGCTATGCTTGGTCAGGGTGTCGTAGATCTGCCCGACGTCATCGGCCGGCACACCTTTGCTGATGAACGGGTTGAGACTATCGAACCCGCCGAAACCGGCCTGACGGAAGACTCCGCCCTTGGGCGCATCGGCGTTCACGTAATCGAATTGCTTGAAATCGGCCGGGTATTTCGGCGGCTCGTTGTACAGGGTCACGGCGTGCTGCGGGGCGGCGAAGGCCAGCCCTGCGAACAACAGACCGCTGGCCTGCACGAGCAGGGCGCGGATGGGGCTCATTGATCTTTCTCCGAAGATTTCAGCCACCACGCGCTCAAGCCCAGGGTATAGGGCGGCGTGGTGACGAAGGCCAACCGGTTGCGGTAGGCCAGACGGTGATAATTGAGGTACCAGTTGGGAATGCTGTAGTGCTGCCAGAGCAGTACGCGATCGAGCGCCTTGCCGGCGGCGACCTGTTCATCGCGGGTTTGCGCGGCGAGCAATTGTTCGAGCAGGTGATCGATCACAGGATTGGCGATGCCCGCGTAATTCTTGCTGCCCTTGACCCCGACCTGGCTGGAGTGGAAGTACTGCCATTGCTCCAGGCCCGGGCTGAGAGTCTGGTTGAGCGTCATCAGGATCATGTCGAAGCCGAACTGATCGAGGCGTTGTTTGTACTGGGCACGATCCACCGTGCGCAGGCGTGCATCGATGCCGATGCTGTTGAGGTTTTCAATGTACGGCTGGAGGATCCGCTCAAGGTTCGGATTGACCAGCAGCAGCTCGAAACTCAACGGCTGGCCGTTGGCGTTTTGCAGGCGCTGGCCGTTGAGCTTCCAGCCGGCCTCGGCGAGCAGGGCCAGGGCTTTGCGCATGGTTTCCCGAGGAATGCCGCGACCGTCGGTTTGCGGCAGGGTGAACGGCTCGGTGAACAGCTTGGCCGGCAGTTGTTCCTTGTACGGCTTGAGCATCAGCCATTCATGCCCGACCGGCAGCCCCGTCGCGGAAAACTCGCTGTTGGGGTAATAGCTGGTGGTGCGCTTGTAGGCGTCGCTGAACAGTGCGCGGTTGGTCCATTCGAAGTCGAACATCAGGCCCAACGCTTCGCGGGTCTTCACATCGGAAAACGTTGCGCGGCGGGTGTTCATGAACAGGCCTTGGCTCTGGGTCGGGATCTGATGCGGGATCTGCGCTTTGATTACGTCGCCACGGCGTATCGCCGGGAAGTTGTAGCCGTTGGCCCAGTTCTTGGCCTGATGCTCGATGTAGATGTCGAACTCGCCGGCCTTGAAGGCTTCGAAGGCGACGTCGCTGTCACGGTAGAACTCGACTTCCATGCGATCGAAGTTGTATTTGCCGCGATTGACCGGCAAGTCCTTGCCCCAGTAATCCTTGACCCGTTCGAAGATCAACTGCCGACCCGGTGTCACCGAGGTGATGCGATACGGCCCGCTGCCCAGTGGCGGCTCAAAAGTGGTCGCTTTGAAATCGCGGTCTTTCCAGTAATGCTGCGGCAGCACCGGCAACTCACCGAGACGCAGAATCAACAGCGGATTGCCCGAGCGTTTCATCACGAAGCGAATGCGCTGCTTGTTGAGGATGTCCACCCGCAGCACTTCCTGCAGGGCCGTGCGGTACAGCGGATGACCGTCCTTGAGCAGCGTTCGGTAGGAGAAGGCGACGTCGTAGGCGGTGATGGGTGTGCCGTCGTGAAAGCGGGCTTCGGGGCGCAGATTGAAGACGACCCAGCTGCGGTCCTCGCTGTACTCCACCGATTGCGCGATCAAGCCATAACTGGACGCCGGTTCATCACCGGACGGCGAGTATTGGCCGGTGCCGACCATCAGCGGCTCGTTCAGCTCGTTGATGCCGTACTGGAGGAAATTTGGCGTGGTCACCGGGCTGGTGCCCTTGAAAGTGTAAGGGTTCACCGTATCGAAGGTGCCGAACGCCATCACCCGCAACGTACCGCCCTTGGGCGCTTGCGGGTTGACCCAGTCGAAGTGGGTAAATCTGGCCGGGTACTTGAGCGTGCCGAACTGCGCATAACCGTGACTTTCGGTAATCGTCGCGCTTGCGGTTGAGCTCAAGGCCAGGCTGATCAGGAGCAGGAGGAGGGGACGCTTCAAGTCAGATCCGATCCAGGCGGCTTGGGCTTAGTGGGCCGTACAGTAACAGCTTGTCTGGACAGGAAAAAGATCGGGGGTTAATGGCTGGTTAATCGCTGCGCGATGTTGAGCCTATTTACTTCTGTGGTGAGGGGATTTATCCCCGATGGGGTGCGGAGCAGCCCTTCTTTGCTCTTGAAGAAGCGGACTGCTGCGCAGTCCATCGGGGATAAATCCCCTCGCCACAGGGTTCCGCCTGGCACAAAACAATCGGCAATAAAAAAGCCCCTGAAATTTCAGGGGCTCTTTTATCAACGCGACTGATAAACCGTAAGCATCTGCCCCGGTTTCAACGCCTTGCCCGCACCCGGATTCCAGCGCTTGAGATGTTGCATCTCAACGTTGAAACGCTTGGCGACCACGTATAGCGTGTCGCCGCGTTTGACCTTGTATCGGGTCTGCTGCTGGCTGTCGTCATTGCCTTTGCTTTTGCTGTTGGCCGCAATTACCGTGTTGACCCGGCCGGACTTGCGCGCCGGAGCGCGCTTGGTGGTGTCCTGCATGACGAGGGTCTGGCCGACCTTGAGGTTCTTGCCGGTCAGCTTGTTCCAGCGCTGCAGATCCTTCACTTCGACCTTGTTGGCCTTGGCGATGGAACCGAGGTTGTCGCCACGCTTCACGCGATAGGCGCGCTTGAGCTGCGCCACTTCCGAAGGATCGGCGCCTTCGAACACCGGTTTCAGTGAACGCGGGCTGATCAGCTCTTCCGGACGCATGGTTTGCAGACTGGCCGTCAGCAATTGCGCCTTCGACGTTGGTACCAGCAGATGCTGAGGGCCGTCGATGGTGGTGCGCTGCTTGAACGCCGGATTGAGCTGGAACAGTTCGTCTTCGTCGATGTTGGCAACGGCAGCAACCTTGGACAGGTCCATGCGCTGGTTGATCTCGACGACCTGGAAGTACGGTTCGTTGGCGATCGGGTTGAGGTTGACCCCGTAGGCTTCCGGTGCCAGTACCACTTGCGACAGGGCCAGCAGCTTCGGCACGTACGCCTGGGTTTCCGCCGGCAGCGGCAGGTTCCAGTAATCGGTTGGCAGGCCAAGCTTCTCGTTACGTTCGATGGCGCGGCTGACCGTGCCTTCGCCGGCGTTGTACGCCGCCAGGGCCAGCAGCCAGTCGCCGTTGAACATGTCGTGCAGACGGGTCAGGTAATCCATCGCCGCGGTGGTCGAGGCGGTGATATCGCGACGGCCATCATAGAAACGGGTCTGGCGCAGGTTGAAGTAACGCCCGGTGGAAGGAATGAATTGCCACAGGCCCACCGCATCGGCGCGGGAATAGGCCATCGGGTTGTAGGCGCTTTCAATCACTGGCAGCAGGGCCAGTTCCAGCGGCATGTTGCGTTCTTCGAGGCGTTCGACGATGTAGTGGATGTAGAGACTGCCGCGTTCGCCGGCATTCTCGAGGAAAGAGGGATTACTGGCGAACCACAGGCGCTGTTGCTCGATGCGCGGGTTTACGCCCAGGCCTTCCTGCAACTGGAAGCCTTGGCGCATGCGCTCCCAGATGTCCTGGGGAACCTGTGGGCTGGGCTTCTCGCTCAGCCAGATCGGCTTCTGCTTGGCTCGCGCAGCGATATTCGGCGTATGCGTCGCTTCAGTCTGCGGAGCATGGCTGGAACAGCCCGCCAGCGTGGCGGACACAGCCACCGCAATGGCTTGCGCCAGGCGGGTCAATGCGTCTGAATTGACGGACTTACGTATGGATGACGACATTGGCTGGAAGTAAGTTCCGGGCAAAAATGTCGGGCGATTCTAGAAAGCGCACCCCTTGCGGTCAACCATTCAGAATTTTTGTACCAAGCCGTGAGTCACTTAGAACTTATCTTTCCATGCCCGCAGGGCCGCAAAAACCTCACTCGGCGCCCGGTTTTGAGCGCCTGTCCGTTCGTCCACTTTTTGTGTAACTAATGTTTCAGAGGTGCGTAAAAACGGATTTGTGAGCTTTTCCAGGGCAAGGGTCGAGGGCAGGGTCATGACGCCGTTCTGCCGTTGCTGGGTAACTTTTTCCAGACGGGCGGCAATGTCCGGGTTACTCGGCTCGACGGCAGCGGCAAACTTGAGATTGCTCAGGGTGTATTCGTGGGTGCAGTAGACCAGCGTATCTTCAGGCAACGCGGCGAGGCGGCTTAGCGAATGATGCATTTGCTCTGGAGTGCCCTCGAACAAGCGGCCGCAACCGGCTGCAAACAGGGTGTCACCGCAGAACAGCAGGCCGTGGTGATAATAGGCAATGTGTCCCAAGGTGTGACCGGGCACCGCATAGACATCGAAGTCCCAGCCGAGCACGCTGACGTTGTCATTGTCCTTGAGGGCCACGTCCCGCGCCGGGATGTTTTCGCTGGCCGGGCCGTAAACTTTCGCACCGGTCGCCGCTTTCAAGCGTTCGACGCCACCGACATGGTCATGGTGATGGTGGGTGATCAGAATGTCGCTCAGCACCCAGCCCGGATGGGCGGTGAGCCAGGCCTGGACGGGCGCAGCATCGCCCGGATCGACCACCGCGCAGCGTTGGCTGCGGTGATCCTGTAACAACCAGATGTAGTTGTCGGTGAACGCGGGCAGGGCACTGATCTGTATCATCGTCGGAATTCGCCAAGCGGAAAACATTGGCGCATCTTAGTAGTTCCTGGCGCGTTGGAGAATGACATGACCGATAAAGCGTTCGCTCAGGCCGATCCCGACTGGCTGGCGTTGATCAGCGCCGCCCGCGAATGGCTGTCGGGCCCGCTCGGGCAGTTTCTGCTCGATGAAGAGCGGCGCATGCTCGAAGACGAGCTGGGCCGGTTCTTTGGTGGTTATCTGGTGCATTACGGGCCATCCGCCGAAACCCCGCCGGCAGCGCCGCAAGTGCAGCGTAATGTGCGCCTCGGTGCGCCGTTGCCCGGTGTCGAAATCGTTTGCGAAGAGCAAGCTTGGCCGCTCAGCGAACATGCTGCCGATGTCGTAGTAATGCAGCACGGTCTGGATTTCTGTCTGTCGCCCCACGGTTTGCTGCGTGAAGCGGCGAGCAGCGTGCGCCCCGGCGGGCATCTGCTGATCATCGGCATCAACCCCTGGAGCACTTGGGGCCTGCGTCACGTATTCGCCCACGATGCCTTGCGTCAGGCCCGTTGCATCTCGCCATCACGGGTCGCCGACTGGCTCAATCTGCTGGGCTTTGCGCTGGAGAAACGCCGCTTCGGGTGCTATCGTCCGCCGCTCGCGTCGCCCAAGTGGCAAGCCCGTCTGGCCGGCTGGGAGCGCAAGGCCGGTGACTGGCAATTGTCGGGTGGCGGCTTCTATTTATTGGTCGCGCGCAAGATCGTGGTCGGACTGCGGCCGCTGCGTCAGGAACGTCGCGAGCCGATGGGCAAGCTGATTCCGCTGCCGATGGCCAAGGTCAACCGTCGCCGTATCGAACCGTAAACCTTCTTTTATTTGTGGCCGGGTGTGTCCCGGCCCGGGCTATCGTCGATCCGTGATCGGTGAGGCACACATTTATTCTGGATAGAGTGGCATGAGCGAAAGCGTTGAAAGCGTCGACACCGTAGAACTGTTCACCGATGGCGCCTGCAAGGGCAACCCCGGCCCGGGCGGCTGGGGCGCGTTGCTGGTGTGCAAGGGCGTCGAAAAGGAACTGTGGGGCGGCGAGGCCAATACCACCAACAACCGCATGGAGCTGCTCGGCGCCATCCGTGGCCTCGAAGCGCTCAAGCGCCCGTGCGAAGTGCTGCTGGTGACCGACTCACAGTACGTGATGAAGGGCATCAACGAGTGGATGGCCAACTGGAAAAAGCGCGGCTGGAAAACCGCTGCGAAAGAACCGGTAAAAAATGCTGACCTGTGGAAGGAGCTGGATGAGCAGGTCAACCGCCACAAGGTCACCTGGAAATGGGTGCGTGGGCACATTGGGCATCACGGTAACGAGCGGGCTGACCAACTCGCCAATCGTGGCGTAGATGAAGTTCGCGGTTACAAGCAGACCTGAGTCGTTCCTGACGTACTGCGGTGCGGCCATTCTCGAGCAAGCCCGCTGCCACAGGGGCTTTGTGCACGACACAGATCCAATGTGGGAGCGAGCCTGATCGCGAAGAACGATAACGCGGACTCACAGAATCAAAATAGCCTCGGCCAGTTGCTGGTCGGTGTATTCCGAATCCTTCAGCACCTCCCTGATCCGCAAAAACGCCGCCTCCATCCGCGCCCCGCGAATCTCCCCGCCACTCCCCACAAACGCCGCCGCATCATCTTTCGCCGCCAGCACAATCTTCTCGTCCTTGAACGATCCGCTGGTGCCTTTGCTGGAGCTGAGAATCAGGCTCATGGTGATGTCGGTGCTGATGACGAAACTGGTGGCATGCGCTTGCGCAATCAGCAAACAGCCGCCCAGCAATAAAACCTGTGCAGTCTTCATGACGCGTTCAAATCCGTGGGAAACAAGCCGCGCACGCTAACAAGTCGATTCCCGGCAGACTTTATGAACATTGCTAATGATTGTTAAAAACTGCATGAGCGCCGATCACCTGGCGGTGCGCGACTCACCCTGCGGGCGTGTTAACATCCGCGTTTTTGCACGATTGACCCGTTGAGAGCTGAGCACTGATGGCCACCAGATCCGTTGTACTCGATACCGAAACCACCGGCATGCCGGTGACCGATGGTCACCGGATTATCGAAATCGGTTGTGTCGAACTGATCGGTCGGCGCCTGACGGGCCGGCATTTTCACGTTTATCTGCAACCGGATCGCGAGAGTGATGAAGGCGCCATCGGCGTCCACGGCATCACCAACGAATTCCTGGTCGGCAAGCCACGTTTTGCCGAAGTCGCCGATGAGTTCTTCGAGTTCATCAAGGGCGCACAGCTGATCATCCATAACGCGGCGTTCGACGTTGGCTTCATCAACAACGAATTCGCCTTGATGGGTCAGCACGATCGCGCCGACATCACGCAGCATTGCTCGATCCTCGACACCTTGATGATGGCCCGGGAACGTCACCCGGGGCAGCGCAACAGCCTTGATGCGTTGTGCAAACGTTATGGCGTCGACAACTCCGGCCGTGAACTGCACGGCGCTTTGCTCGACTCGGAGATTCTCGCCGACGTTTACCTGACCATGACCGGTGGCCAGACCAGCCTGTCGCTGGCCGGCAACGCGTCGGACGGTAATGGTTCGGGCGAGGGCGCGGACAACTCCGCTACCGAGATCCGTCGTTTGCCTGCTGATCGTCGGCCAAGCCGGATCATTCGTGCCACGGAAGAAGAGCTGGCGGCGCATCAGGTGCGCCTGGAAATAATCGCCAAGTCTGCCGGTGGCCCGGCGCTGTGGACTCAGATTGCCGAGGCTGACGCCCAAGCCTGAGAGATCTTCTGTGGCGAGGGAGCTTGCTCCCGCTCGGCTGCGAAGCAGTCGCAAAACCTGTACACCCGTTTTGTCTGAAAGAGTGCGAAGGGGATGCTTCGCGCCCCAGCGGGAGCAAGCGCCCTCGCCACAAAAGCAGTACGCCGGCGCATGAAGCCAAGTGGCCACCCTCGCGCCTTTCGCTGCAACCCTCTACCCTGAGTGCATTGGCGGATCCGAAACCGCCGCCTCAGGACACTGAGCCCCATGTACAAAGATTTGAAGTTTCCGGTGTTGATCGTCCATCGCGATATCAAGGCCGACACGGTCGCCGGTGACCGTATCCGTGGCATCGCCCGGGAGTTGGAGCAGGAAGGTTTCAGTATCGTTTCGGCCACCGATTACGCCGAAGGGCGTCTGGTGGCTTCGACCCATCATGGCCTCGCGTGCATGCTGATTGCCGCCGAGGACGCCAGCACGAATTCTCATCTGTTGCAGAACATGGCCGAACTGATCGGCCTGGCGCGGGTGCGCGCACCGGATCTGCCGATCTTTGCCTTGGGCGAACAGGTCACTCTGGAGAACGCCCCGGCCGATGCCATGGCCGAACTCAATCAACTGCGCGGCATTCTTTATCTGTTCGAAGACACCGTACCGTTCCTCGCCCGGCAAGTGGCGCGGGCGGCGCGCAAGTACCTGGACGGCCTGCTGCCACCGTTTTTCAAAGCGCTGGTGCAGCACACCGCCGATTCCAATTATTCCTGGCACACCCCCGGTCATGGCGGCGGCGTGGCGTATCACAAGAGTCCGGTGGGGCAGGCGTTCCATCAGTTCTTTGGTGAAAACACGCTGCGTTCGGACTTGTCGGTCTCGGTGCCGGAACTGGGTTCGCTGCTCGATCACACCGGCCCGCTTGCTGAAGCTGAGGCAAGGGCGGCGCGCAATTTCGGCGCCGATCACACCTTTTTCGTGATCAATGGCACCTCGACCGCCAACAAGATCGTCTGGCACTCCATGGTTGCGCGCGACGATCTGGTGCTGGTGGATCGCAACTGCCACAAATCGGTGTTGCACGCGATCATCATGACTGGCGCGATCCCGTTGTACCTGTGCCCGGAGCGTAATGAGCTGGGGATCATCGGCCCGATTCCGCTCAGTGAATTCAGCCGCGAATCGATCCAGGCCAAGATCGATGCCAGCCCGTTGACCAAGGGCCGCGCACCGAAAGTGAAGCTTGCGGTAGTGACCAATTCGACCTACGACGGGCTCTGCTATAACGCCGAGCTGATCAAGCAGCACCTCGGCAACAGTGTCGAGGTGCTGCACTTCGACGAAGCCTGGTACGCCTACGCGGCGTTTCACGAGTTTTTCGCCGGGCGCTACGGCATGGCCACCTCGCGCAGCGAAGACAGTCCGCTGGTGTTCACCACCCATTCCACGCACAAACTGCTCGCCGCGTTCAGTCAGGCGTCGATGATCCATGTGCAGGACGGCGGCGCGCGGCAACTGGATCGGGATCGTTTCAACGAAGCGTTCATGATGCATATCTCGACGTCGCCGCAGTACAGCATCATCGCCTCGCTGGATGTCGCTTCGGCGATGATGGAAGGCCCGGCCGGGCGCTCTCTGTTGCAGGAAACCTTTGACGAAGCCCTGAGTTTTCGCCGTGCGCTGGCCAATCTGCGGCAGCACATCGCGGCCGATGACTGGTGGTTTTCGATCTGGCAGCCGCCGGGAGTCGAAGGCATCGACCGCGTGCAAACCGCGGACTGGCTGCTGCAGCCGGACGCCGAATGGCACGGTTTCGGCGAAGTCAGTGACGATTACGTCTTGCTCGATCCGATCAAGGTCACGTTGGTGATGCCGGGCCTTAATGCCGGCGGCGCGTTGAGCGAGAAGGGCATCCCCGCCGCCGTGGTCAGCAAGTTCCTCTGGGAGCGCGGGCTGGTGGTGGAGAAGACCGGGCTGTATTCGTTTCTGGTGCTGTTCTCCATGGGCATTACCAAAGGTAAATGGAGCACGCTGCTTACCGAGTTGCTGGAATTCAAACGTAGTTACGACGCCAACGTCAGTCTTGCCACATGCCTGCCGTGTGTCGCACAGCAAGACACCGCGCGCTATCGCGGCATGGGCCTGCGTGATCTGTGCGATCAATTGCACGCCTGCTATCGCAGCAATGCCACCGCCAAACATCTCAAGCGCATGTACACGGTGCTGCCGGAAATCGCCATGAAACCGGCTTACGCCTACGATCATCTGGTGCGCGGTGAAGTCGAGGCGGTGCCGATCGATGAGCTGGAAGGCCGGGTTGCTGCGGTAATGCTGGTGCCGTACCCGCCGGGCATCCCGTTGATCATGCCCGGCGAGCGCTTTACCGAATCGACCCGCTCGATCATTGATTACCTGAAATTTGCCCGCACGTTCGATAGCAGCTTTCCCGGTTTTGTCGCCGATGTGCATGGACTGCAACATGAAGATGAAGGCAATGGACGGCACTACACCGTCGATTGCGTAAAGGAATGAGGACTTTTCCCAGTATGCAACCGGTCATGAATCCGAAATACCCAGGGCTGTCGGTGCGGGTCGCCGATGAAGGTTTTGCGCCTTATATCTGGGGCAGCGACTTCAGTTTTGAAGTCACCGCTTATGGTGCCGCGGTGATCGGCAAGCCAGTCGAGCAATGGCTGGTGACGCCGATCGTGCCGTACCGCAAGTGCTACGGCATCGATCCCGAGGAATTCAGCAGTTTCCATAAAGCCGCCGACAGCGCGATTTTCATGGCTTACCTCGATGACGAGCCGGTCGGCCATCTGGTGATCAGCACCAACTGGAACGGCTTTGCCCATATCGATGAACTGGCCGTGCACGCGCCGGCACGTCGTCACGGTGTGGCGAAGGCGTTGCTCGATGTCGCACAGTTCTGGAGCCGCAAGAAGAAGTTGCCGGGGATCATGCTGGAAACCCAGAACAATAACCTCGGAGCCTGCCGGTTGTATGAACGGTGTGGCTACGTGATCGGCGGTATTGACCAGTTACGTTACCGCGGCATCGACCCGAATACCGCCGAAGTGGCGCTGTTCTGGTATCGATTGTTCGATAATCCGCTGGAACACGCGGTCAACTCGACAGCATCGCCTCGGCTTGTTCCGTGAGGATCGCCAACAGGGTGTGAATGGCTGCGGGGGTGGGTGCGTGTTTGAAGGTCAGCGCGTAGACACTGATCGGCACGGCCGGTGACAACGGGCACACATCGAGGCCTGCGCTGCGGGCGCCAAGGGCCGTGAATGGGTCGACGATGGCCAGGCCTTCGCCGGCCTCGACCATGCTGCGCATCATCTGGTGGGTTTGCACCCGGGTCTGGATGCTCGGTGCCGGGCGCAGGGCCTGGAGTTTGTTTTCCAGCGCCGGGCTCAGTGGGTCCTGGCCTTCGAGGCCGACCATCGCTTGCCCGGCCAGGTCCTGCAGGGAAATGTATTTCTGCTTCGGTTGCAGCCAGCCGTGGGGCGCGAGCAATTGCAGCTTGCCCTGGGCCAGTGGCTGGCAATTGATGTCGGGATGTTCAGGATCGTGCAGGCTCAGCCCCAGATCGCTCTCGCGCAACAACAGGCTGCGGACGATGTCGCGAGTCGCTGCGCTGATCAGGCTGCAAGGTGCGTCGGGCAAGCGTCGGCGCAGGGCGGCCAGACTTTGCGGGAGCAATTGCTGAGCCAGCGGCGGGGTGCCGATGATGCGGACGGGCGGGGCGAGGTATTGCTTGAGGCTGCCGGCCAGCCGTTGCACCGGCTCCAGCGCCTCATAGACATGAGCGATTTCGACCTGTAGCGCCCGTGCCTCGGGGGTCGCCTGCAAGCGTCCGCGAACGCTGGCGAACAGCATGAACCCCAACTGACCTTCGGCTTCGCGCAAACGCTCTTCGACTTCGGCCACTGGCAATTGCAGCCATTCGGCGGCGGTGCCCAGGTGACCGGTCTGCAAGAGCGCCTGAATCACTTCGATATGGCGTAAACGCATGCGTGAAGTCCATGTTCAGCAGGTGGGGTCAGTGGCTGAATCCTACCCCAAGTCTGCGTATATGACTTCAGCTCATAACGCCGGGTTATGAAGCGATGGTTGGCTCAGGTTCGCGAACCAGAGTAATGCCTGACTGAACCAGCAAAAACTCGTTGTCGCTGACCTTGTTGACGCGATCGCCAATGGCCAGTTTGTAAATAGGCTCCGAGCCAGTGGAACCGTCTGCCGACGGGTTGGATTCCTGGAATTCATGCACGGAATAAACGCGGCCTTCCGCATCTCTTGCATGGAACTGACCGACGAGTACTGCTGCCATCTGCTTAGAACCTCTGGAGATAAAACGCTTGATTTGCGGCTTGGTAGACCGTCATCAAGGCCTGTAAGTTTTCCTACAGGAAAAAAATAATCAGCACGCGGGAATTTCCCTTGCCTGCTGGTGGAATCGTCACCGAATCATCTATAACTAGTGGCTCCTCCCACGGACCATCGAGAGTCTTCCATGAGCAATGTCTACAACGTCGCTGTAGTGGTCGGTAGCCTGCGCAAAGCTTCGATCAATCGCAAGGTCGCTCTGGCACTGGCCGAGCTGGCTCCCTCGAACCTCAAGCTTGAGATTGTCGAAATTGGCGATCTGCCACTCTATAACGAAGACATCGACGGCGATTCACCGCCGGCAGCCTACAGCACTTTTCGGCAAAAAGTGGGTTCATCCGACGCGGTGCTGTTTGTAACCCCCGAGTACAATCGTTCCGTGCCTGCACCGTTGAAGAATGCCATCGACGTCGGTTCGCGGCCCTATGGCAAGAGTGTCTGGAGCGGCAAGCCGGGCGCGGTGATCAGTGTTTCGCCGGGTGCCATCGGCGGTTTTGGCGCCAACCAGCATTTGCGCCAGTCGTTTGTGTTTCTCGATGTGCCATGCATGCAGCAGCCTGAAGCGTATCTGGGCGGCGCGGGGTCGGCGTTTGATGAGGCGGGCAAATTGAGCGAGACAGTGAAACCTTTCCTGCAAAAATTCATCGATGCTTATGGGCAATTCGTAGAACATCACAAAAAATAAGCCAAACACGGAACACGATGTAGGAGTGAGCCTGCTCGCGATAGCGGTGTATCAGTCGACTGATTGGTAACTGACAGTCCGCTATCGCGAGCAGGCTCACTCCTACAGTTTTTTGTGTTGGCTTCACTACTCCATTTCAATTTAAGGCTGTTGCGGATGCTTGCTGCGTCACTGATTTTCCTCCTGACCATTACCCTGGTGATCTGGCAACCCAAAGGCCTCGGCGTCGGCTGGAGTGCGACGTTGGGCGCCGTGCTGGCGCTGATTTTCGGCGTGGTGCACCTGAGCGATATCCCGCTGGTTTGGCAAATCATCTGGAACGCCACTGGTACCTTCGTCGCGTTGATCATCATCAGCCTGCTGCTCGACGAGGCCGGTTTTTTTGCCTGGGCCGCGCTGCATGTAGCGCGATGGGGGCGCGGCAGCGGGCGCAAGTTGTTTGCCTTTATGGTGCTGCTCGGGGCATTGGTCTCGGCGCTGTTCGCCAATGACGGCGCGGCGCTGATTCTCACGCCGATTGTTATTTCCATGTTGCTGGCGCTGCGGTTCTCGCCGGCGGCGACGCTGGCGTTTGTCATGGGCGCAGGGTTTATCGCTGATACGGCGAGTCTGCCGCTGGTGGTGTCGAACCTGGTCAACATCGTCTCGGCGGATTTCTTTCATATCGGCTTCAACCGCTACGCGGCAGTGATGGTGCCGGTCAACTTCGTCAGTGTTGCGGCGACGCTAGGCATGCTGCTGTGGTTTTTTCGCCGTGACATTCCGGCTGCTTACGACCCTGAACAGCTCGAACATCCGGAAACCGCCATCCACGACAAAGCCACGTTTTATGCCGGTTGGGCGGTGTTGGCGATTTTGTTGATTGGTTGTTTTGCGCTGGAGCCGCTGGGTATTCCGATCAGTGCGATTTCCGCCGTGTGCGCGGCGTTGCTGCTGGGTATCGCCGCCCGTGGCCACAAGATTTCCACGCGCAAGGTAATGAAAGAGGCGCCGTGGCAGATCGTGATTTTCTCGCTGGGCATGTATCTGGTGGTCTATGGCCTGCGCAATGCCGGGCTGACCGGGTATCTGGCGGGGTGGCTGGATGTTTTTGCCGGGCATGGTGTGTGGGGCGCGGCGCTCGGGACCGGGGTGCTCACGGCGTTGTTGTCGTCGATCATGAACAATTTGCCGACGGTGCTGATCGGGTTGCTGTCGATTGATGCCAGTCAGGCGAGCGGGGTGATCAAGGAGGCGATGATCTATGCCAACGTGATTGGCAGCGATCTGGGGCCGAAGATCACGCCGATTGGCAGTCTGGCGACTCTGCTTTGGCTGCATGTGCTGGAGCGTAAGGGGATCCGGATTGGCTGGGGATATTACTTCAGGGTCGGGATTGTGCTGACGGTGCCGGTGTTGTTGGTGACGTTGGCGGCTTTGGCTTTGCGGTTGTCTTTTTAACGCTTTCGCCTGGCGGCGACTTACTTTGGCAAAAGCCCCAAAGTAAGCAAAGGTCTTTACCCTGACGTCCGGCCCTCGCTGTGGCTCGGGTTCCTTCGCTCCGGGGTTCATCCGGGGCATCGCCTCCGGTTTGCTTCGCTGCACCTCCTCTCGATGTCCTCCCCGGATGAACCCCTCCGCTCAGCCTGCCGACGGGCCTTTTAAGATCAAAAGCGGTACTCGAGCTAACGCTCATTGTGTTGAGTGGTGAAGGTCAAAGGCAGTACTCGAGCTAACGCTCATTGTGTTGAGTGGTGAAGGTCAAAGGCGGTACTCGAGCTAACGCTCATTGTGTTGAGTGGTGAAGGTCAAAGGCGGTACTCGAGCTAACGCTCATTGTGTTGAGTGGGGCGGCATGCGCCGCGTTTGAGGTGTACTCATTTCTTTGTGGGAGCTGGCTTGCCAGCGATGGCGGCCTGAGAGCCAACCTGTTTTTGTCGGTTGTACTCCACCCTGTGGGAGCGAGCCTGCTCGCGAAGAGGCCGGTATTGGCAAAATATTCTTTCAGGCCTGGCCCGGTACGTTCGGCCAGAGATCGGAAACGAGGAATAGCCGCTCTGCCTCTTCCCATTCCCCCTGCGGATTCTCGGTCAGGCGCACCATCAATTGCGCCGGGGCCAGCGGCTCCAGTGCATCCAGCCACATCTGCAAGTGCTCTTGCTCCCAGGCCTGATCCGCCGGGTAGTGCGCCGGCGCGAGCCAGGCGTGGCGGGGCAGGGGTTGCCAGCGGCCGGCCGGGCGCTGGGTCACGAAGGCTGGCCAGTCTTTCTGATGCAGCCAGCTGCCGCGCAGATGCTGTGGATGCGCGCCGCTCGGTGATTCAGCCGTGCCCGGCCATGGATAGAGCAAATACCCGCCCAGCCACAGTTGCGCACTGAATACTTCGATATCCAGCGCCGCCAAGACTTCGCGGCTTTCCGGGCGCGCCGAAATCGGCAGTTGATGCTCGGCCAGATGCGCCAGTTTGCGGTCCAGTCGATCATGGCAGCCCGGGCCCAGCCATTGCGCCGGGTCGCGGCCATCGCCGTTCTGCGGGCCGAGGTAGAGCTTGATCGCCAGTTCCAGGTGATGTACGCCGTCGCGATCACGCAGCAGCATGTCCAGTTCACCGAGGGTATGGCCCTCGCGGCGGATCGGCAGGTTCGCCGCGATCAGTTCGATCCCCGGCGCGTGCTCCACGGCAAACTGCCACAGTCGCTCGTAATACAGGCCCAGGCGCCGGGTGCGTGCCTGGGACAACCAGTGCAGCAGGCCGTAGCTGTCGCGATCGAGTTGGCGTAGCCATTGTTCCAGTCGCTCGGGATCGCCCACCCAGTCGCTGCCCGCCAGCGGATGACGTTGCGGCCACGGGGTGGTGGCGAGCATCGGCGGGGCGAGGATGACCCACGCCAGATCGCGCACTTCGGGATGGCGTAATTGGTGGGGTAACGAGAGCAGCTCGGGAAATAGGATCATCTTGCGAGCATAGCCTTAAACACGAGGTCATCCTTGAGGCTGAAAGGATTTTGTCTAACGGCGGCTTTCGCCCATAATCGGGTTTTTCGCGTTTTCGATTGTCCGCAGAGGTCCCATGGAGCAATTTCGTAATATCGGCATCATCGGTCGCCTGGGCAGTTCCCAGGTGCTGGATACCGTCCGCCGACTGAAACGCTTTCTGCTCGATCGTCACCTGCATGTGATCCTCGAAGACACCATCGCCGAAGTCTTGCCGGGCCATGGCCTGCAAACCTCGTCGCGCAAGATGCTCGGTGAAGTCTGCGACATGGTCATCGTCGTCGGCGGTGACGGCAGCCTGCTCGGCGCCGCCCGGGCGCTGGCCAAGCACAATATCCCGGTGCTCGGCATCAACCGTGGCAGCCTCGGCTTTCTCACCGACATTCGCCCGGATGAGCTGGAAGTCGAAGTGGCCAAAGTGCTCGACGGCCACTATCTGGTAGAAAACCGCTTCCTGCTGCAAGCCGAAGTCCGCCGCCATGCCGAGGCCATCGGCCAGGGCGATGCGCTTAACGACGTAGTGCTGCACCCCGGCAAGTCGACCCGAATGATCGAGTTCGAGCTGTACATCGACGGCCAGTTCGTCTGCAGCCAGAAGGCCGACGGCCTGATCGTCGCCACGCCGACCGGTTCCACTGCGTACGCACTGTCTGCCGGCGGGCCGATCATGCATCCCAAGCTCGATGCCATTGTGATCGTGCCGATGTATCCCCATATGTTGTCGAGCAGGCCAATTGTGGTCGATGGCAACAGTGAGCTGAAAATCGTCGTGTCGAAAAACATGCAGATTTACCCGCAAGTCTCCTGCGACGGGCAGAACCACTTCACCTGCGCGCCGGGCGACACCATCACCGTCAGCAAGAAAGCCCAGAAGCTGCGGCTGATTCACCCGCTCGACCACAACTACTACGAAGTCTGCCGGACCAAGCTTGGCTGGGGCAGCAAGCTGGGCGGTGGAGGCGACTGATGCTCGATCCCGCGCGCAGTTATGACTTGATCGGTGACGTGCACGGATGCGCCCTGACCCTCGAACACTTGCTTGACCGACTCGGTTATCACAAGCAGGGCGGGGTCTGGCGACATCCTTCACGCATGGCCGTGTTCGTCGGCGACATCATCGACCGTGGCCCGCGAATTCGCGAGGCGTTGCACATCGTCCATGACATGGTCGAGGCCGGTCAGGCGTTGTGCATCATGGGCAACCACGAATTCAACGCGCTCGGCTGGAGCACTCCGGCGCCACCGGGCAGCGGCAAGCAATTCGTGCGTGAACATACGCCGCGTCATGCGCGTCTGCTCAACGAAACCCTGACCCAGTTCGAAGGCCATCCCGGCGATTGGCATGATTTTCAGCGCTGGTTCTATCAGTTGCCGCTGTTTGTCGATGCCGGGCGTTTTCGCGTGGTGCACGCCTGCTGGGATGCCGGGCTGATCGAGCCGTTGCGCGCGCTGTTCCCGAATGGCTGCATCGACGAGCATTTCCTGCAGTCTTCGGCAGTGCCCGGCAGTTTTGCCTGCACCGTGTTCGATCGTTTGTTGCGCGGCACCGATATGCGCCTGCCCGATGGCCAGACCATGATCAGTGGTGACGGTCTGGTGCGGTCGTTCTTCCGCACCAAGTTCTGGGAAGACGATCCGAAAACCTACGGCGACATCGTGTTCCAGCCCGATGCATTGCCGGAGCCGGTGGCGCAAACCCCGCTGACTTCCACTGAAAAGAATTCGCTGCTGCGCTACGGCGTCGACGAGCCGTTGCTGTTTGTCGGGCACTACTGGCGCAGCGGCAAACCGGCGCCGATCCGCCCGAACCTCGCCTGTCTGGATTACAGCGCCGTGCTCTACGGCAAACTCGTTGCTTATCGCCTGGATCAGGAAACCCGCCTCGATCCGCATAAATTCGTCTGGGTCGATGTCGAGCGGCCGGAGGTGCTGCAATGATCGCGGTCTGCTCATTCTGCTATTTCAATCTGCAACTGGCTGTCACAAGGATTCACCATGGATGACACGACGCTGGATCAACTCGAGGCCGCGCTGCTGGCCTCGCCGGGAAACGTCGCGTTGCTGACGCTGGTGCTCAAGGCCTGCCTTGAGCGCAATGACAGCCAGCGCGGCCTCAAACTGCTTCCCGCCGACCTGCACCAATTGCCGGACGCCGAGGCTCTGAAGCCGATCGCCGCGCAGCTGTACCTGGGCGCCGGGCAGGCTGAAAAAGCCTTGAACCTGGCGAGCGGTGAGGGCGCCCATCTGCAACTGTTGCGCGCACGGGCACTGGCCGACCTTGATCGCCTCAAGGAAGCGTTGGTCGAGTACCGCGCCGCCATCGCTGCCAACCCGGCGTTGGAAGACATGGCGCTGTGGCGTCGCCTGAACGTGTCGGTGGTGGATTTTGCCGCTGGCGAAGGGCGGCCGAAACTGCGGGTGATCTCCAACGACGACACCGATCAGACGGAAGTCCGCCGACTGTTGGTGCCAGACACCGAAACCGTGACGTTCAACGACATCGGTGGCCTGGACGATCTGAAAAAGACCATCCATAAAAAGATCATCCTGCCGTACCAGAAGCCGGGGTTGTTCGAGCGCTTTCGCAAGCGCGTCGGCGGCGGTGTGCTGCTGTACGGGCCGCCTGGCTGCGGCAAAACCTTACTGGCCCGAGCCACCGCCGGCGAGTGCAAGGCGAAGTTTTTCAACGTAGCGATCTCCGACGTGCTGGACATGTACATCGGCGAGTCCGAACGCAAGTTGCACGCCCTATTCGAGCAGGCGCGGGCGCAGGCACCGGCGGTGATGTTCTTCGATGAAGTCGAGGCGCTGGGCGGCAAACGCTCCAATACCCGCGAGTCGACGTCGTCGAAACTGGTCAGCCAGTTTCTCTCGGAAATGGATGGCTTCACCCATGACAATCATGGCGTGCTGATCCTCGCGGCAACCAACGTGCCGTGGTCGGTGGACTCGGCGTTCCGCCGTCCCGGTCGCTTCGACCGCGTGTTGTTTGTGCCGCCACCGGATCGTGCCGCCCGCGAAAACATGCTGCAACTGATGGTCAAGGGCCGTCCGCTGGCGGCTGATATCGATTTCGCCTTCCTTGCCAAACACACCTCGGGCTTCTCCGGCGCGGACCTCAGCGAGCTGGTGGAAACCGCCGCCGATGAAGCCATCGAAGAGTCGATCAGTGAAGGCGCCGAGCAGCCGATTTGCGACCGCCACTTCAAGCAAGCCTTGAAAGAAGTCCGCGCGACGACGCTGGAATGGCTGACCACCGCCCGCAACTACGCGCGTTATGCCAACGAAGGCAATCAGTACGATGAAGTGCTGGCCTTCCTCGACAAACATGGCAAGGGACGCTGATGGGAACCCAGAATATTTACCGCATTGAAGACGAACCGCGTCCGGGCGGCCTGGCGCGGTTTGCCGTGTCGCCGTTCTGGCCATTGCTGGCGCTGATGATGGGCGGGCTATGGCTGGGTTTGCCGTGGTTCGTGCTCAACTCGGTGGCTGTGGGCAGCCCGACGCGCAAGCGTGAGTGGATCTGGGTTGGCGTCGGTGCCGTGGGCAGCGTGATCCTCGGACTGGCCTTGATCAGCTTGTTGAACAACGGCTACCTGAGCACTCAGGCACAGATCCAGTACGCCTTGCTGGTCCTGGTGGTGTGGAAACTGAGCATCGGTTACGTGCTGTACACCCTGCAGAACTCGACCATCGAGCTGTATCAATATTATGGCGGCGTGCTCAATCGCTTCGCGCCGCTGGTCGCGCTCGCAGGCGCCTTCCTGCTCAAAGGAATCGTGGTCACTCTGGTGCCGGCGACCCTTTGGTATCTGGTGGTGAGCTGATGAATACCTCTTATCTGCTGCAAGTGGCTTATCAGCGGTTGCAGTCCGGCCACAACGACGGCGCCATCGACAGCCTGCGACAGTTGCTGGCCGATGACCCGGAATGTGCCGAAGCCCACGCCTTGCTGGCGCTGTGTCTGCTCAACATGCGTCGTCTGCATGCCGGGCGCCACGAAGCCTCGATGGCGTTGGCGATGGACCCGGCGTTGCCGTTGGCGCATTACGCCGCCGCGCATATCGACATGGCTGCGCGGCAATTCAAGGGTGCCGAACAGCACCTGTTGCAGTTGCTCGACATGGAGCCGACGGAGCCGCGTTACTACCGCAGTCTTGCGGACCTGTTTCAACTGACCGGGCGCCTTGCCCAGAGTCAGGCGCTGCTGGAAAAGGCGCTGGAGCTGGGCCCTGACGATCCGGCCAATCTGGTGGCGATGGCCGAATATCATCAGGCCTGTGGCCATTGGCAGCAGGCCGAAAGTTTTGCCCGACAGGCACTCCAGGCCGATCCCGGGCATGCCGGGGCCGTGGTGGTACTGGGTCGTTTGCTGCTGCGTCAGGGCGATATCAACGGTGCACGCGAACACGCGATCTGGGCCCTGCAGGAAAACGCCAGCAATGTCTCGGCGCTGAGCCTGCTGACCGCCGTGAAGGCTCGCAGCAATGTGTTCATGGGGCTCTGGTGGCGGTTCAACAGCTGGATGAACGACCGCAGTACGACCGGCGCCATCATTCTGTTGCTGGCAATGTTTGTGGTGTACCGCGTTACCGTGATCACCCTCACCGCACAGGGCTACCCCGGTGCCGCCGAGGTGATCGACTGGGTTTGGCTGGCGTTTGCTCTTTATACCTTCACGGCTCCGCAGATTTTCCGGCGTGCGCTGGAGAAAGAACTGACCCAGGTAAAACTTTCAAGGGAGTTCTAGGACGCCGGGCATTGCGCCCGGCGATCCGCTCGCTGACCTGATGCCCGGCAGTGTCTTGCCGCTTCAGCGCCGTTAAACTAGCGACATTCATTGGAGAGTGTTCAAACATGTCGTCTTTTGCCGAAATGATCAAAAACATCACCCCGGACATCTACGAGAGCCTGAAACTGGCCGTGGAAATCGGCAAGTGGTCGGACGGTGGCAAGCTCACCGCCGAGCAGCGTGAACTGTCGTTGCAGGCGATGATCGCCTGGGAAATCCAGAACCTGCCTGAAGATCAGCGCACCGGTTACATGGGCCCGCAAGAATGTGCGTCGAAGTCGATCGAAGTGCCGAACATCCTGTTCAAGTCGGATGCCATCCATTGATCGAGATTGGCCGCGGTGCAATCAGCAAAATGTCGGCGCGCCTGGACGGGCCGAATGTGCAATACGCGTTTCGTCTGGATGACGTCGAGGTGCCGGTCAATCCCATGATCGGCACCACGGTGCGTCTGGAATACCTGGGGGCGATCCACTGCACCCATTGCGGGCGCAAGACCAAAACCAGTTTCAGCCAGGGTTACTGCTACCCGTGCATGACCAAACTGGCCCAGTGCGACCTGTGCATCATGAGCCCGGAGCGCTGCCACTACGACGCCGGCACCTGCCGCGATCCGCTGTGGGGCGAGCAGTTCTGCATGACCGATCACGTTGTGTACCTGGCCAATTCGTCAGGGATCAAGGTCGGCATCACGCGTGCTACCCAGTTGCCGACCCGTTGGCTCGATCAGGGTGCGAGTCAGGCGTTGCCGATCATGCGCGTGTCGACGCGGCAGCAGTCGGGCTTCGTTGAAGACTTGTTCCGCAGTCAGGTGGCCGACAAGACCAACTGGCGTGCACTGCTCAAGGGCGATGCGGTGGCGGTGGATCTGGCACAGGTGCGCGATCAGTTGTTCGAAAGCTGCGCCGAAGGCCTGCAAGGCTTGCAAGAGCGATTCGGCCTACAAGCGATTCAGACGATTGCCGATGTAGAACCTCTCGAAATCCGCTATCCGGTCGAGCAATACCCGGCCAAAATCGTCAGCTTCAACCTGGACAAGAACCCGATTGCCGAAGGCACGCTGCTGGGGATCAAGGGTCAGTACCTGATCTTCGACACCGGCGTGATCAATATTCGTAAGTACACGGCTTATCAGCTCGCCGTGCATCAATAAGGACTCCAGCATGCGCACCGAACAACCGAAGATGATTTACCTGAAGGACTATCAGGCGCCCGAGTACCTGATCGATGAAACACACCTGACCTTCGAGTTGTTCGAGGACCACAGCCTGGTCCACGCGCAACTGGTGATGCGCCGCAACCCGGCACGTGGCGCCGGCCTGCCGCCGCTGGTGCTCGACGGCCAGCAACTGGAACTGCTCTCGGTGACCCTCGCCGATAAGGAACTGGCTGACGGCGACTATCAGTTGTCCGAGAACCATCTGACCCTGCAACCGACCAGCGAAACCTTTACGGTCGACACCAGCGTCAGGATCCACCCGGAAACCAACACCGCGCTGGAAGGCCTGTACAAGTCCGGCACGATGTTCTGCACCCAGTGCGAGGCCGAAGGCTTCCGCAAGATCACCTATTACCTCGACCGCCCGGATGTGATGAGCAAGTTCACCACCACCGTGGTCGCCGAACAGCACAGCTATCCGGTGCTGCTCTCCAACGGCAACCCGATTGCTTCAGGCCCGGGTGAAGACGGCCGGCACTGGGCAACGTGGGAAGACCCGTTCATGAAACCGGCGTACCTGTTCGCGCTGGTGGCCGGTGATTTGTGGTGCGTTGAAGACACCTTCACCACCATGACCAAGCGCAACGTTGCGCTGCGCATTTACGTCGAGCCGGAAAACATCGACAAGTGCCAGCACGCGATGAACAGCCTGAAGAAGTCGATGCGCTGGGACGAAGAGGTCTACGGTCGCGAGTACGATCTGGACATCTTCATGATCGTCGCCGTCAACGACTTCAACATGGGCGCGATGGAGAACAAGGGCCTCAATATCTTTAACTCCAGCGCCGTGCTGGCCCGCGCCGAAACCGCCACCGACGCCGCGCATCAGCGGGTCGAGGCGATCGTCGCCCACGAATATTTCCACAACTGGTCGGGCAACCGCGTGACCTGCCGCGACTGGTTCCAGCTGTCGCTCAAGGAAGGCTTCACCGTGTTCCGCGATTCCGGCTTCTCCGCCGACATGAACTCGGCCACGGTCAAGCGCATTCAGGACGTCGCCTATCTGCGTACCCACCAGTTCGCCGAAGATGCAGGTCCCATGGCCCACGCCGTGCGCCCGGACAGCTTCATCGAAATTTCCAACTTCTACACCCTGACCGTGTACGAAAAGGGTTCGGAAGTGGTCGGCATGATCCACACCTTGCTCGGCGCCGAAGGCTTCCGTAAAGGCAGCGATCTGTACTTCGAACGCCATGACGGTCAAGCCGTGACCTGCGACGACTTCATCAAGGCCATGGAAGATGCCAACGGTGTCGACCTGACCCAGTTCAAGCGCTGGTACAGCCAGGCCGGCACACCGCGTCTGGCAGTGAGCGAGTCTTACGACGCTGCGGCGAAAACCTACAGCCTGACCTTCCGCCAGAGCTGCCCGGAGACCCCGGACAAGGTTGAAAAACTGCCGTTCGTGATCCCGGTCGAACTGGGTCTGCTCGACAGCAAAGGCAACGAAATCGCCCTGCGTCTGGTTGGCGAGACCTCGGCTCAAGGCACCACGCGCGTCATCTCGGTGACTGAAGCCGAGCAGACCTTCACCTTCGTCGACATCGCCGAACAGCCGCTGCCATCGTTGCTGCGCGGTTTCTCGGCGCCGGTGAAACTGAGCTTCCCGTACAACCGTGATCAGTTGATGTTCCTGATGCAGCACGACAGCGACGGTTTCAACCGCTGGGATGCCGGTCAGCAACTGTCGGTGCAGGTGCTGCAAGAGCTGATCGCCCAGCAGCAGAAGGGCGAGAGCCTGGTGCTCGATCCACGGCTGGTGTCGGCGCTGCGTACGGTTCTGTCGGACGAGTCGCTGGATCAGGCGATGGTTGCCGAGATGCTTTCGCTGCCGGGCGAAGCGTACCTCACCGAAATCAGCGAAGTGGCGGACGTCGACGCCATCCATATCGCTCGCGAGTTCGCCCGCAAGCAACTGGCGGACAATCTGTTCGAAGCGCTGTGGCTGCGTTATCAGGCCAACCGCGACCTGTCGAAGCAGACGCCGTATGTAGCCGAGGCCGAGCACTTCGCCCGTCGCGCGTTGCAGAACATTGCGCTGTCGTACCTGATGCTCAGCGGCAAGCCGCAAGTGCTGGCAGCGGCGCTGGAGCAATTCGAAACGGCCGACAACATGACCGAGCGCCTGACGGCGCTGGCGGTGTTGGTCAACTCGCCGTTCGAAGAGCAGAAAGCCCTGGCCCTGGCCAGTTTCGCCGAGCACTTCAAGGACAACCCGCTGGTCATGGATCAGTGGTTCAGCGTGCAGGCCGGCAGCACTTTGCCCGGCGGTCTGGAGCGCGTGAAAGCGTTGATGCAGCACTCGGCGTTCAACATCAAGAACCCGAACAAGGTGCGTGCACTGGTCGGTGCGTTTGCCGGGCAAAACCTGATCAACTTCCACGCGGCGGATGGTTCCGGTTATCGCTTCCTCGCGGATCTGGTGATCGAGCTGAACGGCTTCAACCCGCAGATCGCTTCGCGCCAATTGGCGCCGCTGACTCGCTGGCGCAAATATGATGGTGCGCGGCAGGCGTTGATGAAGGGTGAGCTGGAGCGGATTCTGGCTTCGGGGCAGCTGTCGAGTGATGTGTATGAGGTCGTCAGCAAGAGCCTGGCCTAAGGTGTTTTAACACCAAGCCCTGTGGGAGCTGGCTTGCCAGCGATAGCGGTCTATCAGTCAACAGTGATGTTGAATCTGCTGCCGTCATCGCGGGCAAGCCCGCTCCCACAGTTATTTTGCGTTACTTCAAATCAAATCGATCCAGGTTGGTCACTTTCGTCCAGGCCGCCACGAAGTCCTTGACGAACTGCTCCTTGGCATCCGAACTGGCATACACCTCGGCCAGCGCCCGCAATTGCGCGTTGGAACCGAACACCAGATCAACCCGCGTCGCCGTCCACTTCACGCTACCGGTTTTACGGTCGCGGCCTTCAAACTCATCGGCATCCCTTGAAGTCGGCTTCCACTCCACGCCCATATCCAGCAGGTTGGTGAAGAAGTCGTTGGTCAACGCTTCGGTTTGCGAGGTGAACACACCATGACGGGTTCCCCCGACATTGGTATTCAACACGCGCAAACCACCCAACAGCACGGTCATTTCCGGCGCGGAGAGGGTCAGCAGTTGCGCCTTGTCGATCAACAGCGCCTCCGCTGAAACCCGGTATTTGCCCTTGCTGTAATTGCGGAAACCATCGGCAATCGGTTCCAGAAAACCAAACGAATCAACATCGGTTTGCTCCTGCGAGGCATCCGCACGCCCCGGCGTAAACGGCACCGTCACCGAGTGACCGGCGTTTTGCGCCGCTTTCTCGATCCCGGCATTGCCCGCCAGCACAATCAGATCCGCCAGCGAGACTTTCTTGCCGGCGGCGCCGCCATTGAACTCGCCCTGAATGCCTTCAAGAGTTTGCAGCACTTTGGCCAGTTGCTCGGGCTGGTTGGCTTGCCAGAATTTCTGCGGTGCCAGACGTAACCGGCCACCGTTGGCGCCGCCACGTTTGTCCGACCCACGGAAAGTTGAAACGGCGGCCCAAGTGGTTGAAACCAATTGCGACACCGAAAGCCCCGACGCAAGGATTTTGCTTTTCAGCGCGGCAGCGTCGCTCTCGTCGATCAGTGCATGAGTGACCTCTGGAATCGGGTCCTGCCACAGCAGTTCTTCGTTAGGCAGTTCCGGGCCGAGGTAGCGGGACAGCGGGCCCATGTCGCGGTGGATCAGTTTGTACCAGGCGCGGGCGAAGGCGTCGGCCAGTTGATCGGGATTGGCCAGAAAACGCCGGGAGATCTGCTCGTAGGCCGGGTCAAAACGCAGCGCCAGATCAGACGTGAGCATGGTCGGGTCAATGCGTTTGTTCGGATCGTGAGCGTGAGGAATGGTCCCGGCACCGGCGCCGTTCTTCGGTTTCCACTGATGCGCACCTGCCGGGCTCTTGGTCAGTTCCCACTCGAAGCCGAACAGGTTTTCCAGATAGTTGTTGCTCCATTGGGTTGGTGTGGTGGTCCAGGTCACTTCGAGGCCGCTGGTGATGGTGTCTGCGCCCTTGCCGGTGCCGAAGGCGTTTCTCCAGCCCAGGCCTTGCTCTTCAAGCCCGGCGGCTTCCGGCTCTGCGCCGACGTTATCGGCAGGGCCCGCGCCGTGAGTCTTGCCGAAGGCGTGACCACCAGCGATCAGTGCCACGGTTTCCTCATCGTTCATGGCCATGCGGCCGAAGGTTTCGCGGATATCGCGGGCCGAGGCTACCGGGTCCGGGTTGCCTTCGGGACCTTCCGGGTTCACGTAAATCAGGCCCATCTGCACAGCAGCGAGCGGGTTTTCCAGATTGCGCTCGCCCTGATCGGTGCGGCTTTCTTCTTTGCCATGCAAATCCGGTTCAGCCACCAGCGTGCCGTCGCCGGGCTCCTGCATGGCGGACTTGTCTTTGCCGTAACGGCTGTCGCCACCCAGCCATTCGTGTTCCGAACCCCAGTACACGTCTTCGTCCGGTTCCCATACGTCGGGACGACCGCCAGAGAAACCGAAAGTCTTGAAGCCCATCGATTCCAGCGCGACGTTACCGGTGAGCACAATCAGGTCAGCCCAGGAAATATTGCGGCCATATTTCTGCTTGATCGGCCACAGCAGACGGCGGGCCTTGTCGAGGCTGACGTTGTCCGGCCAACTGTTGAGCGGGGCGAAACGTTGCTGTCCGGACCCCGCGCCACCACGGCCATCGGCCGTGCGATAGGTGCCGGCACTGTGCCAGGCCATGCGGATGAAGAGCGGGCCGTAGTGCCCGAAGTCGGCCGGCCACCAGTCCTGGGAGTCGGTCATCAGCGCGCGCAGGTCTTGTTTCAGCGCCTGAAAATCCAGGCTTTTGAAAGCTTTGGCGTAGTCGAAGTCCTTGCCCAACGGATCGGACTTGGGCGAGTGCTGACTCAGGATTTTCAGGTTGAGTTGATTCGGCCACCAGTCACGGTTCGTCGTACCACCACCGGCGGCGTGGTTGAACGGGCATTTCGATTCGTTAGCCATGTTCGGGTCCTTATCAGGTCTGCTACGGCCGGCTCGTGCCGACTTCGGACTAGTAAGGCTAGACCCGACTGGATGAGTCAGCTAATAGCCCGACTATTGGGGGCTGATAGGCGCAGTCTTTCAGGATTTTTTCGCGACTGGCGCCTCTGCCTTAGGCGTTTGCTCAGAAGTTGAAATCCGCGTCCTTGAGCGTTTGGCGACACGCCAAAAGTCAAAATCGTAATGACAGGGTGAAATGTTATTGTATAACATGAAATTCGTTTCATTCTGTTTCTGTCAGTGTCGTGTGCAAGACGCTGGCAGCGATGCTCACTTTTCTGCTCACGGAAGTTCTGAAATGCCTGCCCGTTCCCAGCCCCTGCAACGACGACTGACTCCCTTGGCCGCCGCGCTGCTGCTCGCTTCACCGGTATTCGCTGCTGACACCCTCGAATTGCAACCGCAAGTGATTACCGGCAATCCCTTGGGCAGCCAGATGCTGGCCTCACCGGCGACAGTGCTCAGTGGCGATGACCTCACGCTGGCACAGAAGGGCAGCCTCGGTGAAACCTTGAACAAACAGCCCGGCGTGTCATCGTCGTATTTCGGCCCGGGGGCCAGTCGTCCGATCATTCGTGGTCAGGACGGTGACCGGATTCGCATCCTGCGCAACGGTGTCGGCGCGCTGGATGCTTCGTCGTTGTCTTACGATCACGCTGTGCCGCTGGACCCGGTCAACGTTGAACGCATTGAAATCATCCGTGGCCCGGCCGCGCTGCTTTACGGTGGCAGCGCCATCGGCGGGGTGGTCAACACCTTCGATAATCGCATTCCCACCGAAGCCATCGACGGTATCCATGGCGCTGGCGAGCTGCGTTATGGCGGCGCCGATACCACCCGCAGCAGCGCCGGCAAACTCGAGGCGGGTAACGGTGACTTTGCCCTGCACCTGGACGCCAGTGCTCGGGAGTTCAATGATCTGAAAATTCCCGGTTACGCGAAAACCGGCGCTGAGCGCGCCAACGATGATGGTGATTCACGCAAGCATCGTCTGGCCAATAGTGACGGTCGTCAGGACGGCGGTGCAGTCGGCGGTTCGTACACCTGGGATGACGGCTATGCTGGCCTTTCGTACAGCAATTACGACTCCAATTACGGCTCGCCCGCCGAAGACGACGTGCGCATCCGCATGGAGCAGGAGCATTACGCCTTTGCCTCGCAGATACGCAATCTCGACGGGCCGTTCAGTTCAATCAAATTCGACGCCGGATACACCGATTATCAACATCGGGAAATTGAGGGCGGTGAGGTCGGCACGACATTCAAGAACAAGGGTTACGAGGCGCGGGTCGAGGCCCGGCATCAGCCGCTGGGGCCATTCGAAGGGGTGATCGGCGCACAGGTCAGCCGCAACGAGTTTTCGGCGCTGGGTGAAGAAGCGTTTGTGCCGCAGACCGATACGAATGCCGGTGCACTGTTCATTCTTGAGGAGCTGCAAGCCACCGAGCGACTGTTGTTCACGCTCGGTGGACGGCTTGAGCACACTACGGTTGACCCGGATGCCAAGGGCAACGAGCGTTTCGCCAATGCCGACCGCTCGAGCAGTTTCACCGCCGGCAGCCTGTCGTCCGGTGCGGTGTACACACTGACGCCGGTTTGGTCGGTTGCCGCCACCGTCGGTTATACCGAGCGTGCGCCGACGTTTTACGAGTTGTACGCCAACGGTGCGCATGTCGCGACCGGCACTTATGAAGTTGGCGACGTCGGGCTGTCGAAAGAGAAAGCCGTCTCCAGCGACCTCGCTCTGCGTTTCGACAACGGCACGCACAAGGGCAGTGTCGGTGTGTTCTACAGCCACTTTTCCAACTACATCGGCTTGCTCGGTACGGGCCGAACGCTGAGTGATGAAGGCGAGGAGGATAGCGGCGGCATTCCTGAATACGCTTACTCGGGTGTGCGTGCGCGCTTCAGTGGCATCGAAGCTCAGGATCGCTGGAGTCTTGGCGAGACTGCCTACGGCAAGTTTGCCCTGGAGTTGTCCGGTGATTACACCCGCGCGAAGAACCTGAATAACGGCGAGGATTTGCCGCGCATCGCGCCGCTACGCTTGAACAGTGGCTTGCTATGGGAGCTGGATCGTTGGCAGGCGCGGATCGACCTTGAGCACGCCAGTTCGCAGCATCGTGTGCCGGCCAATGAAAGCAGCACGGATGGCTACACCACGCTGGGTGCCAATGTCGGTTATCACTTTGACGTCGGTCAGAGCAAATGGCTGGCTTTCGTCGATGCCGATAACCTGACCAACCAAACCGTGCGCTACGCCAGTTCGATCCTTCGCGACGTTGCGCCGGCACAAGGACGGAGCATTCAGGTGGGATTGCGCACCACGTTCTAAATCACTCCCCCCCATGCAGGAATTTGGTCGTTCCCGCGCCGAGCGTGGGAACAATCAAGAGGGGCGGGTGATCAGGTGGACTGTGCGGCTTCGTCTTCCGGCACGTCGTCGAGCGTGTCTTCCTGGGCTGGCAATTCCGTGATCACGCTGAAATCCGTGACCTCGACGGCTCCGAGGCCATAACCCAGCAGATGGAACGAAAAGGCTTTGCGCGGTTGCGGGTTTTCGAAGCTGAAATCCATCTCCAGCGGCTGATCGGCGGTGGCGACCATTTCCGCCGGCAATCCCAGTTGCACGTCCTGTTCGAATTCCTTGGCCTTGAGTTGAATGAACGCCGCCTGCTGCGGATCCACCGAGCGCACGGTCAGGCGTACACGGGTGTGCGAGCCCTTGGGCATTTCCAGGTATTGCGCGCCGATCAGGTTGTCGGCCCAATCGTCGATGATCTGTGCTTGCAGCGGGATGATGTTGTTGCTGCCGAACTGATAGCGATGATTGAGCGGGGTGCGCAGCAGCGACAGGTCGAGTGCCGTGGCGCGGGCTGCGATCTGGCGAGCGCGCTGACCGCTGTAGGTGCCTTTGAACGTGGCGCTCTCGGCGATGAAACCGGTGCTTTCGTAATAGCGGCAGCGGCGCGGCATGTCACATTCGGAAAAAATCCCCTTGCCGTCGTGATAGCGCAGTTTGCCGTTGGTGAACGACATGATCTCGCGCCCGGAATCGTAGTCGCGAAACAGCGAACGACCGCTCAGCGCGGTAGGCACCGGCAGGTCGAAGTAGTCGAGGATCGACGTGCTCAGATCGACATGGCCATACACCCCGGCATTGAGTCGCGGCAGTTGCTCATGTTCAGGTGCCAATGTCAGGTTGAAACCCCAGGAAGAGGCCAGACGCACGCCGTCGATGCCGTGGGATTCATCCGAGGTGATCACCACGAGGGTGTCTTTCAATACACCCTGGCGCTCAAGTCCGCTGAGGAACTGATCCAGTGCATCGTCCAGATAACCGACAGCCGCCTGCTTCGGGGTGTCATAGCGCTGCAGATAATCTTCCGGCGCGGAGTAGGGCTGATGGGTGCCCACCGTCAACAATGTCAGCATCCACGGTTGCTTTTGCTTTTTCAGTTGACCGACATAATCCAGGGCACCTTCAAAGAAGGCCTTGTCGTCCTTGCCCCACGGGAATTCCAGATAGTTGCTGTTGGTGAACCACTCCAGGCCATGAGTCGCATCGAAACCGATGTGCGGCATGATTTTGTCTTTGGCCATGAAGCGCAGGCCGGCGCCCTGCAGATAGTGGGTGCTGAAGCCGTGTTCGCGCAATTGCGCCGGCAGACAGGCCTGATTGCGCTCCTTCTGGGTGAGCATTTCCACGCCTTTGGGCGTGCCGTTGTTCAGTTTGTCGTAATCACCGCAGAGCATGGCGTACAGACCGCGAATGGTCTGGTGTGTATGCAGGACGTAGTCCGGGGTGTTCATGCCGCGCTCGGCCCAACGGCTGAGTCTGGGCATCAGGTCTTCCTGATAATGGCTGCCGATGGCCTCGCGATTGGCGCGGATGTAGGCACCGGGAATGCCTTCCAGGGCGATGACCAAAACGTTGCGCGCCTGACCTGGCGCAGTCAGCAGCTTGTGACCATCGAGATCGACGTCGGTAAGGCCGGCCATGGATGGCGCGACTTCTTCGACATCACCGTCCAGCCATTCCTCGGCCTGAATCTGCACATCGGCGACCTGAGTGGCCAGCAATTGATGGGGCAGGTTGTACGCTCGCCACGGATCTTCCTCGCTCGGCCACAAATTCTGTGCGCCCCAGTGCGCGGCGAACAGCGCCAGCGGCGCCGCCCACAATGCGCGAGGCAGGGCCGGGCGGGCGATGCCGCGTCCGGCAAACTGGGTTAACAACCAGACCAGCAGCGCCAGCAACAACGTGACGCCCACACCTGGATGCGCCAGCCCACCGCCGGTGGAGTTTTCGACAAATTGCGGATCGAACAGGTAATGCAGATCGGCCGGGCTCGGCAGTCGGCCGACGGCGCTGACCAGTTCCGCCGTCGCCACTGCCAACAGGCCCCAGAACAACAGCACCGGCAATGCCAGCCACCACGCACGGCGATGCAGCAGAATGACCAGCGAGCTGCCGATGGCCAGATCCGACAGATAACCCAACGGTGTCGACCAACCGATTGCTGCACGCAGGCACACCGGAACGATCAACAGCAGAAAAATCAGGGAATAGAGGCGGGCACGCGGATGTCGCAAGCCGTTCAAGAAAGCACTCACAAAAAAAGACCTTCCAGTCATTAAACCGTCAAAAAAGTGTGCGCGATGATACCAAGGGAGAGCTGTCTGATCGCCTTTTTAAACACACGGGTGATCTGTTGTCAGACGGCCCTGGAACCGGGGAAAAGGTGCTGGAGCCTTGACAGGCGTTCGTGTCAGACGATCAGGCCATAGGCGGCAGGCGAATCGGTGCAGGCGCTTTATTGTTTCAGACTGTTTATCTGGCCGTTGAAGCCGGGTAATCCCGCCAACAAAGGTTGGAACGGGTGTACGGCCGAGGCAATGGCACGCGCGCCGCTCAAGAATGCCGCTCACCGGGCGATACCAGTGATCTACACGTGCGCCGCAAACCATCGATACGGCGCACGGCATGAATCAGTTGTCAGACTCGGAAATCAAAAATGCTACGGAAAGTTTTCACCTCATTCGCTCATTGGGGCGCTATCACTCTGTGTCTCACCGTATTGAATGGATGCTCGACTGCGCGCTATGACGGTACCCGGCCACCGGATCCGGCCAAGGCGCTGATTGTGGGTTCGATTACCGAAGGTTATCTGACGCAACCGCATGGGCTGACGGTCGAAATCAGACAATTGAACGAGCCGAACGCGTCCATTACGTTGCAAACGCTGTATAGCGAAGACGATCAGCCTTCCGCCAATCTGCTCGGGCACTTGTTCATGTACGAAGTGCCACCAGGGCGTTACCAGTTCACCGACTGGCGCTACCAGTATTACCTGGGTAATGCGCTCGCACGCCCGGCTCCGGTGGTATTTGAGGTGAAGGCCGGTCAGACACTGTACATCGGCGACCTTTACGCCAATGCCCTGACGTTCTGCCTGTCCAACGTCGATAACGCTGAGAAAACGGTTGAAGGCCTCAAACGCAAGTATGCAGTTCTGCAAAACCGCACGATTTACAACCTGACCGCTGAAAGCGCTTTCAAACCCTGGCCAACTTCTGACGCCAAAGACTCGGGCAAAGGACTTTGCATGTTCTGATGCATGCGTTCGCTCTAGCTGTCCTGCCACCGCTTTTCGCTCAAGGAAAAACATTGATGAGCCGCACCATACTGCTCTGGACCAGCCTGTTGGCCAGCCTGATCCTGCTCGGCGGATGTAACACCGGACCCGACTTGAAGGGCCAGCCATTCTTCAGTGCCGTGGAACAAGCGCAGCCGGATCAGGCAACGCTGTATTTCTATCGCACGGCCGCGTCGGTCGGGTACTTTGTGACGCCCACGATCAAGGTCAATGGAAAAGACGTCGGGGTTTTACCGTCGGGCGGGTATTTCAAAACGAGCCTGCCGGCCGGGCGCTACAGCATTGAGTCGACGTCGCCCCCTTTTGTCAGCAGCAGCGTCAACAAGCGTTTCGACCTGAACGTCGAGAACGGCAAAACCTACTTCATTGCCGATCAGACCAGCTCGCAAGCCTTCAGTGATGAACAGACGCTGGGTGAGTTGAACGACGCCTACTACTCGGGGGCGCATTTCTTTTTCCGTTATGCGCTAGTGCCGGAGGAGGAAGCGTTGCGTTCGATCAAGTGGTGTCAGCAGGTGCCGGTGGCCGTCAGGTAACCTTTTCAGCCGTGGTACCGGGTGGCGATGATTGGTCAAATCTCGCCACGCGGTTCACGTCAGTTCAGCCCATCATCAAAGATGCTTTCAATCGGCATCTCAAACGCCCGGGCGATCTGAAACGCCAGCGGCAGGCTCGGATCGTAGCGTTCGTTTTCAATCGCATTGATTGTCTGGCGTGACACGTTAAGCCGTTCAGCCAGATCGACCTGTGACCATTTGCGTTCGGCGCGCAGTTCCTTCAGGCGATTTTTCATTGGTAACGGCGTCGGGCGATTTGCAGGCCGAGGATCCACATCAAGCCCATCACTGGCCACACGCAGGTCCATGGAATATGCGGGGCACCGACGTTTTCCAGGAAACCGTAGCTGAAGGTCAGCAGGGCCGAGGCAGCGAAGGCGAAACCCAGCGCTTCGAACTGGATGCGCAGGTGCATTTCATCCATGCGCCGCATGTTGCGCACGATCGCCCAGCACATCAATCCGGCCGGAATCATCGGCGTCACCGCGACGGCTGAGCGCAGAACAATGTTGGCCTCCATCAGATACTGCGAGGCGATCAGTGATGCAGTCAGCACCAGCATGTAAAGGATCAGGGCTGCGCCCAATTCGAGGTAATAGCGGTTCATGCTGCACTTCCTGTGTAAAAGACCCTTTACATACTCGCTGAAGGTTTCTTCGGTGTAAAGCACGCTTTCCATAAAGTTCGAAACGCCTGACTTTTCTCGAGCCAAAAAAACGGGGCGGCCTGATCAGTGATCAGGCCGCCCCGTGGGTACTGCAGTCAGTCAGATCAATGCATTTTGCTGTGATCGTGACCTTCCATGTTGGTCAGTGAACGCACGGCGGCCTTCACTTCAACGGTTTCTTTCTCGCCCTTGGCGTTTTCCACGGTCAGGGTCAGCGGCACGCTTTCGCCTTCTTTCAGTTGACCGGTCAGGCCCATCAGCATCACGTGGTAACCGTTCGGGTCAAGCTTGACGGCTTTGCCGGCCGGCAGTTCGACGAACTTCACCGGGCCCATGCTCATGACGTCGTTCTTCATGGTCATTTCGTGGATCTGCACGTCTTTGGCCACCGGGGTCGCGACGCTGAGCAGCTTGCTGTCGCTGTCGGCGGTGAGGATCATGAACGCGCCGCTGGCGGACTGGGTTGGTACGGTGGCACGAACCCAGGCATCGTCGACTTTGGTTTGCGCGGACGCCTGGAACGCCAGGCCCAGCAGCGAGAGACCCAATACCGCGTGTTTGATCGAGTTCAAAACAGGTTGCATCAGCAAACCTCCATAACAGTAAGCAAATCTTCCGTGCATTGTTCTGCCGAAAGCGAGGTGGACAGACCCAGGCGCAAGCCGCCGTTGGAGTCGTAAACGTAACTGGTGGCGGTGTGCGAGATGGTGTACGTGTCGCCGGCGGGGACTTTCTCGTAGAACACGTCGAATTCCTTGGCCGTGGCCTGGGTTTCCTCAAGCGTGCCGTACAGCGCAACGAAGGTCGGATCGAAGGCTTTCATGTAGGCGTCGAGGATTTCAGGCGTGTCGCGTTCGGGATCGAGGGTGATGAAAATCACCTGCAAGCGATCGCCATCGGCGCCCATCAGCTTTTTGATTTTCGCCGCGCGGGCCAGAGTGGTCGGGCAGACGGCCGGGCACTGGGTGAAGCCGAAGAACACCATCGGCATCATGCCGCGAAAGCTCGACAGCGTCATGGTTTCGCCATCGGTGTTCTTCAGTTTGAAGGTGCGCCCCATGATCTTGTTACTCAGATCCTTGCCGTACTTGTACGACAGTTGGCCACGGGTGTCGCAACCGGCGAGCAGGCCGAGCCCGAGTACGCCCATTCCCGCAAGCACCTTGCGGCGAGTCAACAAAGCCGTCATCTAATACCGCCTTTTGCAGCCCGTCAGTCGACAGGACTGGCGGGGGGGTTAACCGTAAAAGCGGCGCATGATACCAAACTGAACCGGCGAGTCGGTTTTTGATCGGCTGACAGGGTGTCGCAGGGCGACAAAAGGTGTAAGAAAAAGTGACGGGTGCTTACTGAACTTTCGCCTCCGTTGCCCGCCAACCGCCGCCCAGCGCGGTGTACAGATTCACTTCGGCGACCAGTTGCGCGAGGCGGTCGGTGATCAGCCCTTGCTGCGAACTGAACAGTGAACGCTGGGCATCGAGAAACACCAGACTGCTGTCGACGCCATTCTGATAACGGTGTTGCGCCAGGTTGTAATAGTCCTGAGTGGCTTGCACCAGATCGCGCTGCGCCTGTAATTGCTGCTGATACGTGCTGCGTGCCGCCAGCCCATCGGCGACTTCCTGAAACGCCGTTTGAATCGATTTCTCGTATTCGGCCACGGCCACGTCTTTCTGCAATTTCGAATAATCAAGGCTGGCGCGCAGGCTGCCGGCATTGAAAATCGGCAGGCTGATCTGCGGCTGAAACGTCCATGCCCCGGAGCCGGCGCCGAACAAACCCGAGAGGTCGCGGCTGGACGTACCGGCGTTGGCCGTCAGACTGACGCTGGGGAAAAACGCCGCTCGCGCCGCGCCGATGTTGGCGTTGGCCGCTTTCAGTTTGTATTCGGCCTGGAGAATGTCCGGGCGCCGTTGCAGCAGATCCGACGGCACACCGGCCGGCAGTTGCAGCACCAGATCGCTGGCCAGCGGACGTGCAGGCAAGGACTCCGGCACTGGCGCGCCGACCAGCAGCGTCAGGCTGTTCAAGTCCTGCGCGACCTGACGCTGATAACGCGCCAGATTCGCCCGAGAGGTATCAACGCTGGTTTTCGCTTGAGCCTGCTCCAGCGCCGACGACTTGCCGGCCTCACGGTTGCGCGTGGTCAGGTGCAGGCTCCGTTCATCGGCGGCGAGGGTCTCGCGAGTCAGGGCCAGCAGTTCCTGATCGGCGCGCCAGGTCAGGTAGGCGTTGGCGACGTTGGCCACCAGGCTCAGCTGTGCACTGCGCCGCGCCTCTTCGGTGGACAGCCAGGTTTGCAAGGCCTGTTCACTGAGACTGCGCACGCGGCCGAAAAAATCCAGTTCATAGGCGCTGATACCGAGGTTGACCGAGTAGGTCGAGTTGATCATGGCTTTGCTGCGGGTCACGCTCGGCGGCATGCGTTGCCGCGATTCGCTGGCGTTGGCCGACACCGCCGGCAGCAGGTCGGCGCGCTGAATGCGGTACTGCGCCTGGAAGGCTTCGACGTTCAACGCCGCTACACGCAGGTCGCGGTTATTGATCAGGGCGCTTTCGATCAACTGTTGCAGGGCCGGGTCGTTGAACAGCGTGCGCCAGTCTTCGTCGGTCGTTGCCGCCTGCGGACCTTGCGGGTATTGCGCGGCACTTGGTGAGGCGGGGCGTTGATAGTCGGGAATCAGTGAGCAACCAGCCATCAGCATGGCCATGGACAGCAAGGAAATTCGCAGGGTGGACATCGAACAGCCTCATGCGCGGAAGATGAAGGATTGAAAGCAGACGAGCATTTTGTGGTGAGGGGATTTATCTGTGGTGAGGGGATTTATCCCCGATGGGGCGCGAAGCGGCCCCTCTTTTGATCTGAAAAGAAGCGGCCTGCTGCGCAGGCCATCGGGGATAAATCCCCTCGCCACAGGTAAATTCCCAGATCACAGGTAAATCCCCAGATCACAGATAACTCCCCAGATCACAGGTAACTCCCGAAACACAGAAAGATCTCTCTCCACAGTGTTAACAGGTCAGGAAATTCAATGGTTCAGATCACGCCCCGGCCATCCATTTCGCCAACCCATGCCGGCCACTGACACCCAATTTGGCCGTAGCGCGTTTAAGGTAGGTCTCGATCGAACTGTTCTTGACCCGCAGCTTTTCCGCCATGTGCGGCACCGTGCCGCCGGTCAGCAAACCCAGGCAGACTTCTTTTTCGCGTGCCGACAGCACAACGCCGCTCAACATCAGGCGCTCATCGAACACCAGCGCAAGGGGGGCGTGATCCAGATCGATCGAGGGCAGGCGCGGTTGTCTGGCGATGGTTTGCCGACTGATCTGCGCATGTCGCTCGATCAGAGGCAGCAGGGTGTCGGACAGACTCTTGAGGAATGACAGCTCCGGCAGGGAAAACACCCGTTGAGTGTGCGGACGGTAAAACGAGATGACGCAACGGCGGTTGGACGTGCGTGACACCAGATTGCATTGGTGGACGCTGTGTTGCGGGTGGCAGGGCAGAAGCGAGGCTTTCAATTGGATCAACAGTGAATCATTCATCTCGATCATTTTCTGCAACAACGGGTGATCGTCCGGGCTCTCCAGGGGATCCGGCGGCGGGAAGGTTCGTGCCGGACCGGCACTGCCCAACGGCTTGATCTCGACCACGCTGGCCTGACGCTCATCAAGCGTCCACTCGGTCAGATCGACCCGATTGACCGGCACCAGAGTGTCGACCAACTGGAACATGTTCGTGGCGAAGTGATCATCGCCCGTGCTTGCAATCAGTTCCCCCAATTGCCAGTAGAAGTGCGGGTTTTCCACATTGCGAATACTGCCGGTCAGATTCATATCCTTGTCATCCCTGGTACAGAGCCATCACTGAATCGTCTGCCGTCTATGTAAAAGCCGCCCACGCAGTCATTTCTCCTTGAACATGATCTGGAGCGGGATTTAAGCCTATGGATTTGTCCTACGTCTGTAGGGGAATCCGGGGACACAAAGTGCCAGCATTTCTGATTGTTGGCGCCGGGGTTCTGACGGGGTTGATTGCTGGAAAGTCGTTCACCGTGACCATTCAGTCACTGCAAGGGCCCGGAAAATCGGCAGATCGTGTTCCTCGATTGCTGATGCTGGGGCAAATGGCAGCATTGGCATGTGGTTCTTTTCCTACAAACTTTTCAGTATTTTCTCTCCGAAAACTTAGACAGGACCTATGCGAAAAAGCCGATAAGCACTGTCGGGCGCGCCGGGGAGCGATGGTTGTCCGGGTTTCGGGTGTCATGTCGGCGCCGGGGCCGATGCTTGAATACGGGCAAAATCTCATGAGAAGGATCTTATGCCGCCTATTTCTGCCTCTGCGGCGGACACCTCGTCCGTTGCGCCCGCGACCTTTCCCCTGACCGCCGCACAGCTGGACATCTGGCTTGATCAATTGAGCCGGGGTGACTCGCCGCTGTACAACATCGGTGGCTACATGGAGTTGACCGGCCCGCTGGATCCTGCGCGGATGCAGGCGGCGCTCAGCCATCTGGTGAGCCTGCACGACGCGATGCGAATCGAGTTGTTGCCGGGTGCCGGCGCGGACGGACTGCCACGGCAACGTTTTGCGCCATCGATGCCGGGGCCGCTGATGACGTGGGATGTCTCTGGCCAGTCAGATCCAAAAGCGGCGGCACGAGCGCTGATTCAGGAGCGGATCGACCAGACGTTCACGCTGGACGGCGGGCCGTTGTACCGTTTTTTGCTGATCCGGCTCGATGACGATCTGCACTGGTTCTCCATTCTGGCTCACCACCTGATCGTCGACGGCTGGGGCTTCGCCGAGATGATCAAATCGTTGGCCGCCATCTATAACGCACTGGCCGCCGATCAGAAGGTACCTGACACCGCGCTGTCCTACGTCGATTTCATCGAGGACGATGAGCGTTATTACCAGTCACCCCGATACGCGCAGGATCGCGCGTACTGGCTGGACAAATACCGCCTCCTGCCCGAACCCCTGCTGGTGCCGCGTTATCAGGAGCGCTTTGTCGGGCATGCGCCGTCCAGTCAGGTCGTGGCGCGGACGTTCCCCGCCGTGCTGCATGAGCGCATGAAACAGCTCGGTCAGGGACTTGGCGCTTCGGCGTTTCACGTGCTGCTGGCGGCGCTTCATGTGTATTTCAGCCGTACCGCACAGCGTGACGAATGGGTGTTGGGGATGCCGATTCTCAACCGGTCCGGCGCTCGATTCAAATCGACCGTCGGCTTGTTCACCCAGGTCAGTGCGGTGCGCATGGGGTTTGGTCGCGACCTCACATTCGCCGACTTGATCAGGGCGATTCGCGATGAGCTGAAAGAAAACTTTCGTCATCAGCGGTTTCCCCTGAGCGAGATGAACCGCGCCTTGGGCTTGCTGCGCGAGGATCGCGCGCAACTGTTTGAGCTGACGGTTTCTTACGAACTGGATGATCAAGAACATATTTACGGCCAGGCACGGGGTCACGTGGTCAAGGTTTCCAATCATCAGGAGGCTGCGCCGCTGGCTATTTATTTGCGCAGTAACCGCTTCGACGAACAGGCCTGGTTGCACATTGCCTACTCCCCGATGTATTTCGAGGAAGGTGAAGTCGAGGCGTTTGCCGAGCGGCTGTTGTCGGTACTGGAGCAAGGGCTGGAAAACCCGCAACTGCCCGTGACCGAATTCGGCCTGCTCTCGCCGACGGAAACCGCGCTGCTGCAGCAATGGAACGACACTCGCGTGGTTTATCCGCAAGGATTGACCATCGTCCAGCGTTTCGAGGCCCGAGCGGCGCAACAGCCTGAGGCAGTGGCGGCGGTTGGAGAAGGACAACCACTGACGTATGCCGAGTTGAATCGTCAGGCCAATGCATTGGCACATCGCCTGCTCGGGCTCGGCGTGCAGCCGGATGACCGCGTGGCGCTGGTGGCCCGCCGTGGACTCGACAGCCTGGTCGGATTGCTGGCGACTCTCAAGGCCGGAGCCGGTTATGTGCCGATCGATCCGGCGCACCCCGCCGAGCGTTTGAACTATCTGCTCAATGACAGCGCACCGGTTGTCGTCCTGACGCAAAGCGCTTTGCGCGCACGCCTGCCGAAACTGGATGTGCCAGTGATCGATCTGAATCTGCGCAACTGGCCGGCCGACAACCTTGCCAACCCGCGAGTGCCCGGCCTGACCCCGGCGAACCTCGCCTACGTAATCTATACCTCCGGTTCTACCGGCCTGCCCAAAGGGGTGATGGTCGAGCACGGGACACTGGGCAATCTGGTCGATTGGCATTGTGACGCCTTCGAGCTGCGCGCCGGTCAGCACACCTCAAGCCTCGCCGGTTTCGGTTTCGATGCCATGGCGTGGGAGGTCTGGCCGGCGTTGTGCGTGGGCGCGACCCTGCATCTGGCGCCCGCCACTGGCAACAACGAAGACATCGCCGCGCTGCTCGACTGGTGGCGCGCGCAGCCGCTGGACGTCAGTTTTTTACCAACGCCGATCGCCGAGTATGCCTTTGGCAAACAACTCGACCATCCGACCCTGCGTACGCTGCTGATTGGCGGTGATCGCTTGCGTCAGTTCAACCGACAGCAGTCCTTCGAAGTGATCAACAACTATGGGCCGACCGAAGCCACAGTGGTTGCGACCTCGGGGCGGATCGACGCCGGTCAGGCGCTGCACATTGGCAAGCCCGTGAGTAACACCACGGTGTACTTGCTCGATGATCAACTACGGCCAGTGCCGATGGGGATTACCGGCGAGTTGTATGTCGGCGGCGCCGGTGTTGCCCGGGGCTACCTGAATCAACCGGAACTGACCGCCGAGCGCTTTCTGCGCGACCCGTTCAGCAGCGAACCGCAGGCGCGTATGTATCGCACCGGCGACCTCGCACGCTGGCGTGCCGACGGTAACCTCGACTACCTGGGACGCAATGACGATCAGGTGAAGATTCGCGGTGTGCGCATCGAACTCGGCGAGATCGAAACTGCGCTCGGCAGCCATGCCGCCGTGCAGGAAGCGGTGGTGCAGGTGCGCGACGGGCAACTGTTGGCGTGGTTCATCGAGCATGAGCCGCTCGACATCAACGCCTTGCACGCCCACCTGAAAACCCGTCTGACCAGCGCCATGCTGCCGAGCGCTTATGTGCGCCTGACGGCGTGGCCGATGACTGCCAACGGCAAGCTTGATCGCAAGGGATTACCGGCGCCGTGTCAGGACGACCTGATCAGACGCGAATATGAAGCACCGACAGGCGAAGTCGAAGTGTTGTTGGCGCAGTTATGGGCCGAGGTGTTGCAGGTTGAACGGGTAGGGCGCCACGACCATTTCTTCGAACTGGGCGGGCATTCGCTGCTGGCGGTGGGTATGGCCGAACGTATGCGCCAACACGGTTTGAGCGTCGATGTGCGGCAACTGTTCGCTCAGCCCACACTAGCGGCATTGGCTGCCGCCGCAGGACGCAGCCAGGAGAGCGACGTGCCGCCCAGCCGTATCGTTGCGGATTGCGAACTCATCACGCCGGATATGCTGAGCCTGGTGCAACTGGATCAAGCCAGTATCGATCAAGTCACCCTGACGGTTCCGGGCGGAGCGGCAAACGTGCAGGACATCTATCCGCTGGCGCCTTTGCAACAAGGCCTGTTGTATCACCACATCACCGCTGAGGGCCGCGATCCGTATCAGCAGCACGCCGTGTTGTCCTTCGCCAGCCGCGCGCAACTGGAGGCATTTGCCAGCGCTCTGCAAAAGGTTATCGAACGTCACGATATCCTGCGCACCAGCCTGGTCTGGGAAGGCATCGAACCCGCGGTGCAAGTCGTCTGGCGTCAAGCGAAACTGGGTATCGAAACCGTCGTACTGGAGCCCTGCGCCGGTGATATCGCACAACAGTTGCGCGAAGCCTTCAGCCCGCTGCAACGGCCACTGAATATCCGCCAGGCACCGATGCTGGCGCTGGCAGCAGCCGAAGACAAACCTGACCGGCGCTGGCTCGGCCTGCTGCGCTTTCATCATCTGATCAACGATGCCACTTCGACCGCAGTATTGATGCACGAAATCCAGATGCATCTGCTCGGGCGCGAACATGAATTGCCGCTGTCGGTCCCGTATCGCAACTACGTCGCACAGGTTGGTTTGAAGGATCGGCAAGCGGAGCATGAGAGGTTTTTCCGCGAGCAACTGAGCGATGTCGATGAACCTACGCTGGCTTTTGCCCTGAGCGACCGTCAAGTCGACTCCAGTGGACACGACGATGCCAGGCAACCCCTCGCTGCCAGCCTCGCGCAGCGCCTGCGCGATCAGGCGCGCCAATCGGGCGTCAGTCCGGCGAGCCTGTTCCATCTGGCCTGGGCCCAGGTGGTCGGGGCGTGTGCCGGGCGTGAGGACGTGGTATTCGGCACGGTATTGTTGGGACGACTGCAGGCCGGTAACGGTGCCGACCGTGCGCTGGGCATGTTCATCAATACCTTGCCATTGCGCCTGAGGTTGGCAGGAGCCAGCGTCAGCAGGGCATTGGCCCAGACTCACGAACGCCTTGCCGCGTTGCTGGCCCACGAACAGGCACCGCTTGCACTGGCGCAGCGTTGCAGTGCGATAGCGTCCGGTACGCCGCTGTTCAACAGTCTGCTCAACTATCGACATACCGACGCGGCTCCATTGCTGAGCGCTGTGCCGGGAATCGAGCTGTTGAGCAGCGTCGAAATCGTCAGCTATCCATTGATGCTGTCCGTAGATGACGACGCCATGGGTTTTCATCTTGCCGCCAAAGCGCCGCGCCTGATCGGTGCGCAACGTGTATTGGATTATCTGCTCACAGCGCTCGAAGCGCTGATCAATGCGTTGGAACACACGCCGCAATTGTTGCTGAGCAACGTATCGGTTCTGCCACCAGCCGAGCGCGAGAAATGGCTGGTCGAGTTCAACGCCACCGAGGTCGCTTGCCCGCTGGAGCAGCCGCTTCAGGCATTGTTTGAACAACAGGTACGCCGCAAACCGGATGCCATCGCGCTGCAATCCGAGCAAGGAGATCTGACTTACGCCGAGCTCAATGCACGCGCCAACCGACTGGCGCATCATCTGCGCGAACAAGGCGTGCAGCCGGATACGCGCGTGGCGATCTGTGTCGAGCGCGGACTGGATCTGGTGGTCGGTCTGCTCGCCATTCTCAAGGCGGGCGGGGCGTATGTGCCGCTTGACCCGGACTATCCGCTGGAACGCCTGCGCTACATGTTGCAGGACAGCGCGCCGGTCGCCGTGCTGGTGCATGCCGCTACCCGTGAGCTGCTCGGTGAGCACGATGTGCCGCTGATTGATCTCGAACGTGGCAGTTGGCAGTACAACCCCGAGAATAACGTGCAGGTACCGGGCCTGAGTGCCTCAAATCTTGCTTACATGATCTACACCTCCGGCTCCACCGGCCTGCCCAAAGGTGTGATGATCGAGCACCGCAGCGCCTGCAACATGGTGCACTGGGGCTCGCAGATCAGTCTGCCTACCGAGCACGGTGCGCTGCTGCAAAAAGCGCCGTTCAGCTTCGACAGCTCGGTGTGGGAGATCTTCTGGCCACTGTGTTCCGGCCTGCGTCTGGTGCTGGCACGACCTGACGGCAACCGCGATTCGGCGTATGTGGTGCAGACCATTCGCGAGCATCAGGTCAGCGTGGTCAAGTTCGTTCCGGCGTTGCTCCAGCAGTTCATCGAGCAGGACGATGTTGACCAGTGCACCAGCCTCACCGATGTGCTCAATGGTGGCGGCGAACTCAGCGCGGCGCTGGCCCGTCAGGTGCGTCAGCGCCTGCCGTGGGTGCGTTTGCACAACGTCTACGGCCCAACCGAAACCACAGTCGACAGCAGCGGCTGGACGCTTGAACCGCAAATGTCGGTGCCGGACCACGTCGTGCCGATCGGCAAGGCACTGAGCAACACTCGCCTGTACGTCCTCGATGCCCACGATCAGCCAGTGCCGCAGGGCGTCGCCGGTCAGTTGCACATCGGTGGCGTGGGCGTGGCGCGCGGGTATCACGGACTGCCCGAGATGCAGGCCGAGCGCTTCATCGACAGCCCGTTTGTACCGGGTGATCGGTTGTACCGAACGGGTGATCTGGTGCGCTACAACAACGACGGCGACCTGGAATTCCTCGGCCGCAACGATTTTCAGGTCAAGTTGCGTGGCTTGCGTCTGGAACCGGGTGAAATCGAAGCTCGGTTGATCGAGCATCCGGCCGTACGCGAAGCGGTGGTGATGGTGCGCGACGAGCGCCTGGTCGCCTGGTACACCGTGCGTGCCGGCGTTGCTGCGCCAGGTCTGGAGGCGTTGCGCGCCCATGTGCTGGAGCGCTTGCCGGAGTACATGGTGCCGGGGGCTTTTGTGTTGCTTGACGCTCTGCCGCTGACGCCCAACGACAAGATCGACCGCAAGGCCTTGCCTGAACCGGGAGCAGAGGCGGTGTTCAATCGCCCGTATCAGCCACCCGAAGGTGAAGTCGAAGCGGCGTTGGCGCAGATCTGGGCCGAGGTGCTCAACGTCCATCAGGTCGGGCGTCACGACAACTTCTTCGAGTTGGGCGGGCATTCGTTGCTGGCGGTCAGCCTGGTTGCGCGCATGCGCCAGACCGGGTTGCACACCGACGCGCGAGCGCTGTTCAGTCAGCCGACGCTGGCGGCACTGGCGGCCAACACCCGCAGCCAGGCACAGCACCTGGAAATCCCGCAGACCACCATCCCGAGCCTCAACCGCAAACGCCGACTCTGACAATCCAGCCTGTGGGCGCTGCCGCAGCCTGCGGCAGCGCCTGCCGGGGGATGCAAAGGATCGCGGCTCATGGGGAGGTGGATTGTCCCTGCTTCCCATGTCAGCTCGCCAAGCCTTGATGTTTTAGTTTTTCCAGGCTGCGCGCAACTCGCACGGACTCGCGGCTGCGCGCTCCTTTTTCTCGTATTTACAGCAGGTTATCCCATGCATTTCAGCGAACTGATGGCTGTTATTTCGACCCATGCGATCCGCCTTCAACAGGAAGATGAAGACCTGGTCATTCTGGGCAGCGACGACGCGTTGGACGACGCGTTGTGGGACAGCCTCGCCGAACACAAGTCGCAGTTGCTGGAGCTGGTCGCCAGCCATGGCGGCGACTGGTTGAGCCCGGCCTTTCGCATCACCCCGGACATGTTGCCGCTGGTGCAGCTGGATCAACCGACCATCGACCGCATCGTTGGCGATGTGCCGGGTCGCGCCGCCAATCTGCAAGATATCTACCCGCTGGCGCCGTTGCAGGCGGGCATGCTTTACCTGCATTTGTCCGCGGCGGCAGGTGACCCTTATGTCTCGCAGGCGCGGTTCGCCTTTGATAACCGCGAACGTCTGGATGCCTTCGCGCAAGCGCTGCAATGGATGGTCGAGCGCCACGACATTTTGCGTACCTCGTTCATCTGGGAGCGGCTCGACGAACCCTTGCAAGTGGTGCAACGCCATGCGCGGCTGTTCTGCGAAGAAATCGAACTCAACGCCGACGGTGACGTACTGACGCAGTTGCTGGAACGCCATGATCCACGGTTTTTCCGTCTCGATGTGCAGCAGGCACCGTTGCTGCGTCTGGTGTATGCCGCCGATCCGGACAATGATCGTGTGGTTGCGTTGTTGCTGTTTCACCACTTGATCATGGATCACGTTGCCCTCGACGTGGTGCGCCGCGAAACCCGGGCATTCCTCCTCGGACACGCGGAGCAGGTCGGCCCGGCCGTGCCGTATCGCGATCACCTGGCCAAGGCACTTCTGGGCCTGAACGATCAGGCCCAGACAGCGTTCTTCCGCGAGATGCTCGCCGATATCGATGCACCGACGTTGCCCTGCGGTTTGCAGGACGTGCAGGGCGACGGCCAGGCTATCGAAGAGTCTTCGCTGCTGCTCGACAGTTCATTGAGCCGGCAACTGCGCAGCCAGGCCAGGCAACTCGGTGTCAGCGTCGCGAGCCTGTTGCATCTGGCGATGGCGCGGGTGCTCGGCCAGTTGTCCGGACGCACGGCTGTGGTGTTCGGCACGGTGCTGCTGGGACGCATGGAGGCGGGCGAGGGTGGCGAACAGGCGTTGGGGATGTTCATCAACACCTTGCCGCTGCGGGTGGATGTCGGTCAGGAAGGTGCGCGCGCCGCCGTGTTGGCGACGCATCGACGCCTGACCGCGTTGCTCGCGCACGAGCAGGCCTCGCTGGCACTGGCTCAGCGTTGCAGTGCTGTCGCGGTGCCGACGCCGCTGTTCAGTGCGATCCTCAACTACCGCCACAGCAGCGCCGAAGAAGTCGTCGAGGTCAACGAACTGGCGCCCGGCGTGCAGATTTTGGGCGCCCGAGAGCGCACCAACTATCCGTTGACCGTCAACATCGATGATCTCGGCGAAGACCTGCGTATAACCGCGCTCGCCGATGTCGCTCTCGGTGCAGAACGCATCGCCCGCTACCTGAACACCGCGCTGCACAGTTTGATCCAGGCCCTGCAATCGACGCCGAATGCGCCGGTGCACGGCCTCGACATCCTGCCGGCCGACGAGCGCGAGTACCTGCTGCACGGTGTCAATTCGCCGTTGCCACGCTTCCCCGACACGCCGCTGATTCACCAGCAGTTCGAAGCCCATGCGCAGGCGCGGCCCGACGCTGCGGCACTGCTTTTTGAGGGCCGCACCGTCAGCTATGGCGAGCTCAATCGCCGCGCCAATCAGGTCGCACATCAGCTGTTGGCGCGCGGCATTCGCCCCGATGACCGGGTGGCAATCTGCGTCGAACGCGGGCCACTGATGATCATCGGCCTGCTCGGCGTGCTCAAGGCTGGCGCCGGTTATGTGCCGATCGATCCGGCGTATCCGCTGGAGCGCATCGCTTACACCCTCGAAGACAGTGCCCCGGTGGCGCTGCTGATACAGGCGCAAACCGTTGATCGAGTCGGCGCACCTGACATGCCGATCATCGACCTCGACGGCGAGCAGCTGCAGGCTGAACTCACCAGTAATCCACAGATTGCCGAGCTGACCCCGAGCCATCTCGCCTATGTGATTTACACCTCCGGCTCCACCGGTCTGCCGAAAGGCGTGATGGTCGAGCATCGCAACGTGGTGCGGCTGTTCTCGGCGACCCATGACTGGTTCAACTTCAATCCGCAGGATGTCTGGGCATTGTTCCATTCCTTCGCGTTTGATTTCTCCGTGTGGGAAATCTGGGGCGCGTTGGCATTTGGCGGGCAATTGTTGTTGGTGCCGCAGGCAGTCAGTCGCTCGCCGGACGACTGCTACGCGTTGCTCTGCCGCAGCGGCGTGACCGTGCTCAACCAGACCCCGAGTGCATTCCGCCAGTTGATCGCCGCGCAGGGTCGCAGCCCATTGCAGCACTCGTTGCGCGAAGTGATTTTCGGCGGCGAAGCCCTGGAACCTGGCCTGCTCAAGCCGTGGTATGCGCGGGTCGGCAATGCCGGCACGCGCCTGGTGAACATGTATGGCATCACCGAAACCACGGTGCACGTAACCTATCGCCCACTGGCGGCAGCGGATGCGCAACGGGTCGGCCGCAGCCCGATTGGCGTCGGCATTCCCGACTTGCAGCTGTACGTGCTGGACACGCAGCGCGAGCCGGTGCCGGCGGGTGTTGTCGGTGAGTTGTACGTGGGCGGTGCCGGGGTGGCCCGGGGTTACCTCAATCGCGAGGCACTGACCGCCGAACGCTTTATCGCCGACCCGTTCAGTGGCCGTGCCGAAGCGCGTCTGTACAAGACTGGCGACTTCGCCCGGTGGACGGCCGATGGCAGCCTCGAATACCTCGGGCGCAATGACGATCAAGTGAAGATTCGTGGTTTCCGGATCGAACTCGGCGAAATCGAAGCGCGTCTGGCCGCGTGCGACGGTGTGCGCGAAGCCGTGGTCATCGCTCGCGAGGACAGCCCCGGCGACCAGCGTCTGGTGGCGTACTGGCTGGCGTCCGAAGGTGCTGAGCCGAGTGCTGCGCAACTGCGTGAACATTTGCTGGTTTCGCTGGCCGAGTACATGGTGCCGAGCGCTTTCGTGCGCCTCGATGCCTATCCGTTGACCACCAACGGCAAGCTCGACCGCAAGGCGCTGCCGCAGCCCGACAGCGACGCATTTGCCCGCCGCGGTTTTGAAGCGCCGGTGGGTGCCGTGGAAACGCTTATTGCCGATATCTGGCAGACCTTGCTCGGAGTCGAGCAGGTCGGCCGCCATGACAACTTCTTCGAACTGGGCGGCCATTCACTGCTGGCGGTGAAACTGATCGAGCGCATGCGCCAACACGAATTGCATTGCGACGTGCGCGTGCTGTTCGGCCAGCCAAGTGTGGCAGCACTGGCGGCAACGTTGAGCGCAGCGCAAGCCATCGTGGTCCCGGACAATCTGATCGAGCCCGGCTGCGCGCGCATCACCCCGGACATGTTGCCGTTGGTCGCGTTGGATCAGGCAGGCATCGACCGGGTCATTGCCACGGTGCCCGGCGGCATCGCCAACGTGCAGGATATTTATGGCCTGGCACCGTTGCAGGCGGGGATTCTTTATCACCATCTGGCCACCCATGCCGGTGACCCGTATGTGTTGCAGGCGCAATTTGCCTTCGACGGTTTGCCGCAGATCAAAGCCTTCGTCCGCGCTATGAACGCGGTGATCGCCCGTCACGACATCCTGCGCACCAGCGTAGTCTGGGAAGGTCTTGAAGAACCGGTGCAAGTGGTCTGGCGCCAGGCACCGCTGGCGCTGGAGCGAGTCGATGCCGATCTGCTGGAAGGCGATGTGCTGGAGCAGATGCAGGCACGGTTCGACCCGCGACACTATCGACTGGATCTCAATCGCGCTCCGCTGATGCGTTTCGCCTACACCGAAGATGTGGCGCACCAGCGCTGGGTTGCCATCCTGCTGTTTCATCACATCGTGCTGGACCACACCGCATTGGAAATGCTGGTGGCCGAAATGGATGAGGCCATGCGCGAGCAATCGAGCGATCTGCCAGCCCCGGTGCAATACCGCCACTACGTAGCGCAGGCGCGGCTTGGCACGGATGCCGAGGCTCACGAAGCATTCTTCCGCGACATGCTCGGTGACATCGACGAACCGACCGTGGCCTTCGGCTTGCAGGACGTGCACGGCGATGGCAGCACGATTGTCGACACAGAGCTGATGCTCGATGCCGGCGTTGCCCAGCGTCTGCGGGAACAGGCGCGCCAGCTCGGCATCAGTGTGGCGAGTCTGGTGCATCAGGCGTGGGGCCAGGTTCTGGCGCAAATGTCGGGCCGTGATGATGTGGTGTTCGGCACGGTGCTGCTGGGGCGGATGCAGGGCGGCGCGGGTGCTGACCGTGCGCTGGGCATGTTCATCAACACCTTGCCGGTGCGCGTCAGCGTGGGGGCGACCACGGTGCAAGAGGGCGTGCGTGCCACGCACGAACGTCTGGCGCAACTGCTCGGACATGAGCAGGCCTCCCTGGCACAGGCCCAACGTTGCAGCGGCGTGTCCGGGTCGCTGCCGCTGTTCAGCACGCTGCTGAATTTCCGACACAGTGCGCCGCAAACCGCCGCAGTGGCGTGGGACGGTATTCAGATTCTCAGTTCCCGTGAGCGCAGCAACTACCCGTTGGTGATCAACGTCGATGACCTTGGCGAAGGTTTTCGTCTGGGTGTGCAGGCGTTGCCACAAGTGGATGGCGTGCGGGTCTGCGATTACCTGCAAACCGCGTTGCACAATCTGGTCACGGCGCTGGAGTTGCACCCGACCACGCCGTTACAGCAGGTGTCGATCCTGTCGCCGAGCGAGCGCCAACGGGTGCTGGTCGGCTTCAATATCACCGGTCGTGACTATCCGCGTGAGCACACCGTGCAACGCTTGTTCGAAGCACAAGCGGCGCTGCGTCCGCAGGCACTGGCGGCGGTGCAAGGCCGGGAGCAGTTGAGTTATGAAGAGCTGAATCGGCGCGCCAATCGTCTGGCCCACCACCTGATCGGCTTCGGCGTGCAACCGGGGCACAGTGTGGCGACGTTGCTTGAGCGCTCGCTGGATCTGCTGGTGTGCATCCTCGCGATCAACAAGTGCGCCGCGGTGTACGTGCCGCTGGACATCAACGCCCCGGCCGAGCGTCAGAGCTTCATGGTCCAGGACAGCCGTGCGGTGCTGTTGCTGACCCAGAGCGATGCATCAGTCGAGTACTCGGTGCGACGTCTGGATCTCGACACGCTGATGCTGGAGGAATATCCCGCGCATAATCCGAATCTGCCGCAGTCGGCAGAATCGCTGGCCTACATCATGTACACCTCAGGTTCGACCGGCGCGCCGAAAGGCGTACTGGTGCCGCATCGGGCCGTCACGCGGCTGGTGATCAACAATGGCTACGCCGATTTCAATGGCGGCGACCGCGTAGCGTTCGCTTCGAACCCGGCATTCGACGCCAGTACGCTGGAAGTCTGGGCGCCGCTGCTTAACGGCGGCGCGGTCGTGGTGATCGGGCAGGACGACGTGCTGTCTCGCGAGAGCTTCCTCAACGTGCTGCTGACGCAGGCCGTCAACGTGCTGTGGTTGACTGCCGGCCTGTTCCATCAATACGCCGATGACTTGATGCCGGTGTTCCGCCGCTTGCGCTACCTGCTGGTGGGTGGCGATGTGCTGGATCCTGCGGTGATCGCCCGCGTGCTGCGTGATGGCGCACCGCAGCATTTGCTCAACGGTTATGGCCCGACCGAAGCCACGACATTCACCACCACCCATGAAATCCGCGCTGTCGAAACCGGCAGCATTGCCATCGGCCGGCCGATCGGCAACGCCCGCTGCTATGTGCTTGATGCCCGTCAACAGCCGCTACCGGTGGGGGCCGTCGGTGAGCTGTTCATCGGCGGTGCCGGGGTGGCGAAGGGGTATCTGAATCAGCCGCAACTGAGCGAAGAGAAATTTCTTGCCGACCCGTTTGCCGACGCGCCGGATGCGCGGATGTATCGCACCGGTGACCTGGTCTGCTGGCTCGCCGACGGCACGTTGCAGTACCTGGGGCGCAATGATCAGCAAGTGAAAATTCGCGGCTATCGCATCGAACTGGGGGAGATCGAAACCCGCCTGAGCGCCTGTGCCGGGGTCCGCGATGCCGTGGTGCTGCTGCGCGAAGACGTGCCGGGCGATAAACGTCTGGTGGCGTGGTTCACCGCGCAGGACACTGCTCATGTGCCTGCGATCAGCGAGTTGCACGGGCAATTGCAAGGGCAGTTGCCCGACTACATGTTGCCAGCGGCCTATGTGCGACTGGACGTATGGCCACTGACGGCCAACGGCAAACTGGATCGCAAGGCATTGCCGGCACCCGATCAGGATGCCGTGCTCAGCCGGGAATTCGCAGCACCGCAAGGGGAAGTGGAAGTCGCGTTGGCGCAAATCTGGGCCGACCTGCTCAAGGTCGAGCGCATCGGTCGGTATGACCACTTCTTTGAACTGGGCGGGCATTCGTTGCTGGCGGTGAGCCTGATCGAGCGCATGCGTCAGCTCGGCCTCAGTGCCGATGTGCGCGTGCTGTTCAACCAGCCGACCCTCGCTGCATTGGCGGCGGCGGTGGGCAGCGGTCGCGAGATAGAGGTACCGGCCAACTTGATCCCGGCCGGATGCACGCACATCACTGCGGACATGCTGACCCTGACTGAACTCGATCAAGCCAGTATCGAGCGCATCGTCGCCACGGTGCCGGGTGGCGCGGCCAACGTGCAGGATATTTATCCGCTGGCGCCGTTGCAGGAAGGCATCCTCTATCACCACCTCAGCGCCGAACAGGGCGATCCGTACCTGCTGCAATCGCGTCTGGCATTCGACAGCCTCGAGCGTTTGCACCACTTCGCTGATGCTTTGCAGCAGGTCATCGTGCGTCACGACATTCTGCGCACCAGCGTGGTCTGGGAAGGCCTGCCGAGCGCTCACCAGGTGGTGTGGCGTCAGGCGCAACTGGTGGTGCAAGCGGTGCCGCTGGATCCGGCTCACGGCGATATTCTCAAACAGTTGCACCAGCGCTTCGACGCCCGACATCACCGCATCGATCTGACCCAGGCACCGTTGCTGCGCATCGTTTATGCCGAGGACCCGGCGCAGCAACAAGTAGTGGCGATTGTGCTGTTCCAGCACTTGATCCTCGATCACACCGCGATGGACGTGGTCGGTCAGGAAATGCGCGCGATCATGTTCAATCAGGCGCACACCCTGACAACGCCAATGCCGTATCGCAACTACGTGGCGCAGGCGCGTCTGGGTGCTGACGAGCAAGCGCACGAGGTGTTTTTCCGCGAAATGCTCGGCGCTATCGATGAACCGACGTTGCCGTTCGGCTTGCAGGATGTGCAGGGCGATGGCAGCGATATCGAAGAAGCCCTGCAAGCGGTCGATGCCGGTCTGAACGTGCGGTTGCGCGAGCAGGCCAGACAGTTGGGCGTCAGTCCGGCGAGCCTGATGCACCTGGCTTGGGCGCAGGTGCTGGGCGTGGTTTCGAATCGCCGTGATGTGGTGTTCGGCACCGTGTTGATGGGGCGTATGCAGGGCGGCGAGGGCGCGGATCGAACACTGGGCGTGTTTATCAACACCTTGCCTTTGCGCGTGGATGTCAGCGAAGGCGTGCGCGCTGGCGTCAAGCGCACCCACGCCCGGCTGACTGCGCTGCTGGGCCATGAACATGCATCACTGGCGCTGGCCCAGCGTTGCAGCGCGGTGTCCGCTTCGACGCCGTTGTTCAGCGCTTTGCTCAATTACCGCCACAGTGCCGCAGATTCCCAGGCACAAGAGGGGCAAGGAATCTGGGAAGGCGTGCGCCACCTGGGCGGTGAAGAGCGCAGCAATTACCCGCTGACCCTCAGCGTTGATGATCTCGGCGAGGGTTTTGCCCTGACGGTGCTGGCGGTCAGGCAGATCGGCGCGCCACGGATTTGCAGCTACATGCACACCGCGCTCGAACATCTGGTGACAGCGCTCGAGCAGGCGCCGCAACGTCCGCTGAACCGTTTACCGATTCTCTCGGTCGCGGAATACGAGCACCTGCTGGTCGGCTTCAACCAGCATTCAGCGGCGTATCCGCGTGGCGCGACGATCCATCGGTTGGTGGAGGCTCAGGCCGAGCAGCGGCCAGATGCTCTGGCAGTGGTCCAGGGCGCGCAGCAGTTAACCTACGCTCAGCTCAATCAGCGCGCCAATCGCCTGGCCCATCACTTGCTCGGCCTCGACGTGCAGCCCGATGACCGCATCGCCGTGTGCCTGCGCCGCAGCCCGGACATGCTCGTGGCGTTGCTGGCGATCCTCAAGGCTGGCGCCGGTTACGTGCCGGTCGATCCGGCGTACCCGGCGCAGCGCATTGCCTATCTGTTGCAGGACAGCGATCCCGTGGCGGTGCTCGCACAGGCTTCGACCCGCGATCTGCTAGGGCGGATGCCGGTGATCGATCTGGACAACCCCACTTGGCAACGCCTGTCCGAAGCCAATCCGCAACTGCCGACCCTGACGCCGGCGCATCTGGCTTATGTGATCTACACCTCCGGCTCAACCGGTGAGCCGAAAGGTGTAATGGTCGAGCATGCGACCTTGGAAAACCTTGTGCACTGGCACTGCGAGGCGTTCGATCTACAGGCCGGCAGCCACACCGCGAGTGTCGCTGGATTCGGTTTCGACGCGATGGCCTGGGAAATCTGGCCGGCGCTGTGTGTGGGCGCGACCCTGCACCTGCCGCCACAGTCGATCAGCAACGAACACCTCGATGACTTGCTCGACTGGTGGCGCGGGCAGCCGTTGCAGGTGAGTTTCCTGCCGACGCCGGTGGCCGAATATGCCTTCAGTCGCGACCTCGGTCACCCGACTTTGCGCACGCTGTTGATCGGTGGCGACAAGTTGCGGCAATTCCCTCGCAATCAGACCTTCGCGGTGATCAACAACTATGGCCCGACCGAGGCGACGGTGGTCGCCACGTCTGGCGCGGTTGAGGCCGGGCAGACGCTGCATATCGGTCGACCAATGGCCAACGCCAAGGTGTATCTGCTCGACGAGCAACAGCGGCCGGTGCCGGTCGGCGTTGCGGGTGAATTGTTCGTTGGCGGTGCCGGTGTGGCACGCGGTTATCTGAACCGGCCCGAGCTGAGCGCCGAACGCTTCCTCGAAGACCCGTTCAGCGACGAACCGCAGGCGCGCATGTACCGCACCGGCGACCTCGCACGCTGGCTGGGCGACGGCACTATCGAATACCTGGGGCGCAACGACGATCAGGTGAAACTGCGCGGTGTGCGCATCGAACTGGGCGAAATCGAAGCGGCGCTGAGCCGCCACGATGCGGTGCAGGATTGCGTGGTGTTGGTGCGTGACGGGCAACTTCTGGCGTGGTTCACCGGGCAGGTGAGCGTCGAGATCGAGGATTTGCGCAGTCACCTGCAAGCGCAGTTGCCGCCAGCGCTGGTGCCGGCAGCCTATGTGCGACTGGACAGCCTGCCGCTGACCGCCAACGGCAAACTTGATCGCAAAGCCTTGCCCGAGCCGGACCAAAGCGCCTGGCTCAGCCGCGAGTACGAAGCGCCGCAGGGCGCAGTCGAAACGACGTTGGCGCAGATTTGGTCTGACGTGCTGCAGGTCGAACAGGTCGGCCGTCACGACAATTTCTTCGAACTGGGCGGGCATTCATTGCTGGCGGTGACACTGATCGAGCGCATGCGTCAGGCCGATCTGCGCACCGACGTGCGCGTCCTGTTCAGCCAGCCAACCCTGGCTGCGCTGGCCGCTGCGGTGGGCAGTGGCCGGGTGGTCGAAGTGCCGGCCAATCTGATTCCGGCCGATTGCACCCACATCACCCCGGACATGTTGCCGCTGGTGCAACTGGATCAGGCCAGCATCGAGCGCATCGTCGCCACGGTGCCGGGCGGCGCGGCGAATGTGCAGGACATTTATCCGTTGGCGCCATTGCAGGAAGGCATTCTTTATCACTACATCACCGCTGAACGCGGCGATCCGTACCTGCTGCAATCGCGTCTGGCGTTCGACAGCCTTGAACGGCTGCAAGCCTATGCCGACGCATTGCGTCAGGTCATGGCGCGCCACGACATCCTGCGCACCGGGGTGGTCTGGGAAGGGTTGACCGCGCCTGTGCAAGTAGTCTGGCGCGCAACTGAACTGCCGGTGCAGGAAATCGCGCTCGACCCGGCGGCGGGCGATGTGTTGTTGCAGTTGAATGAGCGTTTCGACGCGCGGCAGTTTCGTCTGGATATCAGCCAGGCGCCATTGACGCGTCTGGTGTATGCACAGGATCCGGTCAACGATCGGGTGGTGGCGATGCTGTTGTTCCATCACATCGTCATGGATCACACCGCGCTGGAAGTCGTGCAACAGGAAATGCTCGCGATTCTCTTTGGCCACGGCGAAGCGCCAATGCCGGCGGTGCCTTACCGCAACTATGTGGCCCAGACACGGCTGGGCATCAACCAGCAGGAACACGAAGCGTTTTTCCGCGAGATGCTGGGCGCCATAGACGAGCCGACGCTGCCATTCGGCATGCTCGATGTGCGGGGCGACGGCAATGACATTGAAGAAGTCCGCCAAAGCGTGCCCGAGGCATTGGCCATGCGCCTGCGCAGTCAGGCGCGGCAGTTGGGCGTGAGCGTTGCCAGCCTGTTCCATCTGGCGTGGGCACAGGTGCTGGCGGCGACCTCGGGTCAGGAACGCGTGGTGTTTGGCACCGTGCTGCTGGGGCGGATGCAGGGTGGTAGCGGCGCTGATCGCGGCCTGGGGATGTTCATCAATACCTTGCCGATACGCGTGGATCTGGGTCAAACGCCAGTGCGTGCCGGTGTCAGGGCGACGCATGCGCAATTGACTGCATTGCTCGGCCACGAACATGCACCACTGGCGCTGGCCCAGCGTTGCAGTGGCGTGAGCGGGTCATCGCCATTGTTCAGCGCCATGCTCAACTATCGCCACAGCGTCAGCGAGCAACAGCAGCAAGCCGCTCGCCTGAGCTGGCAAGGCATCGATAGCCTCTCCAGCGAAGAACGCACCAACTATCCACTGAGTCTCAACGTCGATGACCTCGGTCAGGGCTTTTACCTGACGGTCATGACCCCTTCGAACATCGGCGCGACGCGGGTTTGCGGTTACATGCAGCGGGCCTTGTCGAGCCTGGCCGAAGCGTTGGAGCAATCACCGCAGGCGCCGCTGAGCCATCTGCCGGTGTTGCCAGAGGCAGAGCGGCAAAAATTGCTGTGCGAATTCAACGCTACCGAAGTCGATTACGATCTTGAGCAAACGCTCCATGGTCTGTTCGAGGCGCAGGTACAACGTACGCCACAGGCGCCGGCCGTGGCGACGGCAGCGCAACAACTGAGCTATGCCGAACTGAACGCCCGGGCCAATCAACTGGCGCGACACCTGCGAGGCCTGGGCGTGCAGGCGGATTCGCGGGTGGCGATTTGCGTCGAACGCAGCCTCGATATGGTGGTCGGCCTGCTGGCCATTCTCAAGGCAGGCGGCGGCTATGTGCCGCTGGATCCGGCGTATCCGCTGGAACGTCTGGCCTACATGCTGCACGACAGCGCGCCAGTGGCGGTGCTGGTGCAGGGTTCGACGCGTGCGTTGCTGGGCGAGGTTGATGTGCCGGTGATCGATCTCGATCAACCGCACTGGCAAGCGCAACCGATGGACAATCTGCCCGGCGCTGGATCGACTCCACAGCACACTGCGTATGTGATCTACACCTCCGGCTCGACCGGCCAGCCGAAAGGCGTGGTCAACGAGCACGCCGGGGTGGTCAACCGTTTGTTGTGGATGCAGGACGCTTACCCACTGACGGCGGCGGACACGGTGTTGCAGAAAACCCCGTTCAGTTTCGACGTGTCGGTGTGGGAGTTTTTCTGGCCGTTGATGACCGGTGCGCGCCTGGTCATGGCTCAGCCTGGCGGGCACAAGGACCCGCAATACCTCGCAAAAGTGATTGAGGCCGAGAACATCACCACGCTGCACTTTGTGCCGTCGATGCTCGACGTGTTCCTTGCCAACAGTGACACCGCCCGCAGCAGGGGGCTGCGGCGGGTGATGTGCAGCGGTGAGGCGTTGCCGGGCAGTCTGGTGCGACGTTTCAAACTGCAATTGCAGGGCAGCGAGTTGCACAACCTGTACGGCCCGACCGAAGCGGCCGTCGACGTGACCGCGTGGAACTGCGCCGGGCCAATCGAACACACACCGGACAACACGCCCATCGGCAAACCGATTGCCAACACCCGTATGTACATCCTCGACGCCCAGCAACAACCGGTGCCGCAAGGCGTGATCGGCGAGTTGTACATCGGTGGCGTGCAGGTCGCCCGTGGCTACCTCAATCGCCCGCAACTGAATGCCGAACGCTTCCTCGACGATCCGTTCCGGCCCGACGGCCGGATCTACCGCACTGGTGATGTCGCCCGCTATCTGCCCGACGGCAACATCGAGTACCTGGGACGTAACGACGATCAGGTGAAAATCCGCGGCCTGCGTATCGAGCTGGGTGAGATTCAGGCGCGCATGACCGCGATCGCCGGTGTGCAGGAAGCCGCGGTGCTGGCCCGTGAAGAGGTCCCGGGGGACAAGCGTCTGGTCGCGTATTACACCGGCGAACGTCTGGAAGTCGACGTGTTGCGCGGGCATCTGCTGGAGCATTTGCCCGATTACATGGTGCCTGCGGTGTTCGTGCATCTGCACGCGTTGCCGCTGAGCCCCAACGGCAAACTCGACCGCAAGGCCTTGCCGGCACCGGATCAGAGCGCGCTGAAAACCCGTGAATACGAAGCGCCGGTCGGCGAAGTCGAAATCACCCTCGCACGGCTCTGGGCCGAGTTGCTCAACGTCGAGCGGGTAGGGCGGCACGACCATTTCTTTGAGCTGGGTGGTCACTCATTACTGGCGGTCAGCCTCATCGGCCGGTTACGTCAGGAAGGCATGGAAGCCGATGTCAGGGCGCTGTTCGAACAGCCGACCCTGGCCGGCTACGCCGCAATTACGGAAAGAATGGAGATCGTCCTGTGAATGTGATCGAACTGTTGGCAACCCTGAAAAGCAAAGACATTCAGTTGGCGGTCAGCGACGACCAGTTGCGCGTAAACGGCAACAAGCAGGCCTTGAGCGATCCGGCATTGCTGGCAGCGCTACGTGAGCACAAACCGGCGCTGATCGAACTGATCAAGGCCGGGCAATATTCGGCCACCAAGGCTGGCCAGATCGACGTGCCGGCCAACGGCATTGTCCCCGGCACCACGCGCATCACGCCGCAAATGCTGACCCTCGCCGAAGTTGATCAAGCGACTATTGACCGCTTGATCGCTGCCGTCCCCGGCGGCGCCGCCAATGTGCAGGATATCTATCCGCTGGCGCCGTTGCAGGAAGGCATTCTTTACCACCATGCGAGCAACGAGCAGGGCGATCCGTACGTCATGCAGTCGTACTTTGCGTTCAGCAATCGCCAGCGTTTACAGGCTTTTGCTCAGGCCTTGCAAACGGTGATCGATCGCCACGACATCCTGCGCACGGCAGTGCATTGGGAGGGGCTGGATACGCCGCTGCAAGTGGTCTGGCGCAAGGTGCAACTGCCCGTGGAAGAAGTGCAGTTCGACCACGCAGGCGATGCCTTGCAACAACTTCACGAGCGTTTTGACGCGCGACATTTCCGTCTCGACGTTACCCGGGCACCGCTGATGCGTCTGGCGTACGCCTGGGATGAGGCCGGTCAACGGGTCGTGGCGACGTTGCTATTCCATCACATGGCGCTGGATCACTCGGCGCTCGACGTGGTGCGGCACGAACTGCAAGTCTGTCTCACCGGCCAGCATGAATTGCTGGGGCGGCCAGTGCCGTTTCGCAATTACGTCGCGCAGGCACGGTTGGGCATCACAGAGGCCGAACATGAGGCGTTTTTCCGCGACATGCTTGGCGATATAACCGAGCCGACGCTGCCATACGGCTTGCACGATGTGCAGGGCGACGGACTCGGCATCGCTGAACTGAGCCTGCCGATCAACCCGTTGCTGGGGCAGCGTTTGCGGGCGCAGGCGCGGCAGCTCGGCGTGAGTGTCGCGAGCCTGTTCCATCTCGGCTGGGCGCAGGTGCTGGCGGTGCTGACCGGCAAACCCAATGTGGTTTTCGGCACGGTGTTGATGGGGCGTATGCAAGGCGCCGAAGCCACCGAGCGCGCACTGGGGATTTTCATCAATACCTTGCCGCTGCGGATCGATGTCGATGCGCAGGGCGTGCGTGCTGCGGTCGAAGCGACGCACAAACGCCTGACAACGTTGATGCGTCACGAACACGCGCCGCTGGCGTTGGCACAACGTTGCAGCGGTGTGGTCGCGCCCACGCCGTTGTTCAGTGCCTTGCTCAATTACCGCCACAGCCACACGGCGGCGACGGCCAGTGCCGAGACCCTCGCTGCGTGGGAAGGCATCAGCACCCTCAGCTCCGAAGAACGCACCAATTACCCGCTGACCCTGAGCGTCGATGATTTCGGCGAGGCGTTCAGCCTGACCTTGCTGGCCACCACTGAGGTTGACCCGCAGCGTATCTGCGAGTACCTGCACTGCGCACTGGAAAGTCTGGTGCTGGCGCTGGAGCAAGCGCAGGACACCGCGCTCAACCAGCTGCCGATTCTGCCGGCGGCCGAGCGCGAGCAAGTCTTGCTGGCGTTCAATGCCACCCACGCCGACTACCCGGCAACGCTGACCATCGCGCAACGTTTCGAGGCGCAAGTGGTGCAGCGGCCGGAGGCCGTGGCGGCGGTCTTTCTCGATAAGCCATTGAGTTATGCCGAGCTCAACCGGCAGGCCAATGCGCTGGCGCATCACTTGATCGAACTCGGGGTGAAACCCGATGATCGTGTCGCCATCGTCGCCCGGCGTGGCCTCGATACGCTGGTCGGGCTGCTGGCGATTCTCAAGGCGGCCGCCGGTTACGTGCCGATCGACCCGGCGCACCCGGCAGATCGTCTGCACTACTTGCTGAGTGACAGCGCCCCGGTTGTGATCCTCACCCAGAGCACTTTGCACGAGCGCTTGCCGGCGCTGAATGTGCCGGTGATCGACCTCGATCAGCGCGCCTGGCCGCTGGGCGTGACCGCTGATCCGCAGGTGCCGGCCCTGACCAGCGCGCACCTGGCCTACGTGATCTACACCTCCGGGTCCACCGGCTTGCCGAAAGGCGTGATGGTCGAACACCGCACACTGTCGAATCTGGTCGACTGGCACTGCACAGCGTTTGATCTGTGCGCCGGCCGCCACACCTCAAGCCTTGCCGGGTTCGGTTTCGACGCCATGGCGTGGGAAGTCTGGCCGGCGTTGTGTGCCGGCGCGACCCTGCATCTGGCACCGACTCACGAAGGCAGCGAAGACATCGACGCGCTGCTCGACTGGTGGCGTGCGCAGCCACTGGACGTGAGTTTCCTGCCGACGCCAGTGGCCGAATATGCCTTCAGCCAGAACCTTGAACACCCGACCTTGCGCACGTTGCTGATCGGTGGCGACCGCTTGCGGCAGTTCAGCCGCAACCAGCAATTCGACGTGATCAACAACTATGGCCCGACCGAAGCCACGGTGGTCGCCACCTCTGGCCGGATCGAGGCGGGTGATGCGCTGCACATCGGCAAACCGGTGGCCAATGCCACGGTGTATCTGCTCGATGAACAACAACGTCCGGTGCCGATTGGCGTTATGGGCGAGTTGTATGTCGGTGGTGCGGGTGTTGCGCGTGGCTATCTGAATCGTGCCGATCTGACGGCCGAGCGCTTCCTCGACGATCCATTCAGCAGCGCCGCAAATGCGCGCATGTATCGCACCGGGGACCTCGCCCGTTGGCGCGCCGACGGCACGATTGATTACCTGGGACGCAATGACGATCAGGTGAAAATCCGTGGCGTGCGCATCGAACTTGGCGAAATCGAGACCCGCCTCAACCAGTTGCCCGGCATCCAGGAAGCGGTGCTGCTGGCTCGCGAAGACGAGCCCGGCCAGCCGCGCCTGGTCGCCTATTTCACCGAGCAGGCGCAGGTCGAGCCGCTGGCCGTGGCCGAGTTGCGCGCACACCTGTTGACGCAGTTGCCGGATTACATGGTGCCGGTGGCCTTCGTCAAACTCGACGCGTTGCCACTGACCGCCAATGGCAAGGTCGACCGCAAGGCACTGCCCAAGCCTGATCGTGCGGCGCTGTTCACCCGCCAGTACGAGGCGCCACACAATGAGCTGGAAACCGCGCTGGCGCAGATCTGGGCACAAGTGCTGCAGGTTGAGCGAGTCGGGCGTCAGGATCACTTTTTCGAACTCGGCGGCCATTCGCTGCTGGCGATGCGCATGGTTTCCCAGGTTCGCCAACGCCTCGGGGTAGAACTGGCGCTGGGCGATCTGTTCGCCAACGCTGAACTGGCGGCGGTCGCCGCAGCGGTGGCGCGAGCCGGGCGCAGCACGCAACCGGAGATTGTGCCGGTGGCCCGTGACGGTGCTTTGCCGCTGTCGTTCGCCCAGCAACGTTTATGGTTTCTGGCGCAAATGGAAGGCGCCAACACCGCGTACAACATTCCCATCGGCCTGCGCCTGCGTGGCCATCTCAACGAAGAGGCGCTGCAACAAGCGCTGGGGCGCATCGTTGCCCGCCACGAAACCCTGCGCAGCCGTTTTGCCCAGTTCAACGACGAAGCACAGGTATTGATTGCCCCGGTCGACAGCGGTTTGCTGCTGCGCGTCGAAGATCTGCGGCAGCACCCGCAACCCGAGAAAACCTTGCTGGCGTTGATCCAGGGCGAAGCGTCGGGACCCTTCGATTTGCAGGACGACCCGCTGATTCGCGGGCGGCTGGTGCGGCTGGCCGATGATCATCACGTACTGCTGCTGACCCTGCACCACATCATCTCCGATGGCTGGTCGATGGGGATTTTGACCCGTGAACTGATGGCGTTGTATCAGGCGTTCAGCCATGGCCAACCGGATCCGTTGCCACCGCTGGCGCTGCAATACACCGATTACGCGGTGTGGCAGCGCCGCTGGCTCAGCGGTGAGGTGTTGCAGCGCCAGAGCGAATACTGGCAACAGACGCTAGCCGGCGCGCCGGCGCTGTTGATGCTGCCGACCGATCGACCCCGTCCGGCAGAACAGGATTTCGCCGGCAGCACCGTCGATGTGCTGCTCGACGAGCGTTTGAGTGCCGGCCTCAAAGCCCTGTCCCAGCGCCACGGCGTGACGATGTACATGCTGATGATCAGCGCATGGGCGAGCCTGCTGAGTCGTTTGTCCGGGCAGTCGGAAGTGGTCATCGGCTCGCCTGTCGCCAACCGTAACCGCGTCGAGATCGAGGGCTTGATCGGCATGTTCGTCAACACCCTCGCGCTGCGCATCGATACCTCCGGTGAGTTGAGCAGCGAGGCGTTGCTGGCGCGAGTCAAGGCGCAGACACTGGCGGCGCAGGCGCATCAGGATCTGCCGTTCGAGCAAGTGGTGGAAATCACCAAACCGCTGCGCAGCATGGCGCACAGCCCGTTGTTCCAGGTGATGTTCAGTTGGGAAAGCGGCCACGGCGCTGGCCTGAGCCTGGGTGATCTGACGCTGGAACGCGTCGCCGAGCCGAGCCATTTTGCCAAATTCGATCTGTCGTTGACCCTGGCAGAGGCTGCGGACGGCATTCGCGGTTCGCTGGAATACGCCATTGCCTTGTTCGATGAGGTGACGATCCAGCGATATGTCGGTTATTTCCAGCGCTTGCTGCAAGCGATGGTCAGCAACGATCAAGCGGTGCTGGCGCAGGTCGAGTTGTTGGCGGACGAAGAGCGCCGGCATTTGCTGGTTGATCTGAACTCGACCGCCATCGAGCATGATCTTGAGCAGACTGTCCATGGCCGCTTCGAGGCGCAGGTCTTGCGCACGCCAGAGGCTGACGCCGTGGTGTGCGCTGAGTTGCGTTTGAGTTATGCCGAGTTGAACCGCCGCGCCAACCAGCTTGCGCATCATCTGCGCGAGTGCGGCGTGGGCAGCGATTCGCGGGTGGCGATCTGCGTCGAGCGCGGACCGCAATTGCTGGTCGGTTTGCTGGCCATTCTCAAGGCCGGCGGCGCTTATGTGCCGCTGGATCCGGGTTATCCCGCCGAGCGTCTGGCCTACATGCTCGAGGACAGCGCGCCGGTAGCCGTGCTGGTGCATTCGGCGACGCGTGCGCTGATCGGCGAATCTGCGGCGGTGCTGATCGATTTCGACCAATGCACCTGGCACAACCTGCCGCAGAGCAATCCGCAGGTGCCAGACCTGAGCGCTGCGAATCTGGCGTATGTGATTTACACCTCAGGCTCCACCGGCACCCCGAAAGGCGTGATGGTCGAGCACCGCAACCTGAGCAATCTGCTGCACTGGAGCGCCAGCCTGTGTCCGCTTTCAACCGGCGCCGCGCTGTTGCAGAAAACCCCATTCAGCTTCGACGCTTCGGTCTGGGAGCTGTTCTGGCCGTTGACCACGGGCATGCGTCTGGTCCTCGCCAGCCCCGACGGGCACCGCGACCCGGCGGCGCTGGTGCAGCTCATTCGCGAGCAACAGGTCAATGTCATTCAGTTCGTGCCGGCGCTGTTGCAGCAGTTCCTCGAAGTCGAGGACGTTGACGAATGCAGCAGCCTGACCGATCTGTTCTGTGGTGGCGGTGAGTTGACCGCCGCGTTGGTGCGCAGCGTGCGCGTGCGCCTGCCGCACGTTCGCCTGCATAACGTCTATGGCCCGACCGAGGCCACCGTCGACAGCACCGTGTGGACGCTGGAGCCGAATACGCCGGTACCGGAAGCCGCGCCACCGATCGGCAAACCGCTGTGCAATACCCGCGTGTACATCCTTGATGCTTATCAGCAACCGGTGCCATTCGGTGTCGTCGGCGAGATGTATCTCGGCGGCGTGCAGGTGACGCGGGGTTATCTGAACCGGCCCGAGCTGACAGCCGAACGCTTCCTCAACGACCCGTTCAGCGAGCAACCGGGCGCGCGCCTGTACCGTACCGGCGACGTCGCGCGCTATCTGGCTGACGGCAATATCGAATACCTGGGGCGCAATGACGACCAGGTCAAGATCCGTGGTTTGCGCATCGAACTCGGCGAGATTCAGGCGCATCTGGCGCAGGTCGACGGCGTGCGCGAAGCCGCCGTGCTGGCCCGTGAAGACCTGCCGGGCGATCAGCGGCTGGTGGCGTACTACAGCGGCGAAGCCTTGCTGATCGAGCAGTTGCGCAGCGAATTGCTCACGCATCTGCCGGACTACATGGTGCCCGCCGTGTTCGTGCATCTGGAAGCCTTGCCGCTGAGCCCCAACGGCAAACTGGACCGCAAAGCCTTGCCGGTACCGGACCAGACCGCGCTGCTGAAGCGCGAGTACGAAGCCCCGGTCGGTGAAGTCGAAACAGTGATTGCCGGGCTCTGGGCCGAGCTGTTGAAGGTCGAGCGGGTAGGGCGCCACGACCACTTCTTTGAACTGGGCGGGCATTCGTTGATGGCGGTCAATCTGGTTGCACGCATGCGCCGGGCCGGCCTGTCGGCGGATATCCGCGTGCTGTTCGGCCAGCCTACCCTGGCGGCGCTGGCCGCAGCCGTGGGCGGAGAACCTGAAGCGGCTGTGCCGGCCAATCTCATCCCGCCGGACTGCACGCACATCACTCCTGAGTTGCTGCCGTTGGTCACGCTGGATCAGGCGACTATCGACAGAATCGTGGCGAGCGTCCCCGGTGGTGCCCTGAATGTGCAGGATATCTATCCGCTGGCACCGTTGCAGACCGGGATTCTGTTCCATCATCTGGCGGCGGCTCAGGGCGATCCGTATGTGCTGCAAGCGCAGTTTGCCTTCGCCGATGAGCAGCGTTTGCAGGCATTTGTCGCGGCGCTGCAACGGGTGATCGAACGCCATGACATTCTGCGCACATCGCTGTTCTGGGAAGGCCTGGAACAGCCGGTGCAAGTGGTCTGGCGTCAGGCTTCGCTGAGCTGCGAGGCGCTGGAACTTGACGCTGATTCGGCTGATGCGCTGAGTCAATTGCGCGCGCGCTTCACCGTCGATAAATACCGCATGCCCGTCACCGAGGCACCGCTGATGCGCGTGGTGTACAGCCGCGATGCAGGCAACCAGCGCGTGGTCGCGTTGCTGCTGTTCCATCATCTGGTGATGGATCACGTCGCGCTTGAAGTGCTGCAACACGAGATGCAGGCGTATCTGCTGGGTCAGCCGCAGCAACTGAGCGAGCCGGTGCCGTACCGCAATTACGTGGCGCACACCCGTTCCGGGTTGAGCGAGCAGGATCACCAGGACTTCTTCCGCGAAATGCTCGGCAATATCGATGAACCGACCTTGCCGTACGGCCAGCACCTGGCGGACGACGGGCCTGCGCAAGAGGCACAACTGACGCTGCAAAGCACTCTCAGCCGTAGCGTACGCCAGCAGGCACGGCGCCTGGGTGTCAGCGCGGCCAGCCTGATGCACCTCGCCTGGGCGCAGGTGCTGGGGCAACTGTCCGGTCGCGAAGCCGTGGTGTTCGGCACGGTTTTACTCGGCCGATTGCAGGGCGGTGAAGGTTCAGAGCGAGCGCTCGGGGTGTTCATCAACACCCTGCCGCTGTGCATCGAACTGAACGGGCACAGCGTCAAAGGCGCCGCACTGGCGACCCATAAACGCCTGAGTCAGTTATTGGCCCATGAGCATGCGCAATTGGCGCAGGTACAACAATGCAGCGCGATGCCGTCGGGCACGCCGCTGTTCAGCGCATTGCTCAATTATCGTCACAGCGCACCGCTCGGGCCGATCTCCGCCGAGGCGCAAGCAGCATGGCAGGGGATGCAGTTGCTTGAGGCCGAGGAGCACACCAACTATCGCTTGACGCTCAGCGTTGATGATCTCGGCGAAGATTTCAGCCTGAAAGTATTGGCCGCTGCCGGGATTGATGCGCAGCGGATCTGCGGATACATGCAAAGTGCTTTGGGTGCATTGCTCGATGCGCTGGAACACACGCCGCATGTGGGTTTTGATCGCCTGTCAGTGGTGCCTGCCGCAGAGCGGCATCAGTTATTGGTCGAGCTTAATGCAACGGCACGTGAATACCCGCAATCGCTGACAGTGCACGGTCTGTTCGAGCGCCAAGCCGTAGCGCACGCACAAGCTGTGGCAGCGGTGCATGGCGAGCAATCGTTGAGTTACTTTGAGTTGAACACCCGAGCCAACCAATTGGCCCATCACCTGATCGCGCAAGGCGTGCAACCGGGCAGCCATGTGGCAATCCTGCTGCCGCGCTCGCTGGACCTGCTGATCGCGCAACTGGCGATTGCCAAGTGCGCGGCGGCGTACGTGCCGCTGGACATCAATGCGCCAAGCGAACGTCAGGCATTCATGGTTGAAGACTGCCAGGCAGTGGCGCTGTTGACACTGAGCCGCGAAGTGATCGACTACGCCGCGCCGCGCATCGATCTCGACAGGCTGACACTCAGCGGGCAACCGACGCACAACCCGAACCTGGTGCAATCCTCGGAATCGCTGGCGTACATCATGTACACCTCCGGCTCCACCGGTACGCCGAAAGGCGTGATGGTGCCGCACCGTGGCATCGGCCGGTTGGTGATCAACAACGGTTATGCCGATTTCAATCCGCAGGACCGCGTTGTGTTCGCCTCGAACCCGGCGTTCGACGCCAGCACCATGGACATCTGGGGGCCGCTGTTGAACGGCGGGCGAGTGGTGGTCATCGATCATCAGACCCTGCTTGATCCGAATGCTTTCGGCCGAGAACTGAGCAGCTCCGGGGCGACGATCCTGTTCGTCACCACGGCGCTGTTCAACCAGTACGTGCAACTGATTCCGCAGGCGCTCAAAGGCCTGCGCATCCTGCTGTGTGGCGGTGAGCGCGGCGATCCGGCAGCGTTCCGCCGGCTGCTGGCCGAGGCGCCAGCGTTACGCATCGTGCATTGCTACGGCCCGACCGAAACCACCACTTACGCGACAACGTTTGCCGTGCATGACGTCGCGGAAAACGCCGAAAGCGTGCCGATTGGCGGTCCGATTTCCAATACTCAGGTGTACGTGCTCGACGCCCATCAGCAACCGGTGCCCATGGGCGTGACCGGTGAGCTGTACATCGGCGGGCAAGGGGTGGCGCTGGGCTATTTGAATCGGCCGGAGCTGACCGCCGAGAAATTCCTTCATGACCCGTTCAGCGACAGACCCGGCGCGCTGCTGTATCGCACCGGCGACCTCGTACGCTGGCTGGCCCCGGGGCAACTCGATTGCATCGGGCGCAATGACGATCAGGTGAAAATCCGTGGTTTCCGCATCGAGCTGGGCGAAATCGAAAACCGTCTGTTGAACTGCCCGGGCATCAAGGAAGCGGTGGTGCTGGCGCGCCGCGATGGCCAGGAGAACGCACGACTGGTGGCGTATTACACGGTGACTGGCGACAGTCTCGACAGCGCGGATCTGCACGCTCAGTTGCAAGCACTGCTGCCGGAATACATGGTGCCGACGGCGTGGGTGCAGCTCGATGTGTTGCCGCTGAACAACAATGGCAAGGTTGATCGTAAAGCCTTACCCAAGCCTGATGATGCTGCGTTGCTTATCCGTGAGTACACGGCGCCGCAAGGCGAGTTGGAAAGCGTGCTCGCGCAAATCTGGGTTGAAGTGCTGCAGGTCGAGCAGGTCGGCCGTCACGATCACTTCTTTGAACTGGGCGGCCATTCGTTGCTGGCGATGCGCATGGTCTCGCTGGTACGTCAGCGCCTCGGTGTCGAGCTGGCGCTGAGCGATCTGTTTGCCGATGCGCAATTGCACGCCGTGGCCGCGACGCTGAGTCGCGCCGGACGCAGCACGCTGCCGGAAATACTCCCGGCGCCGCGTGATCAAGCGTTGCCCCTGTCTTTCGCCCAGCAACGCCTGTGGTTTTTGGCGCAGATGCAGGGTGGCAACTCGGCGTACAACATCCCCATCGGCCTGCGCCTGCGCGGCCGTCTCGACGCCGATGCGCTGCAACGGGCGTTGACGCGGATCGTTGCTCGTCACGAAACCTTGCGCAGCCGTTTCGTCAGCATCGACGACACCGCGCAGGTGTCGATTGCGCCGGTCGGCAGCGATTTGCTGCTGCGCGTTGAAGACCTGCGCCAACACCCGCAGGCCGAGCCTGCCTTGCAGGCCTTGATGACGCAGGAAGCCTCGGCCGCATTCGATCTGCAAACCGATGCACTGATTCGCGGACGGCTGGTGCGTCTGGCCGACGATCACCATGTGCTGTTGTTGACCGTGCATCACATCGTCGCCGACGGTTGGTCGATGGGCGTGCTGACTCGCGAGCTGATGGCGCTGTATCAGGCGTTCAGCCATGGCGAGGCAGATCCGTTGCCGCCGCTGGCTTTGCAATACGGCGACTATGCCGTGTGGCAACGGCGCTGGCTCAGTGGCGAGGTACTGCAGCGGCAAAGTGATTACTGGCAGCAGACCCTCGACGGCGCGCCGGCGCTGTTGACTCTGCCGACCGATCGGCCGCGCCCGGCGCAACAGGATTACACCGGCGGCAACGTCGAAGTGTTGTTGGATGCGCGCTTGAGTGCAGCGCTCAAGGCCTTGAGCCAGCGTCATGGGGTGACCTTGTTCATGACCATGACCGGCGCCTGGGCGCTGTTGATGAGTCGTCTGTCCGGGCAGTCCGATGTGGTGATCGGCTCACCGGTGGCCAACCGTACCCGTGCCGAGATCGAAGGGTTGATCGGCATGTTCGTCAACACCCTCGCGTTGCGTATCGACACCTCGGGCGAACCGAACGTCGAAGCGCTGTTGGCGCAGGTCAAGGCGCGAACACTTGAGGCCCAGGGGCATCAGGACCTGCCATTCGAGCAGGTGGTGGAAATTGTCCGGCCGGTGCGCAGTCTGGCACACAGCCCGTTGTTCCAGACCACGTTGAGTTGGGACAGCAGCGTCGGGCCGCGTCTGGTCCTCGGCGATCTGTCGCTGGAAGGTGTGGCCGGGATGGACGATGTCGCCAAATTCGACCTGACCCTGACGCTGGGGGAGGTCAACGGGGTGATTCATGGTTCGCTGAACTACGCCACGGCATTGTTCGACGAATCGACGATCCAGCGCTATGTCGACTATTTCCAGCGGCTGCTGGAAGCGATGGTCGGCGCTGATCACACCGTACTGGAACACGTGCCACTGCTGGCGCCGGATGAGCGTCAACGCCTGTTGACGGATTTCAACGCCACGGCGCGTGAATATCCGCAGACGCTGACCGTGCACGGGATTTTCCAGCAGCAGGTCGCGGCGCATCCGAAAGCTGTCGCAGCGGTGCATGGTGCGCACTCGCTGAGCTACTTTGAACTGAACGCGCAGGCCAATCGCCTGGCCCATCATCTGATCGGCCAAGGCGTGCAACCGGGCGATCATGTGGCGATCCTGTTGCCACGCTCGCTGGAATTGCTGGTCGCGCAACTGGCGATTGCCAAATGCGCGGCAGCCTACGTGCCGCTGGACATCAACGCGCCGAGCGAGCGTCAGGCGTTCATGGTCGAGGATTGTCGGGCGGTGGCATTGCTGACGCTGAGCAGCGAAGTCATCGACTACCCGGCGTCGCGTATCGACCTGGACAGGCTGAAGCTCAGCGGGCAGCCGACGCATAACCCGAACCTGTTGCAGTCATCCGAATCGCTGGCGTACATCATGTACACCTCCGGCTCCACCGGTACGCCGAAAGGCGTGATGGTGCCGCACCGTGGCATCGGCCGCTTGGTGATCAACAACGGTTATGCCGATTTCAATCCGCAGGACCGCGTTGTGTTCGCCTCGAACCCGGCGTTCGATGCCAGCACCATGGACATCTGGGGGCCGTTGCTCAACGGTGGGCGAGTGGTGGTCATCGATCATCAAACCTTGCTTGATCCGAATGCTTTCGGCCGAGAACTGAGCAGCTCCGGGGCGACGATCCTGTTCCTCACCACCGCGCTGTTCAACCAATACGTGCAACTGATCCCGCAGGCGCTCAAAGGTCTGCGCATTCTGTTGTGCGGCGGTGAGCGCGGCGATCCGACCGCGTTCCGCCGAATGCTGGCCGAGGCGCCAGCGTTGCGCATCTTGAATTGCTACGGCCCGACCGAAACCACCACTTTCGCCACGAGCTTCGAAGTCGATGAAGTGGCCGAAAATGCCGAAAGCGTGCCGATTGGCGGGCCGATCGCCAACACTCAGGTGTATGTCCTCGACGCTCATCAGCAACCCGTGCCGATGGGCGTGACCGGCGAGCTGTGCATTGGCGGGCAGGGTGTGGCGCTGGGTTACTTGAACCGGCCGGAGCTGACTGCGGAAAAATTCCTCCGTGATCCTTTCAGCGACACGCCCGGCGCACTGTTGTATCGCACCGGCGACCTCGCGCGCTGGATAGCGCCGGGGCAACTCGATTGCCTCGGGCGCAATGACGATCAGGTGAAAATCCGTGGTTTCCGCATCGAGCTGGGCGAAATCGAAAACCGCCTGCTGAACTGCCCGGGCATCAAGGAAGCGGTGGTGCTGGCGCGCCGCGATGGCCAGGAAACCACGCGTCTGGTGGCGTACTACACCGCTCACGACGAGGCGCTGGACAGTGCCGATCTGCACGCGCAGTTGCAGGCGCGCCTGCCGGAATACATGGTGCCGACGGCGTGGGTGCGGCTCGACGTATTGCCGCTGAACAACAATGGCAAGGTCGACCGCAAGGCGCTGCCGGCACCGACGCAGGAGGCGATGCTCAGTCGAATCTACGAGGCCCCGGCCAATCCACTGGAAGCAAGCCTCGCCGCCGTCTGGTCCGAGGTGTTGCAGGTCGGGCAGGTCGGCCGGCACGACAACTTTTTCGAACTCGGCGGTCATTCACTGCTGGCGATGCGCATGTTGTCCCAGGTGCGTCAGCAAATGGGTGTGGAACTGGCGTTGGCCGATCTGTTCGCCAACCCGCAACTGGCCGCCGTCGCCGAAGTCCTCAGTCGTGCCGGCCGCAGCACGCTGCCGGATATTGTGCCGGCACCGCGTGATCAAGCGCTGCCGCTGTCGTTTGCCCAGCAACGCCTGTGGTTCCTCGCCCAGATGGGCGACGGCAACTCGGCGTACAACATACCGGTGGGTCTGCGTTTGCGCGGGCGCCTCGATGAAGACGCCTTGCAACGGGCGCTGGCACGAATCGTCGCCCGCCATGAAACCCTGCGCAGCCGCTTCACCCCGCACAACGATCAGGCACAAGTGCTGATCCTGCCGGTCGACACCGGTCTGTTGCTGCAAGTCGCAGATTTGCGTGAGCATCCGCAAGCCGACGAGGCGTTGCAGCAACTGAGCGAAGCCGAAGCGTGCGCGCCGTTCAACCTGGAACATGATCCACTGGTGCGCGGCCGGCTGGTGCGTCTGGCCGACGATCACCACGTGCTGTTGCTGACCATGCACCACATCATCTCCGACGGCTGGTCGATGGGCGTGCTGACTCGCGAGCTGATGGCGCTGTATCAGGCCTTCAGCCGTGGTGAAGCCGATCCGCTGCCACCGCTGGCTCTGCAATACACCGACTACGCGGTGTGGCAGCGCCGCTGGCTCAGCGGTGAAGTGTTGCAGCGTCAGTGTGATTACTGGCAAAAGAACCTCGCCGGCGCTCCGGCTTTGTTAAGCCTGCCGACCGACCGTCCGCGTCCGGCGCAGCAGGATTACAGCGGCGGCAGTGTCGAAGTACAGCTGGACGAGCAGACCAGCGCCGGCCTCAAGGCGCTGTGCCAGCGACGCGCCGTCACGCCATACATGGTGATCATGAGCACATGGGCGATATTGCTCGCGCGCTTGTCCGGCCAGTCCGACGTGGTGATCGGCTCGCCGGTGGCCAACCGTACCCGCGCCGAGATCGAAGGTTTGATCGGCATGTTCGTCAACACCCTGGCACTACGCATCGACACGTCCGGCGAGCTGAGCGGTGAGGCGTTGCTGGCGCGGGTCAAGGCGCAGACGCTGCAAGCCCAGGCGCATCAGGATTTGCCGTTCGAACAAGTGGTGGAAATCACCAGACCGGTCCGCAGCCTGTCCCACAGCGCGTTGTTCCAGACCCTGTTGAGCTGGAACAACAACGACGGCCCAAGCCTGACCCTCGGCGACATGACGCTCGAAGGTGTCGCCAGCCCAAACCATTTTGTCAAATTCGACCTGTCGTTGACCCTCGGCGACTATCCGGGCGGGATTCGCGGTGCGCTGAACTACGCCACGGCGCTGTTCGACGAGGCGACTATCCAGCGTTTTGTCGGGTACTTCCAGCGACTGCTGGCGGCGCTGGTCAGCGATGATCAAGCGGTACTGGAGCACCTGCCGTTGCCGGCGCCGGAGGAGCTTCAGCGATTGCTGGTCGAGTACAACGCAACCGAGGCCGAGTGTCCGCTGGAGCAGCCGCTTCAGGCGTTGTTCGAAGCCCAGGTTCGGCGTAAACCGGGCGCCGTTGCCGTGCAATCCGAGCAAGGCTCCCTGACTTATCAAGCGCTCAATGCGCGCGCCAACCGACTGGCTCATCATCTGCGCGAAATCGGTGTGCAGCCGGACACGCGCGTGGCGATTTGCGTCGAGCGCGGGCCGGATCTGGTGGTCGGTCTGCTCGCCATTCTCAAGGCGGGCGGGGCGTATGTGCCGCTGGATCCGGGTTATCCGGCGGAGCGTCTGGCCTACATGCTCAAGGACAGCGCACCGGTAGCGGTGCTGGTGCAATCGGCTACCCGCTCGTTGTTGGCAACGTCTGCGGTCGCGCTGATCGACCTTGATCGCAGCACCTGGCAGCACCAGGCCGAACACGATCCGAAGGTGCCAGGCCTGAGTGCGTCCAGCCTTGCCTACATGATCTACACCTCCGGCTCCACCGGCCTACCCAAAGGCGTGATGATCGAGCACCGCAGCGCCTGCAACATGGTGCACTGGGGCTCACAGATCAGTCCGCCCACCGAGCACGGTGCGCTGCTGCAAAAAGCACCGTTCAGCTTCGACAGCTCGGTGTGGGAGATCTTCTGGCCACTGTGTTCCGGCCTGCGTCTGGTGCTGGCACGACCTGACGGCAACCGCGACTCGGCTTATGTAGTGCAGGCGATTCGCGAGCATCAGGTCAGCGTGGTCAAGTTCGTTCCGGCGTTGCTCCAGCATTTCATCGAGCAGGACGATGTCGACCAGTGCACCAGCCTCACCGACGTGCTCAATGGTGGCGGCGAACTCAGCGCGGCGCTGGCCCGTCAGGTGCGTCAGCGCCTGCCGTGGGTGCGTTTGCACAACGTCTACGGGCCGACCGAAACCACCGTCGACAGCAGCGGCTGGACGCTGGAACCGGGCAGCCGGTTGCCGGACAGCGTGGTGCCGATCGGCAAGGCACTGAGCAACACTCGCCTGTACGTCCTCGATGCCCACGATCAGCCAGTGCCGCTGGGCGTCAGTGGTCAGTTGCACATCGGTGGCGTGGGCGTGGCGCGCGGCTATCACGGACTGCCCGAGATGCAGGCCGAGCGCTTCATCGACAGCCCGTTTGTGCCGGGTGATCGGCTGTACCGCACCGGCGATCTGGTGCGCTACAACAACGACGGTGAGCTGGAATTCCTCGGCCGCAACGATTTCCAGGTCAAGTTGCGTGGCTTGCGTCTGGAACCGGGTGAAATCGAAGCTCGGTTGATCGAGCACCCGGCGGTCCACCAAGCGGTGGTCATGGTGCGCGACGAGCGCCTGGTCGCCTGGTACACCGTACGTGCCGGCGTTGCCGCGCCAGATCTGGAAGTGTTGCGCGCCCATATGCTGGAGCGATTGCCGGAGTACATGGTGCCCGGGGCTTACGTGCTGCTCGACGCTCTGCCGCTGACGCCCAATGACAAGGTTGATCGCAAGGCGCTGCCTGAACCGGGGGTGGATGCGCTCATCAACCGTCCGTACGTGGCGCCGCAAGGCGAAGTCGAAACGGCATTGGCGCGAATCTGGGCGCAAGTGCTTGGCGTTGAGCAGGTCGGGCGTCACGACAACTTCTTCGAGTTGGGCGGGCACTCGCTGTTGGCGGTGCGTCTGGTCAATCTGATGCAGCGAGCAGGCTTGCCAGTGTCGCTGGCGCAGTTGTTCCAGCACCCGAGCGTCGAGTCCGCCGCTACGCTGCTGAATCAGCGCCGCGACGTTGCCGGACAGCCCGAAGGACTGGTCGTGGTGCGCGCCGGGGATCACGGTACGCCGCTGTTTCTGATGCACGAGTTCAGCGGTCGCGAGGTGTATTTTCCGGCACTGGCCATGCACATCGGCGGAGAATTCCCGATTTACGGTTTGCCCGGTGTGCCACTCGGCGAGCCGCAACTGCGCACGATCGAGTGCATGGCCCGGCGTCTGGTCGGAATCATCCGTTCGGTACAGCCGCACGGGCCATATCGTCTGGCGGGATGGTCATTCGGCGGGGTGTTGGCCCTTGAAGTTGCCCAGCAATTGCTTGGCCTTGATGAGCCGGTTGCGTTCATCGGCATGCTCGACAGCTACGCGCCCAACCCACTGGCTCAGAACAAGGCAATGTGGAGCGGTGAAGGGCTGGACAAGCGCCAGTTGCTGGGCCATTGCCGGGGTCGTTCGATGATGCTTGGTGCAGAGGGGCAAACCGCGCTGGCGCGTGTGCAGGCGCTGGAGGCTGAAGTCGGGCAACTGGATTTCAATGAGCTGTTCCAGCGTTGCCTGGCGCAGCAACTGACTGATCCGGAACTGGCGACCGTCAGCACCGCCGATGCCAGACACTACTTTGAGCGCGAAGCCGCGCATCGACTGGCATTGGCGCATTACCGGGTCAGCCCGGCCAGCCAGACAATCCATCTGTTCCGCGCGCAGGAATTGATGGACGGGCAATCGGTGCCGAGTCCGACGCGCGGATGGGAGGAACGTTTTGCCAGCGCAATGCTGCGCTGTATCGATATCCCTGGCGATCACCGCACGATGATGAAAAACCCGCACATTCAGGCCCTCGGACAAGCCATCAGTCAGGCGCTGGAGGCTGCCGTGGCGCCGGAACCTGCGCTGTATCAGCCACTGCTGACCATTCAGACCGGGCACGTCGGGCATGCGCCGATCTTTTGTGTGCCGGGGGCGGGGGACAGCGTGACCGGGTTCATTCACCTGACCGAAGCGCTCGGTCCGGAATGGCCGATCATCGGCCTGCAACCGCGAGGTCTGGATGGCAGCAGTGTGCCGCACAGTCAGGTGGAGGCGGCTGCCGCGTTTTATTTGCAGGCGATCGAGCAGGTTTATCCGCAGGGGCCCGTGCACCTGATCGGCCACTCGTTCGGCGGTTGGGTGGCGCACGCCATGGCGGCGCAGTTGCAGGCTGCCGGGCGTGCAGTGGCGTCGCTGACGTTGATCGACAGTGAGGCGCCCGGCGGCGACGGCACGGCTGGTAAACCGTATACGGCGACGGCTGCGCTGGAGCGTCTGATCGAAACGCTGCAATTGTCCAGCGGCAAGTCCCTGGGGATTGACCCGCTGACCTTTGCCAATGCCGATGACACGACGCAGATGCGTCTTCTGCATGCCGGCATGGTGAGCGCCGGGGTGCTTTCGGAAAAGGCTGCGGCAGACGCCATGCACGGCCCGGTGCGGACCTTCGCCACGGCGTTGCGCACGGTCTATCAACCGACACTCGCCTACCACGGGCCGGTCAGGCTGGTGCTGGTCGACGACCCGACGCTGGACGCCTGGGGCAATCAGCGCGAGCAGGCCGCGATCCTGGAAGGCTGGCAGCGTCAGGTCAACGATCTGGCGGTGTGGTACGGGCCCGGCAATCACTTCACGATTCTCAAGGCGCCCAACGTCTTCAGTCTCGCGGCGTGGTGGCATGACGGCCTGTCAGTGCCGGTCAACGAAACGCTGTCCTGATGTTGTTTCTCTACCCGAGCCCGGCCGCTGGCCGGGCCCACTCCTGAACGGACTTGTGGTCATTTATGGAAAAGTCGAAGTTGCGCAAAGTCGGTATGGGATTGGCGTTGGCCGCGGTGGCCGGATTGGTGTTCTACACGGTGCAGGCGCCGGCCGAGGCACCGCAGTACCTGACCGCCACGGTCGAACGCAGTGATATCGAAAACGCGGTGCTGGCCACCGGGTTGCTCGAAGGCATCAAGCAAGTGGACGTCGGTGCGCAAGTCTCCGGCCAGTTGAAGTCGCTCAAGGTCAAGGTCGGCGACAAAGTGAAAAAGGGCCAGTGGCTGGCGGAAATCGATCCTCTGGTGTTGCAGAACACCCTGCGTCAGGCCCAGGTCGATGAGGAAAACCTGCAAGCGCAAAAGCGTGCCACACAGGCCCAGCTCAAGCAGACCAAAGCAATTTACGAACGCTATAAAAACCTGCAGGAAGATGCCTCGATCTCTCGCCAGGATTTCGAAACCGCCCAATCGGATTACGAAGTGCAGCAGGCCAATCTGTTGTCGCTGGACGCGCAGATCAAGAGTGCGCACATCCAGATCGATACCGCCAAGGTCAACCTGGCGTACACGCGGATCGTCGCGCCAATTGATGGCGACGTGGTCGGTATCGTCACCCAGGAAGGGCAGACCGTGATCGCTAACCAGTTGGCGCCGATCCTGCTGAAACTGGCGGACCTGGACACCATGACGGTCAAGGCCCAAGTCTCCGAGGCCGATGTGATTCACATCGCCCCGGGGCAGGAGGTGTACTTCACCATTCTCGGCGAGGACAAGCGCTATTACGGCAAGCTGCGCGGCACGGAACCGGCGCCGCAGAACTTTCTGGAAACGCCGCCCGCCGGTACGCCCAAGCAAAACTCGGCGGTGTTCTATAACGCGCTGTTCGAAGTGCCCAACCCTGATCACCGCCTGCGCATTTCGATGACCGCGCAAGTGCGCATCGTCCTCGACACCGCCAAGTCAGTGCTGACCGTACCGGTGGCGGCGCTTGGCCCGCGCAATGCCGATGGCAGTTTTCCGGTGCGGGTGCTGGACGCCAAGGGCCATGCGCAGTCGCGCAACGTGCAGACAGGGATCAACAACAACGTCAAGGTGCAGGTCAATGAGGGGCTGGCCGAGGGTGATCGTGTGGTGATTGGTGATCCAGTGACCAACGTGGCGGGGGCTTGAACATGACGCAACCGCTGCTCCAACTCACGGGCATCACCCGCAGTTTCACCGCCGGTGACCGCGAATTTCTCGCGCTGAAAAATATCAACCTGACGATCAATGCCGGGGAAATGGTGGCGATCATCGGCGCCTCGGGCTCGGGTAAATCAACGTTGATGAACCTGCTCGGTTGCCTCGATTACGCCACTGCCGGCAGCTACAAGATCAACGGCCAGGAAACCCGCGATCTGGATAATCAGGCGCTGGCGGAACTGCGCCGCGATTACTTCGGTTTCATCTTCCAGCGTTACCATTTGCTGCCGCACCTGAGCGCCATGCACAACGTCGAAATGCCAGCGATCTACGCGGGTATTCCACAGCTGCAACGCCATGCCCGAGCCCGAGAATTATTGGCGCGATTGGGCTTGCAGGAGCACTTGAGCCACCGGCCGAGCCAACTGTCGGGCGGGCAGCAACAGCGGGTGAGTATCGCCCGCGCCTTGATGAACGGCGGCGAAGTGATTCTCGCCGATGAACCGACCGGCGCGCTCGACACCGCCAGCGGCAAAGAAGTGATGCGCATCCTGCTGGAACTGCACGCGGCCGGACACACGGTGATTCTGGTGACCCACGACCCGAAAGTCGCGGCCAACGCCGAGCGCATCATCGAGGTCAGTGACGGTGCAATCCTCAGTGACCGCAGCAACGTGCGTGACACCACGCAACTGCCGGACGAAGACGCGGTGGCCCCCAAGGCCACCGCCTCACGGCGTCTGGTCGCCAGCCTCGGCCTGTTCAAAGAGGCGTTCAGCATGGCCTGGGTCGCGCTGATCTCGCACCGCATGCGCACGTTGCTGACCATGCTCGGTATCGTCATCGGCATCACGTCGGTGGTGTCGATCTCGGCGGTGGGTGAGGGCGCCAAGCGCTACGTGCTCAAGGACATCGCGGCCATCGGCAGCAATACCATCGATATTTATCCCGGCAGCAGCTACGGCGACAAGCGCGCAGCCGCCATCGAAACCCTGTTGCCCGCCGACGTCACGGCGCTGAATCAGTTGTATTACGTCGACAGTGCCACGCCGATGATCGGCCGCAGTCTGTTGCTGCGCTATCGCAATATCGATCTGGACGCACAGGTCAATGGCGTCAGTCACCAGTACTTCCAGGTACGCGGCATCAAAATGGCCGAGGGCATCCCGTTCAGCGAAAGCGATGCGCGGCGCCAGGCGCAAGTGGTGGTGATCGATCACAACACGCGTCAGCGCTTGTTCGGTGGCGGCGTCGACCCGTTGGGGCAGGTGATCCTGATCGGCAATCTGCCGTGCACGGTGATCGGTGTGGCGGCGGAGAACAAAAATCTCTTCGCTTCGGGCAAGACCCTCAACGTCTGGGTGCCTTATGAAACCGCCGCCGGGCGGGTGTTGGGCCAACGTTATCTGGACAGCATCAGCGTGCGCATGAAGGACGGTCAGCCAAGCAAAGTGGTCGAAGAACATGTCACGCAGTTGTTGCTGCAACGCCATGGCATCAAGGATTTCTTCACCAACAACCTCGACAGCGTCTTGCAGACAGTGCAGAAAACCAGCCGCTCGCTGGCGTTGCTGCTGTCGTTGATCGCGGTGATTTCGTTGGTGGTGGGGGGGATCGGGGTGATGAACATCATGCTGGTGTCGGTGACCGAGCGGACGCGCGAGATCGGCATTCGCATGGCGGTCGGTGCCCGGCAATCGGACATTCGCCAGCAGTTTCTGGTAGAGGCGGTGATGGTTTGTCTTTTGGGCGGGGCGATCGGGATTACGCTGTCCTACGCCATCGGCCACCTGTTTTCGGTGTTTATCAAAGAGTGGGAAATGGTTTTCTCGCTGGCATCGGTGCTGACGGCGGTGGTCTGCTCGACGCTGATCGGCATCGTATTTGGCTTCGTGCCGGCAAGAAATGCCTCGCGACTTGATCCGATCGAGGCGTTGGCCCGGGATTGAAAACTGCCCTCACCCTAACCCTCTCCCGGGGGAGAGGGGACTGACCGAGTCGTACTTGCGAGCTTCACTGACTTGAACCATCGAGTCGAACTCGGGTTTGCAAGCCGCGAAGATCGGCTCCCTTTCCCCCTCGCGCCTTGGGGGAGAGGGCTGGGTGAGGGGGATGGATCTGAAGTCGTACGCAATAAACGGGATTGTCAGGCAGCGCTTGAAGCGGAGGTTTCCATTGGCGAATACATCCAGCGCATCAGCGAATGACGGCCGCTGATACCGAGCTTGATGGCTGCACGTTTGAGATAGCTTTCCACCGTGTTGACCTTCAACTGCAACTGTTCGGCCAGTTCCGGCGCGGTGCGGCCGGCGAGCAGGCCGACACACACTTCGGTTTCGCGATTCGACAGGCTCAGCCCCAATTGCTGCAAGCGCTCGGTAAAACGCCCTCGCAGGGTTTCCAGCCCCGAGCCTTCGGCGGCCTCGCAGGGGCGCGCGGCGTCAATGCTGGCAGGCTGCAGTGCGTTGATGTGTTTTTCCACCATCGGCAACAGGACTGGGGAAATGTCTTGCAATAGGCTGCGTTCCTGCGCGGAAAAGCGCTGGGACTGACCGTTGCGGTACACCGAAATCACATAACGGTAACCGTCCTTACGGCGGGTCAGATGCAATTGCGAGGCGTCTGCGCACGCCGAAGACTCAGGCGGCGACACAGCGTCGGGCGTCGCAGTACTGTGTTCGGAGAATACCGTTTCGGCCAGCAGAGCCGGATCTTTCATCGGTTCGGATTCACTGCGGCTCGCGGTGCGCCCCACGGGTTCGACGCGCATCTGGCGAATGTGCGTGGCATCGACCGCCAGTTGGGTGCGGATGAGGTCATGCAGCATGCGCGGGAAATGCCGGCTGCCGGTACTCGCAATGACTTTGCCGATGTGGGGGAACAGGTATGAATTCATATACGTCATCCATGAATTTGCGGGTTTACAAACGTCCCGGCAGCGTCGTCTACGATCTCCTTGAACGCACAATTGCTGCAGGAATTGGATCCTATCCTAGTACAACGTTTGAGTGACGGCTGAATGAAGGGGTTATTTGTTAATAACCGCATGGCTTCTCCCTCTTGCGAAGTCCTGCGTCGGAAACACCGTGACGTCTGAGTGATTGTCCTTTCTGAGTTGACGGTGAAACGCTTTTCAGCTGATTTATCCCGTTTCAGTGTGTCAGTAATCTGTGCCCATCTTGAACGCAACAAGAACTCACACAACTGAAAAGGAATGCACAGATGAACACTCCAACCTACAACCGCCTCAACAAAGACGACGCCGTAGTGCTGCTGGTCGATCACCAGACCGGTCTGATTTCGCTGGTGCAGGACTTCTCGCCGAACGAGTTCAAAAACAACGTGCTGGCGCTGGCCGATCTGGCGAAGTTCTTCGACCTGCCGACCATCCTCACCACCAGTTTCGAACAAGGCCCGAATGGCCCGCTGGTGCCGGAACTGAAAGAGATGTTCCCGGACGCGCCATACGTCGCTCGCCCTGGCCAGATCAACGCCTGGGACAACGAAGACTTCGTCAAGGCGATCAAAGCCACCGGTCGCAAGCAGATCATCATCGCCGGTGTGGTGACGGACGTCTGCGTCGCGTTCCCGACATTGTCGGCGCTGGCCGAAGGCTTTGATGTGTTCGTGGTGACCGATGCCTCCGGCACCTTCAACACCACCGTGCAACAGGCTGCATGGAGTCGCATGACCCAGGCTGGCGCACAGATGATGAACTGGTTCTCGGTGGCGTGTGAGCTGCACCGCGACTGGCGCAACGACATTGAAGGGCTGGGTAATCTGCTGTCGCAGCGGATTCCTAACTACCGCAATCTGATGAACAGCTACTCGGCGCTGACGGCTCAGCAAAAATAAGTGGGTGGAGATACCTGTAGATGCGGCACGCTGCGATCTTTTGATCTTTTGCGAAGATCAAAGGATCGCAGCCTCGTTTCACTCGACAACTCCTGCAAAATCCCTGAACGACGCGCAAACCTGTGGGAGGGGGCTTGCTCCCACAAGGGTTATTCAGCGGCTCGCATAACGTCTTTTCCCCGCAAGTTCGGCGCCCCACGCAACGTCTCCGGAACCCCCACCCAAAGCAACACAACGGCCACCGCCGCAATCCCCGCCAACGTCAGAAACGCAGCGCTATAACCGGCGCCTTGCACGACAAACCCGGCCAGCCCGTTACTCAGTGCCGCACCGAGACCAAACACGGTGGTCAGTGCGCCCAGGCTGATATTGAAATGACCGGTGCCTTGTGTGAGGTCTTTCACCATGATCGGGAACAACGCGCCGAACAGACCCGCGCCGACGCCATCGAGCATTTGCACCGCGACCAGCCAATAGGGATCGTCAGATAACGTGTAGAGCACGCCGCGCAGAGGCAGGATCAGAAAACCCGCCAGCAGCAGGGGTTTGCGTCCCCACTCATCGGCTTTGGCACCGACCAGCAGCGCAGCCGGAACCATGACCAGTTGCGCCGCGACGATGCACGCGGACGTCAGTGGCGTGGCCATTTGCAGATTGGTTTGCGCGAGTTTCTGGCTCACCAGCGGCAGCATCGCAGCATTGGCCAGGTGAAACAGTGCGCAGCAAATGGCAAACAACAAAAGTGGCCGGTTGCTGAGCAGCACAGACAAACCGGAGGGTTGATGCTTGTCCGCAGTGGGGTCGAGGCCGCGGGCCAGGTCGTGGTCGATGGCATCTGCGCTGACGAAGTGGATGGCGATCACGCTGGCGAGTGCCATGGCTGCCATCAAGTAAAACACCGCAACGGGGCCGAACAGATAGGCAAACAGTCCGGCGAGCAAGGCCGCGCAGGCGTTGCCGGCATGGTTGAAGGTTTCATTGCGCCCGGTGCGCCGGGTGAACGCTCGCGGGCCGGTCATGCCCAGGGTGATCGCGGAAATGGCCGGGGCGAAGATTGAGGCCGCCGCTGCGCTCAAGGCTTGAGTCAACGCCACCAGAGTGAAGGACGTGACGAAGGGCAGCACCAGGCAACTGCCGGTCACCAGCAGTGCCGCGAGGGCTATCAGCGCGCGTTTGCTGCGGCTGCTGTCGACCAGTGCGCCGGCCGGTGTCTGGGTGATCAGCGCGGCGATGCCGGCAAGGGTCATGACCACGCCGATACTGGCCGGGTCCCAGTGATGCACCGCCAACAGGTAAATCGCCAGGTACGGCCCGAGCCCGTCGCGCACGTCGGCGAGGAAAAAATTGAGGCTGTCCAGTGACAGGTTATTGCGGCGATCCAGTTGATTGCTCACAGCAGCCTCACTCGAAATTGGCAGACAGCAGATGGCTGACCCGTGCCACCAGGGTGTCGACGGCAAATGGCTTGGTCAGGACTTGCATCCCCGGTCCGAGTTGGCCGCTGCCGATCACGGCATTTTCGGCGTAACCGGTGATGAACAGGGTTTTCAGTTTCGGACGGATTTCCCGGCCCGCTTCGGCCATTTGCCGGCCGTTCATGCCACCGGGCAAACCGACATCGGTGATGAGCAGGTCGATGTGTACGCGCGATCGCAACGTTTCAAGGCCTTCGACACTGTCCGCGGCTTCCAGCACGGTGTAGCCGAGCTCGCTGAACACATCCTTGAGCAGCATGCGCACTGTCGGCTCGTCGTCGACGATCAATATGGTCTCACCGGCCTTGGCCACCGGCGTAGTGGTGCTGTGGGTGGCGTCTTGGTTTTGCTGCGCCTCACCGCGATAACGCGGCAAGTAAATGCACATCGTCGTGCCTTGCCCGACTTGCGAGTGCACGCGCACTTGACCGCCGGATTGCTTGGTGAACCCGTAGATCATCGACAGCCCCAGGCCGGTGCCCTGGCCGAGCGGTTTGGTGGTGAAAAACGGGTCGAAAGCCTTGGCGATGACTTCGGCGCTCATGCCGGTGCCAGTGTCGGTGACGCAGAGGCACAGGTACTCGCCTTCAGGCATATCGAGGGTTCGGGCAGATTCGAGCGCAATGGATCGATTGGACGTTTCAACGGTGATGCGCCCGCCATCTGGCATCGCGTCGCGGGCGTTGATGCACAGATTGAGCAGGGCGTTTTCCAGCTGACTGGCGTCAACCAGCGCCGGCCACAGATCGGGTGCCGCCAGCGTCTGCAAGCGAATGCTCGGGCCGACGGTGCGCTGGATCAACTCGGTCATCCCGACAATCAGTGTGTTGACGTCGGTCGGACGCGGATCGAGCGTCTGCCGTCGGGAGAAGGCCAGAAGTCGATGGGTCAGGGCGGCCGCACGGCGGGTCGCGCCTTGAGCAGTGGCCATGTACTTGTCGACGTCCTTCAGGCGACCCTGCGCGATGCGTTTTTCCACCAGCTCCAGCGCGGCCGAAATGCCGGCCAGCAGGTTGTTGAAGTCATGGGCGAGGCCGCCGGTCAACTGGCCGACCGCTTCCATCTTCTGCGACTGTCGCAGTTTTTCTTCGGCTTGCATGAGATCGGCGGTGCGCGCCAACACACGTTGTTCGAGGGTGTCGTTGAGCGCGCGCAAGGCTGCGTTGGCACGGTCACGTTCGGCCTCGACATTGCGCCGGTCTTCGACATCGATAAGTACGCCGGGGAAGCGCAACGGGGTACCGTCGTCGGCGCATTCGACGCGGCCGTTGGCTTCGATCCAGTTGTATTTCCCATCGGCGCCGCGCACTCGGTACTGATGCGAGTAGGCGCCGCCACGGGCAATTGCCGCCGTGATCGCGCCGGTGAGTCCAGCCTGATCATCGGGGTGTACGGTCATCACCACTTGTTCCAGGCTCAGGCCTTCGCGACCCAGCGCCGGGTCGAGGTTGAACACCCGGGCAAAGCCTTCGTCCACGGCGAAGCGATTACTCGGCAGGTCCCAGTGCCAAGTACCGATAATGGCGCCGGCGGCGAGGGCAAGTTGCACACGCTCGACGTTTTCCCGGGCGACGGCTTCGCTGATCCGCAGTCGCTCTTCGGCGTCGCGGCGTGCGGTGACGTCGCTGAAAAAGATAGCAATCTGACGATCTGCCGGGTCACCGACGCGCACCGCCCGCACGTCGAACCAGCGCTCGAAGGTGTTGGCGTAGTTCTCGAAGTTCGCCGGTTCACCGGTCTTGGCAACGTGCCCGTAAGTCTCGAACCAGAACTTCTCCAGATTTGGCGCAAACTCGGTCACCCATTTGCCGCGCAGGTTGACGCCGCACTGACGCTCAAATGCCGGGTTGGCCTCGACGAAGAAGTAATCCACCGGGCGGTCGTCGGCGTCGAATTTGACTTTGACGATGGCGAAGGCCGCTTCGATGGTTTCCAGAATGGTGCTAAAGCGTTCCTCGCTCAGGCGCAGTGCGGTTTCGGCACTGCGCGAGCGGGTCAGGTCGAGCATTGCGCCGATCATGCGTTCGGCCTGGCCGTCGGCGTTGCGGATCACGTGGCCGCGGTCGAGCACCTCGGCGTAGGAACCGTCCTCGCAGCGGAAGCGATACTCGGCGCTCCAGGTCGAACCTTTTCCGTCAATCGTTGAGCGGATCGAGGTCCTGACGCTATCGCGATCCTGTGGGTGGATCTGCGCGAAGCGCCAATCGATGCTCGGGTCAATGGCGGCCGGCGGGAATCCGTAAGCCTGTTGCAGCGCTTCGTTCCAGACAATCTGTCCGCTTTGCAAATCCCAGTCCCAGACCGCATCGCGAGTCGCTTTGACCGCCAGGCGATAGCGCTCTTGAGTGTCGAAGAGCGCACGGCCGGCCAGATGTTCACCGGTGCGGTCACGCAGGATTTTCACGAAACCCAGATGTGTTTGATCGTTAGCGTACAGCGGCATCAGTTCGCCTGACGCCCAGAACAATTGGCCATCCTTGCGCAGGTGCCAACGTTCATCGGAGGCGCGTCCCTCCAGCAGCGCGCGCTGCATTTCCAGCGCTATACGGCCAGCGGCACGATCCGCCGGGGTGAAAAAGCGCTCGGCGCTGTGGCCGAGCATTTCCTCGGCCGTCCAGCCCATGACATTGACGGCGCCTGAGTTCCATTCGGTGATGGTGCCCTGCGGGTCGGTAACGACCATGGCGAAATCGATCGCGCACTCGAAGATCGCTCGCTGGCGTGCCTCGCTGCTGGCCAGCGCCGCTCGGCTGGCGGAGAGTTGCGTAGCCAGATCGTGCGGAACACAGGCGTCTGGCGAAGGCAATACGGCACTTTCGAGCGCCTGGCGCAGGCGCAGAACCTCAGCTTCAAGCGCCTCACGAGTAAGATCTTTCAGGGTTTCCACCACTCATGCCTTATTGATTTTTGTGGCAAACGAACACTACGGGTCACTCATTGACACGGCGCCTCATGCTTAAGTTGCAGCCGTGAAGCGCGGCGCAGCCTGATCTCAAAACGACTGCCCGTTATCCAGCCTGTCGAGCAGCCCCTGGCCCCGTTGCCAAAGGGCCTGTTGCTTGTCCGCGGGCATGCGGTCGAGGTTTTTGTAGAGCATGCCCATGCGTTGATTGCTGCGCAGCACATCGCCGTGGCGCATGAGGAAATGCCAGTACAGCGCATTGAACGGGCAGGCGTTATCCGTGGTGCTTTCGCTGACCTTGTAGACGCAATCGCGACAGTAATCGGACATCCGCTTGATGTACTGACCGCTGGCGCAGTAGGGCTTGGAACCGAGATAACCGGCGTCGGCATGCATAACCATGCCCAACGTGTTCGGCAGCTCGACCCAGTCGAAGGCGTCCATGTAAATGGCCAGATACCACTCGCAGATCTGCTTCGGCGCGATGCCGGTCAGCAAAGCGAAGTTGCCGGTGACCATCAGTCGCTGAATGTGGTGGGCATAGGCGTGTTTCAGGCTTTGACCGATCGCCTGGCGCATGCAGTTCATCTGCGTGTCGCCGGTCCAGTAGAACTCCGGCAAGGGTCTTTGGTTACCGAATGCATTGCCTTCGGCGTAGTCGGGCATCTTCAGCCAATACACACCCCGCACGTATTCCCGCCAGCCGATCAATTGCCGAATGAAGCCTTCGGCGGCATTCAGGGCGACGCTGCCCGACCAATAGGCGGCCTCTACGTCACTGCACAACTGGCGCAGATCGAGCAGCCCGATGTTCAGCGCAGCACTGATCCGTGCATGGAACAGAAACGGTTCGTCGCTGGCCATGGCGTCCTGGTAATCGCCGAAACCGGCCAGACCGAAATCCACGAAGTATTCCCAGAGGGCTTGGGCATCGGCGTGTGTCACCGGGTAATTGAAATCCTCCACGGAACCGTAGTGGCTGGCGAAACGCTCTTTCACCAGCGCGATCACTTCAACGGTGATGGAGTCTGCGCAGAAGTTGAGCGGGTAGGGCGGCTTGACGCCTTTGGGCAGTGACTTGCGGTTGTCGGCATCGAAATTCCATGCGCCGCCCACCGGGCTGCCGTCGCCGTTGAGCAACAGGCGACTCTTGCGCCGCATCTCGCGGTAGAAGAACTCCATGCGCAGCTGTTTTTTGCCGGCAGCCCAATCTGCGAACTCGCCGCGTGAGCAGAGAAAGCGGCTGTCACTGTGCCAATGGATCGCCAGACCACACTCGCGCAGCGATTGCTCCAGACGCCAGTCGCCGGTTTCGCTCAGGTGCACTTCGTCTGGCCGTAAAAGCGCATGCCAGCGCTGCAACTCGCTTGGCACGGCGCCGGTATTTTCAGGGTCGTCGAGGCGGGCGTACTGCACCCGAAAACCCTGGCTGCGCAACGTTTCGGCAAAGTGCCGCATGGCGCTGAACACCAGCACGATTTTTTGCGGGTGATGAGGCACGTGGCTGGCTTCCTCCATCACCTCGACCAGCAGAACGGTATCGCGTTCGCGATCCAGCCCCTGCAACGAGGCGAGATCGAAAGATAACTGGTCACCGAGGACCAGGCACAGCCGGTGGGTTGCTTTCATTCGAACGGATTCAGCTTGATGAGAGGCAAAGGAGAAGCCAGTGGTTTAGGAACCTTTGTTCAGATAGTTGTACGGAATTGTGTTTTTGTATAGGTTTTTTTGATCAGCCGGGATACGTCGGGTAGTCGACGTAACCTTCGGCGTTGCCGCCGTAAACCGTGGCCGGGTTGAGGGCATTCAGCGGCCAGTCGTTGGCGATTCGCGCGGGCAGATCCGGGTTGGCCATGAACGGTCGACCGAAGGCCACCAAGTCGGCGAGGCCGGAGTCGAGTAATCGCGCCCCGGATTCGGCGTTGTAGCGCCCGGCGTAGATGATCGCGCCGCTGAAGGTTTCGCGTACTGCTTGGCGGAAGGTTTGCGGCATGGCGGGCGCATCGTCCCAATCGGCTTCGGCGATAGACAGATAAGCAATGCCGACCGCTTCGAGGATTTTGATCGCTTCGATATAGGTGGTGTGTGGGTCTTCCTCGACCATACCCAGATACGTCCGCGCTTCATCGGTGGTGGTGAAAAGCGGGGCGAAACGCACGCCGACTTTTTCCTTGCCGATGCACTCCGCCACACCCGCGACTACTTCGCGGAGAAAACGCAGGCGGTTTTGTAACGAACCACCGTACAGATCGGTGCGCAGATTGCTGTGGGCGGAGATGAACTGGTTGACCAGGTAGCCGTTGGCGCAGTGCAGTTCGATGCCGTCGAAGCCGGCGTCCATCGCATTGCGCGCGGCCTGAATATAGAGCTGGACCAGTTCCTGAACCTCGTCGGTGCTCAGCGCTCGCGGTGCCGATGGCGGCACCAGCTCGCCTTTGCCGGGCGCGGTTTCGATGAACACGCTGACCCGATCGGTGGCGACGGCAGATGCCGAAACCGGCGCTGCGCCACCCGGTTGCAAGGCGCTGTGGGACACGCGGCCGACGTGCCAGAGTTGGGCAAAGATGACGCCGTCGACCGCATGCACGGCGTCGGTGACTTTGCGCCATCCGGCAATTTGCTCCGGTGTGTAAATGCCGGGTGTCCAGGCGTAACCCTGGCCACGCGGTTCGATCTGCGTGCCCTCGGTCACCAGTAAACCGGCGCCGGCGCGCTGCTGGTAATACTCGGCCATCAGTTCATTGGCGATGTTCCCCGGTTGGGTGCTGCGCTGGCGGGTGAGTGGTGGCAGGACAATACGGTTTTTCAGGGTGTGCAGGCCTAGCTTGGCGGGAGTGAAGTAAAGGCTGTTGTTCATGGGGAACCTTGTGGAGGGACTTATTAGACCAGTCGTCTATTGAGCGGATGAAAAAAAACGCCGTGCGGCACGCGCACGGCGTTCGGATGGCTTTTACGGGGCAGGCGTCAGCCGAGCATCTTCAACAGTTTCTCGGCCACAGCGGCGGAACTGGCCGGGTTCTGGCCGGTGACCAGTTGGCCATCGGCGACTACATGCACCTGCCAGTCAGCGACTTTGGAGTAGCGTCCGCCGAGGCGCTGAAACTCGTCTTCGATCAGGAACGGCACAACGTCCGTCAAGCCGACAGCCGCCTCTTCCGAGTTGGTGAAACCGGTGACTTCGCGGTGCTGGATCAACGGATTTCCTTGAGCATTCACAACGTGACGCAGCACGCCCGGCGCATGGCAGACGAAACCGTGTGGCTTGTTGCTGCGGTCGAAGGCTTCGATCAGGGCGATCGATTGCGCGTCTTCGGCCAGATCCCACAGCGGGCCGTGGCCACCTGGATAGAACACGGCATCGAAATCATCTGCGCTCACCTCGGCCAGACGCCCGGTATTGGCCAATGCCTGTTGGGCTGCCGGGTCTTGGCGGAAGCGGTCGGTCTCGGCGGTCTGCGCGTCGGGCTCATCACTTTTCGGATCGAGCGGTGGCTGGCCGCCGGCTGGCGAGACCAGGGTGACGTCGGCACCGGCGTCCTTGAAGGCGTAGTAGGGGGCGGCGAATTCTTCCAGCCAGAAGCCGGTTTTCTTGCCGGTGTTGCCGAGTTGATCGTGCGAAGTCAGAACCATCAAGATTTTCATAGAGCACCCTGGGGTTGATCGAGTGGCGTCGCTGCACAACGGATTTGCACAGCGACGACACCGGAAGATTGCATGTCGGAGCGCAGCATAGTTTCCAATTAGACCAGTCGTCTAGTAATTTTTTAGCCGAAGCTTTTTCAGTGACAGGTGTGGCAAACTTCCGTTCCTCTGAAATAAACGACTGGTCTATTGCCTGGTATTTTGTGCCCCATGAAAGCGACCTACGACGATACCCGCCAACATTTGCTCGACACCGGCCACCGGATGATGGCCGAGAAGGGCTTCACCAGTGTCGGCCTCAATGAAATCCTGCAAACCGCCGGCGTGCCCAAGGGCTCGTTCTATCACTACTTCAAATCCAAGGAGCTCTACGGCCAGGCCCTGCTCGCGGATTACTTTGTCGGTTATCTCGCGGACATGGAGCGGCGCCTGACATTGCCAGGGCTGAACGCTTATGAACGGCTGATGGATTACTGGCAGGGCTGGCAGGATCGCTGCACCCTCGAAGGGCATGGTGATGAGTGTCTGGTGGTGAAGCTCAGTGCCGAAGTCGCCGACCTGTCCGAGTCGATGCGCCTCACGTTGCGTGATGGTGCCGAACAAGTGGTGGCGCGCATCACCCTGTGCATCGAGCAGGGCCAGGCGGAAAAAAGCCTGCCGGCCGCAGATGCCCGGCACTTGGCGGAAACCCTGTATCAGCTCTGGCTGGGGGCGAGTCTGCTGAACAAGCTGCAACGTACCGGGCAATCGTTGGATACGTCGATGGCGACCACCCGGCAACTTTTGGCTGTTTGATGTTCAGGTTGATCCGCCTGCAGCGAGTGTCCGGCGGATCGACCCTTAACCGATGACTCAGAACTCCGGTGTGTACTTCACGCTGAACATCACGTTGCGCGGGTCGCCGAAGTTGTTGTTGCCGTTGAGCTGGTTGTAGGCAGCGGTGTAGTAGCGCTTGTCGAACAGGTTGTTGGCGTTCACCGCCAGGTCGATTTCCTTGCTCAACTGGTAGCCGAGACGGGCGCTCCACACGGTGTAACCGGCGACGTCATAGGTGTGTTCATAACCCAGCGTGTGGCTTTGGGTGGTGAAACCCAGACCGGTACTGACCCGCTCCCAATCGCCGCTGAACTGGTAGTCGCCCCAAACTCGCAGCATGTGTTTCGGCGTCCAGGTGCTGAAGACTTTGCCTTCATTGTCCGGGTCATCGAGGTATTTGGTGGTGTTGTAGGTGTAACCGGCGAACAGTTGCAGATTGTTCAGGACTTCGCCGCTGATCTCGGCTTCGATGCCTTGACTGCGGACTTTGCCGGCGGCGTTGGAGCAATACCAACCGTCGCAGATCATCCCCGATGCGAGATCGTTGACGGCACGGTTTTCCTGGTCATAGCGAAACAGCGCCAGGGAGGTGTTGACCCGGCCGTCCAGCAATTCACCCTTGAGCCCGACCTCATAGTTGCTGCCAACCACCGGTTTGAGCGTCTGGCCACTGGCGTCGCGGTTGGTTTGCGGCTCGAACACGTCGGTGTAGCTGGCATACACCGCCCATTCGCGGCTCAGGTCGTAGATGATGCCGGCGTAGGGCGTGACCACACCGGTTTCCTTCGCGGTGCTGTCCGGAAGGGGCGTAACGACGTCGCTGAAAGCCACTTGGGTCGCAGACTGGTAGTTGTAGTCATACCAGCTCACCCGCGAACCGAGTACCAAAGTCAGTGGCTCGATCGGTTTGACGCGCCAGCTGCCATACAGACCTTTTTGGCGGATGTCGTATTTGCTCGGCGTGGCGCGGCCACCCGGCGTATTGAGCAAGCCTTCGTAGCTGATTTCGGGACGGTCGTGGTCGATGTCGAAGATCGTGTCGGTGGTGTTGTTGTTGAAGGTTCGGGCGAATTTATCGTCGGACGTGTACTTGGCGTAGTTACCGCCAAGCATCACTTCGTGCTCCATCGATAGGGCTTCGAAGTGGCCGCTGAGGTTCATGTCCAGGCCGAGTTTGGTCGCGTCGAAATCCGTGACGAAGTCGGCGTATTGAATACCGCTGCCATCGGGCCTGATCCCGTCGCCGCTGGTTTGCAGACGCTGGCTTTTGCCTTTGTTGGTTTCACTCATGCGCACGGCGCCGACCTTGAACGCCCAATCATCGTTGAAGCGGTGTTCCAGATCGGTATAAAGCGTGGTGACGTTGATGTCCAAATGGTTCCATCGAGCGCCACCGTAGGTTGAGCGCGGCACATTCAGCGGCTTGCCGTCGGAGTAGCGTGGCAGGCCGCGAATCATTGGTCGTGACTCGCCGTCGGAGTTACTGACCGCCACGCCCCATGTGGTGTCGTCGCTCAGGTCGAAGTCCAGTGCACCGTACAGCGAGTGAGTCTTGCTCCATTCGTAATCGACGAACGACTGACTCTGGTCTTCATCGGCGACGAAGCGCCCGCGCACCGTGCCCGTCGAGTTCAGCGGCCCACCGGCATCCAGTTGCAGACCGTAGTGATCCCAGGAGCCGGCCTTGCCGGTGATGGTCACGGTCGGGGCATTCTGGCCGCGTTTGCGCACCAGGTTGACCGCGCCGCCGGGGCTGCCGGCGCCTTGCAGCAGGCCGGATGCGCCACGGAGAATCTCCAGACGATCAAAGAAAATCAGGTCTTGGGTCGCCCAGTTGCCCAGGGCGTAGGAGTTACGCGTGATCGGCACGCCGTCGTACTGCCAGTCGTCGATCTGAAAACCGCGCGAGGTGAGAATCATGCCTTTGCCCACGCCCTGAACGCCGACCAGGCCGGTGGTCTTGTTGGCCGCGTCCTTGAGATCGGTAAGGCCTTGATCGTCCATTTGCTTGCGGGTCATCACGGTGACCGACTGCGGAATTTCCTTGAGGGTGTGCGTGCCTTTGCCGATGGTCACGGCCTTTGCTGCGTAGGAGCCCGAGCCCTCGGTGGTGGCGCCGTAGCTGCGTTCGACGATGTTGGTGGCACCCAGTTGCAGCGCTGCGCTGCTGTCGGTGACGGGCTCGACGCTGAAGTTGCCTTGCCCGGTCACGCGTAGCTGCAAACCGCTGCCCGCCAGCGCCTTTTGCAGCGCTTGTTCAGCCGGCATCTGGCCAATCACCGCTGGCGCGCGTTTGCCCTGCACAAGGGCCGGCTCCAGCGAAATGATTTGCCCGCTCTGCCCGGCAATCGCATTGAGCGTGCTGGCGAGAGGGCCGGCCGGCAGGTTGAAACTCAGGTCTTGCGCCAGCGCTGAACTCGCCAGAGTTGCCAGGGCAACGGCGACGGGAAGGGTACGGGGCCACGTGTTGAGCACAACATTCTCCTGTTTGTTTTGAAGTGTCAGGAGATAGGAGGGATGAGAAATGAAAACCGGACACAAACAAGAACGATTTTCAAAAAAACTTTTCGTCCCTCACTGTTTGCTGATCAATGTCAGCCAGGGACTGTAACGATTCACGCGAATAGGCAGGGTTTCGGCCAGGGCGCCGAGGGTGCGCTCGGGATCGTCCAGCGGGAACACGCCTTGCACGCGCAGACCGCGAACCTCGGGTGCCACGCGCACGAAACCACGGTGGTAGGGACGCAGCGCTTCGACCACTTGCTCCAGCGACTCGTCCAGCACATTCAAACGCCCGCTCAGCCAGTCGGCGCGTCGACGCTCATCGCCGCTGGCCAGTGTGATGCTGCGCGAGGAGAGCAGCGCTGCCTGGCCTTCCTTGACGACTTGCGTGGTGCCATCGAACAAACGGGCTCGTACGGAATGCTGCAGCACCACAAGGCGACTGGCGTCCTGTTCCTGAATGACCAGAAAACGAGTGCCCAGTGCACGCATTTCACCTTCGGCAGTGCGTACGATCAGCGGGCGACGCGGGTCGGGCGCAACATCAATCACCAGTTCGCCGTGGCGCAGAATGACCAGCCGTTTCTGCTCATCGAAGCGCAGATCCACCGCGCTGTCAGCGTTCAGGCTGAGGCGGCTGCCATCGGCCAGATTGAACGTCTGTCGTTGGCCGCGCCCGGTGTGCAGATCAGCCAGAAGCGTTTCACCCAGGCGGGTTTTGCTGCCAAGCAACAGACTGCCACCGAGCAGACCGAGGCCGGCGATCATGCGCAAGGCATCGCGGCGCGAGGCCTGTGGCTGCAACAGAACCTGACGCGCCTCACTCGCCTGGCCGGGCAGGCGTCGATCCAGCGTGCGCACCGTGTTGAACGATCCGCCCAAGCGTTCCTGCAAATTGTCCCAGGCCTGGCTGTGTGCACGGTCCATCGCCAGCCAGGCGTTGAAACGCTGTTGCAGAGCAGCATCCGGCGTGCCGGCGCGAAGCCTGACCATCCAGTCGATGGCTTGCTCGCTGATCGGGTCCAGGCGTGTTTTGCTCATGGCGCCATGTCGCACAGGTAGCACTGGCGCAAGGCCTGTTTCATGTAACGGCTCACCGTGCGCTCCGACAGCCCCAGCTTCTGCGCAATTGCCACGTAGCTCAGCCCGTCCAGCTGGCTGTAGAGGAACGTCGCCTTGACGATCAACGGCAAGCCATCGAGGGCGCGGTCGATGGCCACCAGCGCTTCGATCAATTGCAGTTGCTCTTCAGGGGAGGGCGCCAATGCTTCTGGCAGCGCCGAGAGGCGCTCAAGGTAAGCCAGCTCAAGCTTGCGTCGGCGGTGACGGTCGAAGATCAACCGGCGCGCGATGGTCGATAGATAGGCCCGTGGCTGCTCGATGCTGTCGGGGTCCACTCGCGCCACCAACAACTGGCAAAAGGTATCGGCGGCAGTGTCCTCGGCATCCGCGTGGTTACGCACCTGCCGATTGATGTGTTGCAGCAGCCAACGATGATGATCGCTGAAAAAGAATCCCAGCTTGCTGGACGGAAGAGAGTGCACTGGTGAGCTTTCCAGATGTTAGTGAGAATCTCTCTCAATACTACCTGCGTGGCCAGAGCCAGTGCAATCGGTCTGTCGTGTCGGCTGTGTTTGCCGCTAAAGCGCCGCCCATTGATCGCGGTATTGCAGGAGGAAATCGACGAAGGCGCGCACGTGTTGCGGCACATAGCGACCGTGCGGGTAGAGCAAGGTGTAAGGCCTTGAGCGACCGCTGTAGGGCTGAAGCACCTCGACGAGCCGACCGTCCGCCAGTTCCTGTTCAACAATGAATTTGTAGGTCTGGAACACTCCCGCGCCATGCTTTGCCAGCGTTACGCCGCCGAGCACATCGTCTGAGCAGGAGTAACCACCGTCGGAAAACACCTCACGATCCTTGCCATTTTCCTGAAACAGCCAGGAAATCCGCCGCCCGCTGCTGGGCAGTTCGAACTGAATGCACTCGTGCTGCGCCAGATCTTCCAGGGTCTGCGGCACGCCCGCTTTGTGCAGATAGTCGGGCGACGCCACCACCACCAGTTTCGCGTCTTCCAGCAGGCGGGCAATCAGGGTCGAGTCCGGCTGAGCGCGGACGCGGATCGCCAGATCGTAGCCCTCCGCGACGAAATCGATATTGCGATTACCCAAGTGAATATCCACCGTGACTTCGGGGTAAAGCGCTCGAAAGGCTGGCAGCAGCGGCAGAATGCGGTGATGCCCGTAAGTGGTCGGCAGACTGATGCGCAAACGTCCCGACGCGGTCGTCTGCGCGCCCATGACTTCTTGTTGCGCCTCGACCAGTTGGGTCAGGGCCTGGCTGCACTGGACGAAAAAATTTCGGCCAGCCTCGGTCAACCGAATGCTGCGTGTGGTTCTGGCGAAAAGCCGCGAACCCAGGCGTTGCTCCAGCCGCAGAATCGATCGGCTCACCGCCGCCGGTGTCACCCCGGCCAGCTGTGCGGCGGCGGTGAAGCTACCGGCCTCGGCGGCGAGGCAAAACAGTTCGATACTGCCCAATTGCAAGTCATCAAAGTGGCGTTTCATAAGGGAGGGCACCGAGTCTCAACAGACATTTCATCCCGGTGTTTACTACATGAAACGGCGCCGCCGGTATACACCGACGGCGCCGTTTTCTAGTTGCAGGGACAACAGGGAATCAATGCCCCGCGCTCTGACCGCCATCGACGTGCAGAATCTCACCGGTGACGAAATTCGCGCTGTCCAGATAGAGGATCGCCTGCACGATGTCGTCAATCTCACCCATATGGCCAACCGGGTGCAGGCTGCCGAGCGCTGCGTGAGTCTCCACACCATGCATCGGCGTCTTGATGATGCCCGGCGACACGGCGTTGACCCGAATGCCGCGCTTGGCGTACTCGATGGCCAGCGATTTGGTTGCCGCGTTGATGCCGCCCTTGGTCAGCGAGGCCAGCACCGAAGGTACGCCGTCGATGGCATGATCCACCAGGCTGGTGGTCACGCTGACGATGTGGCCGCTGCTGTGCTTCTCCATCTCGGTAATCGCCAGTTGCGAGATGTGGAAGAAGCCGCTCATGTTGGTGGCCACAACCTGGGCGTAATCTGCCTGGCTGTACTCGGTGAATGGCTTCGCGACAAAGATCCCCGCGTTGTTGACCAGCGTGTCGATCCGACCGAAGCGGGCGACGGCTTCGCGGATGACGCGCTCGGCAGTCGCAGGATCAGCGATGTCGCCAGCCACGGTCAGAATGTCCGGGTCGGTAGAAGGCTGGATTGAACGGGAGGTCGCGACCACTTGATAGCCGCGCTCACGAAAGCCTTTGACCAGACCTGCGCCAATACCTTGAGAGGCGCCGGTAACCACTACCACTTTGTTGGACGTGCTCATGATGAATCCTCATGTAATCGAAATGAGTTGAGTGAACGGATTTTCAACGGTCAGACGTGAGCGCCAACCTGCGCCGCCTGACGTAATGCTTGCCGGTAATCAGCGACCGATTGCGATCCGGACAGGATGTGTCGGTCATTGATAACCATCGCCGGTACCGACTGGATGCCGCGCTGCTGATAGAACGCTTCGAGTTCGCGGACTTCACGACTGAACTCTGCAGAGGCCAGTACGGCTTCTGCACGCTCACTGTCGAGCCCCGCGTCCTTGGCCAGATTCACCAGCGTCTGGCGGTCATCCGGGTTTTTTCCATCGGTGAAGTAAGCCCGCAACAAGAGCTTTTTCAGTGCGCGCTGGCGCCCTTGTGTCGAGGCCCAAAACAGCAAGCGATGGGCATCGAACGTGTTGTAAAAATGACTGCGCTTTTCCAGGTCGAAGTGAAAGCCAATCTCCTCACCGCGTTGAATGATCATCGCGTTGCGTTGCGCCACTTGCTCAGCGCTGCGACCGTACTTGCGCATCATGTGCTCGATAGCGTGTTCGCCAGCCGCCGGCATCTCCGGATTAAGTTCGAACGGCTTGTAGGTCAGTTCAACCTCGACTTCACCCGCCAGACTTTCGATCGCTTGCTCAAGTGCGGTAACGCCGAGCGCGCACCATGGGCAGACGACATCCGAGACAACATCGATTTTCACCACGCGACTCATGATGAGGCGTCCGACAACTGTTTGCGGTACTCCGTGGTCGTCATGCCGGCGTAACCCCAGTTATCCGTGTCGACTTCCTCGATGACGATATGCGTCAGTTTGGGATCCTTGTGGAGCACCCGTTCCATCGTTTCCGTGATCTCCTTGATCACCTGGGCTTTCTGCTCCCGAGTGACGCCGTCACGGGTGATGCGTACGCTGATGAAAGGCATTTGAGTATCTCCAGTGGTCAGCCTGTCGGATTGATGGGCTGCTGTTGGAGAGAACTTTAGGAAGTTGCAGGAGGTTGATAAATGGGGTTTCAGGTACATCATTTGTGATGTGGTGTATCAAGTGCCCAACGCACAGGGTCGGCCTTCGGATCCTATTCGGCGATAAAACGACGGGGACGGGTTAAGTTAAGTCTGCCTAGACGAGGGGCGCTGCCATAACATCGCGGTCTTACGGAGCAATCGATGATCGATGAAGAACAGCTAGTGGATCTTTATGAAGCCGGCGACGCGCTGGCTGGCGGAGATAGCAGTGCAATGCAACGTTTGCTTCCGCACATAAAAAACCGCGAGTCGTACAGCGACATCCCGGTGTTGTTCTACGTCGCTGAAAACGTGGAAACACTCGATTTTCTTGCGGAAAATGGCGTGGATTTTTTTCAGAAAAACAGTCTCAGCGGTGGCAGCCTGCTGCATCGCTCGGCGCTGGAAAGTGATGATTCTGTCTTCGCATGGGTACTCGACTGGTACAAAACCCACAACTTGATCGACGTCACTGATGACGCCGGCGTTACGCCGTTGTCGGCGCTTTTGAAACTCGGCCCGATAGAGCGTGCAGGTAGATTGATTGACTCTGGCGCAAGTGTTGATTCAGTGGCAGACAACGGTCTGACCCCTGCGCGACAAGCCGTTTTCCATATGGGCGAAGAGCCGCAGGCCATTGGAGGTCTGCAGATACTTCTAGCCCATGGATTGACCGTGGGTGCGGACGAGGCCGTCTATCTGGCGGATGCCGCGCGAAGCATTGACCGGCCCGTTCTTGCCCAGTGGGTTGAAGACAATCTGCAAGCTCGATGATGTTCTTGTTCACCCCAGAACTTACGGCGACCAAGGAGCCTTGCAAACGTCAAGGTGGATGCAGAGGTCGCATCGTGTAACCTTGGCGCCGGGATAGAGAGGGATGTCATTTATGGAACAAGGAGCGGTGTCACCCCTTATGGACGACAAGCAATCACCTGTGCTGATCCAGGTTTACATGGCCGATGATGGTGGCGCTGTCCGTGAGGAACTGCTCGCGCGTCAGATTGATCAGCACACCTACGAATTACTCTCTTCACCTGGCCTGGCGCAAAACCTGGCGAGGGGGGATATCGTCTCGATCAAGGATAGAAATGCACCTGCCGAGGTGCTGAAGCGAGGCGGTAATTTCTGTATTCAAATCTACGCCGATTACATTTCCCCGGACGCGATCACTGCGCTTGAAGATGATGTTGTCCGCGAGTTGGATGGAACACTGGATGGCGTCTGCGAGGGAAGTTTGTCGCTGGCTGTTCCTGCGAAAAATGGCATGGAGAGAATCAACGGTTTTTTTGACAGGTTCCGTGAGCAAACCGGGATTCAGTGGTATTACGCCAACATCTATAAAAACCTTGACGACGATAGTGACGAGACGCTGTTGTACTGGTGGCTGTTGCCCACTCCTGCACAGGCTCATGTGAAGGCTAAGTCGTTTGTTGACGCTATTGATCGGCGTGATACTGCAGCGCTCAAGCGGGATTTCGCAATATCGGACGCTGTGGCGGATGAAATCTGCGCGTCAATCGATGAGTATTTTGGTCCCGGCACAACAGTATCCATAGCCCCTGAAGAGACAGCCTTCGATACAAACGGGCGAGACCGACCTTTCATCGATGCTTATGAAACCAATAGCAAGACGTTGGGCATGGAATGCATTCTTTGGGCTAATGGTGCTCCCGGCGAGGCGATTCTCCATCTTGAGATTTCACAACGAGAGGGGGAGTTAGTGGTGTATTACAAATACATCGGGTCTTGATCCAAACCACCATCTCAAGCTGAAATTACAGGTGATCTCGCCGATTTGCTTGGAGCGGTGTTTGCAGGGCAATCAACCAGAATTTCGAGGTCATGATGTCCTGGACGAATTCTGACCAGGTTGATTGGAGGCTTTAATGAGTTATTACGTGCTTTCGCAATTGGAGGACGTTGGCTGTCCCGTCGGGATTTTGCATGGCGACCTTTTTGACAAATTTTATCCAGACACAAAAGATGTGAAATTCGGTTTTTTTCCATGGTATGCAGAAAGGGCAAAGGCCGGCCCGCGCACGCCTTTTCCGCAGGGGATGGTTCTTATTTCCAGGGATGAATACTACGATTTTGATATCAGAAGTATTTCGCGTTTTTTCTACGTGGTCAGTGATGCGTTTCTGGCGGTCTGTCGCAAGACGAACGTCAATATTATCGACAGCGTCAGGATTGAAGTGCTGTCAGAGGCTGGGAAGCGTATTTCAGAAAAAAATTATAATGCCGTGTTGTTTGATGAGCTGGACGTTCGAACGAACTGCGATCCGGCATCAACATTTGTCGAAGAAAACGGCCGGCCGGTCAGGTTCAAAAAGCTGGTACTTCCACCTGAGTGGGGTCTGGATCTGTTCAAGTACCGCAGACTGATTTCCGGTAGCGATAGTCTGGTCTGTTCTCAGGCGTTCAGGGAGTTGGCAGAAAGCTTTAAAGGCATTGGGTTTACCCCATTGGACGAGGTTCTATGGTCTGGGATAAGGCGAATTTAAGAAGGTTTCTGGTGATATCTTTTTAATAGTCAGTTCAGGATGGATACGGGGCGATATGGAATACTACGTGCTCTCTCAAAAGGAAGAGTCTGGCTGTCCGCGTGGCTTATTGAACGCGAATTTATACGATAAGTTCTATCCCGATGCGGAAAGCGTGCAATTTGGCTTCTTTCCTTGGTATGCGGAGAAAATAAACTACACATTTCATACCCCGTATCCGGAAGGAATGGTGCTGATATCGAAGGATCGGTTCTATGATTTCGATATCCGCAGTGTTTCGCGTTTTTATATAGTCAGTGACGATTTTTTGTCAGTTTGCGCGGAGCTTGATGTCGCAATCGCGGATCGCGTGGTAATCGATGTGGTATCAACCAAGGGAGAGCCTGTATCCGTCAAAAGCTACAATGCGGTCCTTTTTGAAGAGCTTGATGCCCGCTCTGATACAGGGTTGGGCTCGACATTTGTTGAAGAAGATGGATTGATTTTCAGATTCAAAAAGTTAGTGTTGCCTGAGGTATTCAAGCAAGACTTGTTCAAGTTCAAAGGAATGATTTCCGGTAGTAATACGTTGATTTGTTCCAGCGCTTTCAAAGCACGGGCGGCGGGGCTTAAAGGCGTTGAGTTCATACCGTTGGAAGGCGTGCTCTGGTCGGCTGTCAAGCCAATTTGAAATAGGGACCTAATGATGCAAAAAGCTGATTGTGCAATTCCTGACGCATCGCAACAGCAGGTGTGTGCCAGGTATGGGCTGACGCCACACCCTCCCGAGGAGGTGGTTGCCATTGCATTGAATACTCTCCACAAGTCGCCGATTTACGGATCGAGAGTCCAATTGCCTGAGGGTGGCACGGTCAGTTGGTTCATTCACTGCGGTGAGCACTCGCCAGCCAGCGGCTTCTATCAAACGCTGCACACCAGCCATTTGGTCGATGAATTACCGCAAGTGCTGAAGTATCTTTTTCTGCCCGCAGGTTCCAGGTTCATTATCGACAGAGAAGGTTACGAAGACGTTTGGATGGTGGGAGTTGAATCCTCTTCGGACTGAAATGTCGAGCGTCTTGACGCCAGTGAAAGCTTCCCTTTGAGCACGGATATGACTGATATTTTTCACAAGATTATTTTCAAGTTAACGCCTGACGAAGATGATTACCCTCCCTTTTCGGTTGAATCGGTATGGGGCATCTACCGAGGGAAGGACGTTTACGAAATAGACAACACACCTTATTACGTTCATGGCGTCAGTAAAGGTGATCGTGTGCAGGTACAACTGGATGGCGAGGAGCGGATAGCTGCCCGTGTGGTGAGTCAAGGCGGGCACTCGACAATCAGGGTTTTCGCGAGTAATCCGGGCGAGAAAGCAAAGATAATCACCCGGTTGCAAGAATATGGTGCGTTCTGTTTATCAACTCGCGGTCTATCGTTGTTTGCTGTGGATATTCCCGCAAGCTGTGATTTTTCCACGATCGACAGTTATCTGTCGTCAATTGCTGATGGCGAAAATATCGCCTATGAAGACGCGTGTCTGCAGCACTACCCGATAGAGCCATCTCGCGTACTGGAGTGCTCGTCGTTGGCTTCCATACCCTGCCTGTTACATTGAACATAAGGATGTAAATGGAGAAGGTATTTTTCAAGTTATTGGTCGAAGATGACTATCCACCGGTTTCAAGCGAGAGCCTGTGGGCTGAGAGATTGGACTCGGGCTCATTTATCGTGAAGAACATTCCGTTTTACACACGGGAAGTTTGTCTTGATGACGAGATTTCGGTAAGCCCCGTGGTGAACGCTGAGTACCAATTTGAGAAAGTCATAAAAAATACCGGCAACAGTACCCTTCGTATCATTTTTTTCGAGGCGGGTGAGCCATGGATTTCCAGTGTTTTGGAAGATCTGGTTGCTAGAGGCTGCGCATGGGAAGGTATGAGCAAAAAGTTCTTCTCCATCAACGTTCCTGCCGACGTTTCCCTTGACGATGTGCTGAGTGTATTGGCCGAGAAAGAAGCAAAGGGATGGCTGGATTATGAGTCTGGAATGCTTCGCCAATAAAAACTCCTTTTGAGCCTTATCAACGATGAAGAAATTCAACACGTTCACCGTACACGGAACCGCCGTTGGCAGTGAGAACAGCATCCGCCTCGATGATATTTCGATCCTTGCTGACCCCGAAACCATCAGGGCGCTTGGCGCTTTTCTAATCCGCGCCGCCGATGAAATGGCAGTTGAAGGCGTGGAGCATGTACATCTTCAAGACCTCGTAGAGAACTTCAGTCATGAAGACCACGTAGACGTGATTGTCCTTAACGGCAATCTCATAAAAATCGCCTAGGTCCAGACGTTGCAGTCAGTAATGTATGCGTTCGACAACTTTTTTTATTTCCGCAATTGAATGCGACTTTCAGAACAGTGACCGCTTCGCCACGCTGCCGCCAAAAAAAGGTCACGCATACTTTTGAATATTTCAGTCTGCAAGCCATGAAGGGTGCTCAGAAACAGGGAAGAGCCCGAGTGCATTCAATCGCTTGATATCGACTTTGGCGCGAACGCTCTGAGCAGTGCCTGCCTCTATCCGGCACAAGCCAACATCTCGGCGATCCATTGAACTTGCCGGGCAACGTCTTGCACCTTTGCTTCGGGCAAAGCCTGCTGCGCCCGGGCGAACTGGGCCAGTGTCTTCTGCTTTTCATGCAGCCGGCGTTGCCACTTGGTCAGGAACTGCGGACTGCGCACCTGCATTTGCAACGGGCCGAAGTACAGCTCTTGATCGGTGTAGACCACTGACTCTGCACGTTCAGCGACGATGATTTCGTAGTCGAAACGGTTTTCCTGCAACAGTTCCTCGTGGAAGATGCGGTAGCCATTGTCCATCAGCCATTGGCGCAGTGGCTGCTCACCGCCGTTGGGTTGCAGAATCAGACGTTCTTCGCCGCTCAAACGCGATTTGCCGCCGTCGAGGATGTCGCGGATCGTCTCGCCGCCCATGCCGCAGATACTGATGGCGGTGATCCTGTCACCAGGCTCGATCGCCGCCAGACCATTGGCCAGACGCACGGTGATGCGTTGCTGCAGCTCGTTGTCGCGCACCGTGCGTTGGGCCGAATGAAAGGGCGTCAACGCCACCTCACCCGCCACGGCCGCTGCAATCACCCCGCGACGCATCAGCACCACCGGCAGATAGCCGTGATCCGAGCCGATATCGGCCAGCCTTGCGCCGGTCGGCACATGCGCTGCCACGCGCTCCAGGCGCATGGACAAAGTCTGTTCGTTCAACGGCAACCCCTGTTCATTGCAAGATTGCGGCAGCAATGACCGCAAAAGGGGTGCGACTTTGTCGAGCAACGCGGTGCCTGTCAAATTCCGGCGACAAGGATCACGGCGCGAACCTTCAGTCGGCCAACGTTGCGTTGTCGATCACGAAGCGATATTTCACGTCGCCCTTGAGCATGCGCTCGTAGGATTCATTGATCTGATCAGCACGGATCAGTTCGATGTCGGAGACGATGCCGTGTTCGGCACAGAAATCCAGCATCTCCTGGGTTTCCGGGATCCCGCCGATCATCGAGCCGGCAATGGTGCGGCGTTTCATGATCAGGTTGAACACGTTCGGCGAGGGATGCGGCGAGGCGGGCGCCCCCACCAGTGTCAACGCACCATCGCGCTTGAGCAGCACCAGAAACGCATCGAGATCGTGTGGCGCTGCGACGGTGTTGAGAATGAAGTCAAAACTCTTGGCATGCGCCGCCATCTCTTCGACATTGCGTGACACGACGACCTCATCGGCGCCCAGTTGTTTTGCCGCCTCGCGTTTCGATTCGGAAGTGGTGAACGCCACGACATGCGCGCCCATGGCATGGGCCAGTTTGATCCCCATGTGACCGAGGCCACCGATGCCGACCACGCCGACTTTCTTGCCCGGCCCGGCATGCCACTGACGCAGTGGCGAGTAGGTGGTGATCCCGGCGCAGAGCAGTGGCGCGACGGCTGCCAGTTGCGCGTCGGGATGGCGGATGCGCAGCACGTAGCGTTCATGCACGACGATGTTTTGCGAGTAGCCGCCGAGCGTCCAGCCGGGGGCGTCCGGCGTCGGGAAGTTGTAGGTGCCGATCATGCCGTCGCAGTAGTTTTCCAACCCGGTTTCGCAGTCATCGCAGTGTTTGCAGCTGTCGACAATGCAACCGACACCGACCAGATCACCCACTTTGAAATCCGCGACATGTGCGCCAATCGCCGAGACGCGCCCGACAATTTCATGGCCCGGTACGCAGGGGAATTGCGTGCCGGCCCATTCGGCGCGCACCTGATGCAAGTCCGAATGGCAGATGCCACAGAAGGCGATATCGATCTGCACGTCATGGGCGGCCGGCGCGCGGCGCTTGATCTGCATCGCCTCAAGGGGTTTGTCGCCAGCGTGGGCACCGTAGGCTTGTACGAGCATGGGAGCGTCCTCAATGGGGTTATCGAACGCACATCTTTGCCTTTTTGCCCGGCATTGAAGTAGTGCATTCCTGTGCAATGCTTGCCTGATCCTGCGAGGCCTTGTGACGTTGTGCAGACAGACGATCGAAGTGTTTGCAGGTAATCTGCCGGTTCGCTGACTAAAACAAAAACAGGAGCCATTGATGCAACCGATCCGTCTCGGTCTGGTGGGCTACGGCAAGATTGCCCAGGATCAACATGTCCCGGCGATTCTCGCCAATCCCGCATTCCAGTTGCTGTCTGTCGCCACGCAAGGCAAGCCCTGCGCCGGTGTCGAGAATTTCCAGTCGCTGAGCGAATTGCTCGCAAACGGCCCGCAGGTCGACGCGATCGCCTTCTGCACGCCGCCGCAAGGACGATTTGCGTTGGTGCAGGAAGCGCTGGCCGCCGGCAAACATGTGCTGGTGGAAAAGCCGCCCTGTGCAACGTTGGGTGAGGCAATGGCATTGGTCAGTCTGGCCGAGCAGCACGGCGTCAGTGCGTTGTTCGCCTGGCACTCGCGCTATGCGCCCGGCATTGCCGCCGCCCGCGACTGGCTCGCCACCCGCACCCTGCAAAGTGTGCACATCGACTGGAAGGAAGACGTGCGCAAGTGGCATCCCGGCCAGACCTGGATCTGGCAACCGGGTGGTCTGGGCGTTTTCGATCCGGGCATCAACGCCTTGTCGATTGTCACGCACCTGCTGGCGCTGCCGTTGTTTGTCGAGTCCGCCGAACTGCGCGTACCCGAAAACTGCCAGTCACCGATTGCCGCTTCGATCAAAATGTCTGATGCGCGCCACCTCGACGTGCGCGCCGAATTCGACTTCGACCATGGTCATGACGAACTCTGGAGCATCGAAATTCGCTGCGCCGAAGGTGTGTTGCGACTGGATAACGGTGGGGCGCTGTTAAGTATCGATGGTGCGCGCCAGACGGTTTCGGAAGAGGGCGAGTACGCGGCGGTGTATCGGCATTTTCAGCAGTTGATTGGCGACAAGGCCAGTGATCTGGATCTGCAGCCGTTGCGGTTGGTGGCGGACAGTTTCTTTGTCGGGAGTCGGGTGTTGGTGGAGGCGTTTTACGACGCCATTTGAGATCTGACGCCGTCTCATTGTGGTTGTCCCCTTAGCCAAAGTTCAGCAAAAACCTGCGGGAGCTGGCTTGCCAGCGATGGCGGTGGGTCATTCAACAACGATGTTGGCTGGCCCGACGCTTTCGCGGGCAAGCCCGCTCCCACAGTGATTGTGGCTGTACCCTTCGCCCAAGTTCACCGCGAGAACCTGTGGGAGCTGGCTTGCCAGCGATGGCGGAGGGTCATTCAACAACGATGTTGTCTGGCCCGACGCTTTCGCGGGCAAGCCCGCTCCCACAGTGATTGTGGCTGTACCCTTCGCCCAAGTTCACCGCAAAAACCTGTGGGAGCTGGCTTGCCAGCGATGGCGGAGGGTCATTCAACAACGATGTTGTCTGGCCCGACGCTTTCGTGGGCAAGCCCGCTCCCACAGTGATTGTGGCTGTACCCTTCGCCCAAGTTCACCGCGAGAACCTGTGGGAGCTGGCTTGCCAGCGATGGCGGTGGGTCATTCAACAACGATGTTGGCTGGCCCGACGCTTTCGCGGGCAAGCCCGCTCCCACAGTGATTGTGGCTGTACCCTTCGCCCAAGTTCACCGCGAGAACCTGTGGGAGCTGGCTTGCCAGCGATGGCGGAGGGTCATTCAACAACGATGTTGTCTGGCCCGACGCTTTCGCGGGCAAGCCCGCTCCCACAGTGATTGTGGCTGTACCCTTCGCCCAAGTTCACCGCGAGAACCTGTGGGAACTAGCTTGCCAGCGATGGCGGAGGGTCATTCAACAACGATGTTGGCTGGCCCGACGCTTTCGCGGGCAAGCCCGCTCCCACAGTGATTGTGGCTGTACCCTTCGCCCAAGTTCACCGCGAGAACCTGTGGGAGCTGGCTTGCCAGCGATGGCGGTGGGTCATTCAACAACGATGTTGGCTGGCCCGACGCTTTCGCGGGCAAGCCCGCTCCCACGATTTTGCTTAGAAACGGTCAAGCGCGTAAGGGTCGCTTGCCGGCAAATCCCCCATTCGTTTTTCTACCTCCGGCAACACCATCCGCGCAACCATCTCCGCCGTCACCGCCGCTTGCGTCAGCCCCAGATGCTGATGCCCAAACGCAAGCAACACCTTGCCCCCGCACGCTTGATCAATCACCGGCAACGAATCCGGTAGCGATGGCCGAAACCCCATCCATGGCGTCGCCGCCTCAGCGCTCAGATCCTTGCGGAACAACCCCTGAGTCAACCGATGCAACTGCCACGCGCGTTCCATGCTCGGTGGCCGCTCCAGCCCGGCGAACTCGACCGTGCCCGCCAGGCGCAAGCCTTCAGACATCGGCGTCATGATGAACTTGCGCTCCAGCGAGGTGACCGGGAAGGGCAGGCGGTTGTGTTCCTGCGGCAACATCAAGTGATAACCGCGCTCGGTGTCCAACGGGACTTTCTCGCCGGTGAGTGCGGTGGTGAGTTTTGCCGAGTGCGCTCCGCAGGCGATCAAGACGCGGCTCGCGGTCAAACCACCGGTTCCGGTGATCAGCGAAACACCGTGCTCCCGCACATAACCGCCCTGAACCTGTTGCCTCACAAAACTCACGCCGCTGGCCTTGGCTGCTTCGACCAACTCGCAGACCACGCGATATGGATCGAGAAAGTGGCCGGTGCGCGGAAAGAACAAACCGCCCTGAATCTGATCGCTGAATTGCGCTGCGGATTCCCGTACCGCGCCAGCCGGCCAGAAATCGACCGGCACTTGCTGCTGGCGCAAGCGAACCTGGAGCGCATCGATGGCCTGCCGCGATTCCGGGCGCTCGAAGACCAGCAACGATCCATCGACCTTGAGCAGGTCAGGACGTTGAATATCCCCCAGCAAACGATGCCAGGCATCCAGACTGCTTTCATTCAGCGCCCGCAAACCCGCCACGGTTTTCTGAAAGGGCTCCGCCCGCAGGTTCAGCAACAGCCGCGTAAACCAGGGCAGGGCGCGGGGCATGTATCTCCAGTCCAGGCGCAGCGGGCCCATCGGGTCCATCAGCATTGCCGGCAAGCGCTTGAGAATCGACAGGTCGGCAATCGGAAACACCTGCTCGGTCGCCAGATGCCCGGCGTTGCCGAACGATGCGCCGTGCCCCGGTTCCTGTTGATCGATGACCACCACACGCTGGCCTTGGCGGGCAAGACGCAGTGCGCAGGCGACGCCGATGATGCCGGCGCCGACCACGGCGATGTCGTGCGAGACGTTATTCGGGCTGGTCATGCGCTTCCCTTTGCCCATCGAGCAGGCGACGCAATTGCAGGGGATTGGCCTGTTTCAGTGCCGAGGGCAACAAGCTGTCGGGGAAATCCTGATAGCACACCGGACGCAAGAATCGGTGGATCGCTGCTGTGCCAACAGATGTCGACCGCGCGTCGGATGTGGCCGGGAACGGCCCGCCATGTACCATCGCATCAGACACTTCGACACCGGTGGGCCAACCGTTGACCAGCAACCGACCGGCCTTGCGCTCCAGCGCTGGCAGCAGCGCGCGGGCCTGCTCGAGGTCTTCGTCGTCCAGGTGCAATGTGGCAGTCAGTTGGCCTTCCAGATGTTCGATCACTTGACGCATCTCCTCGTCATCGCTGCATTGCACAATCAACGACGCCGCGCCAAAAACTTCGGCCTGGAGGTTCTGATCGGCGAGAAAATCGCTGGCTTGGGTGACGAACAGGTGGGCCTGGCACTGATTGGGTTGCGTGCTCATCTGACCCACAGCCGAAATTTGCGCATGGGGGTTCTCGGCCAAGGCATTCACGCCAGCCTCATAGGCATTGAAGATGCCTGGCGTCAGCATCGTCTGCGCGGGGCTTTGTTGGAGCCGTTCGGCAGTGGCGGCGACAAATTTGTCCAGCGCGGGCCCCTTATGCGCAATCACCAGACCAGGATTGGTACAGAACTGCCCGGCACCCACAGTCAGTGAAGTGACGAAGCCCTGCGCCAATGCTTGCACGCGATTGCGTAATGCCGCGGGAAACAGCAACACCGGATTGATCGAACTCATTTCCGCATACACCGGAATCGGCTCGGGTCTTGCCTGTGCGGCTTGAACCAGTGCCAGACCACCGCTGCGCGAACCGGTAAAACCCACGGCTTTGATGCGTGGATCGGTGACCAGCGCGATACCCACTTCGCGACCGGAACCGTACAACAACGAAAACACCCCCTCCGGCAGACCGCAGGCTTGCACCGCTCGCGCCACTGCGCGGCCGACCAGTTCACTGGTGCCGGGATGCGCGCCATGGGCCTTGACGATCACCGGGCACCCGGCCGCCAGCGCCGACGCCGTGTCGCCACCCGCCACCGAGAACGCCAAGGGGAAATTGCTCGCGCCAAACACCGCCACCGGCCCCAACGGCACTTGGCGTTGACGCAGGTCCGAGCGCGGCATCGGCTGCCGCTGCGGTTGCGCTGTATCAACGCGCACATCCAGCCATTCACCGGCCCGTATTGTGCGGGCAAACAGTCGCAGTTGCTGACACGTGCGGCCACGTTCGCCAAGCAAACGGGCGCTCGGCAGGCCGGTTTCGGCCATGGCACGGTCAATCAGCTCATCGCCAAGGGCTTCGATTTCCACGGCAATGCGTTGCAGAAATTCAGATCGGGCATCCAGCGTCGTTTCGCGATAGCGGTCCAGCGCTGCCCAGGCCAGCGCGCAGGCCCGCTCGACATGTTCGGCCGAACCGCCGGCATAGGCAGGCTCCAGCGTCATCCCCGTGGCCGGGTTGATCCCCCGAACGGCTTCGCGATTGCCCGCAACAGTGTGCTGTCCGATCAGCATGTGGCCCGTCAGAGTCATGGTTTATTCCTGATGAGAAAAGATTGCCCGCCGCTACAGTCGGCGGGCACGAAAACGCAGCGAGGGATCAGGCGAAGTTCTGCTCCGCCGACCAGTTCTCGTACCAGTGACGGAACAGCGCGTACTGGTTCTCTGCATAGCGGCGTTGTGAGTCGCTCAACGCATCGGTTTCATTGAAATGCAGGGTGTATTCCTTGTCCCCGTTGAGCACCATCAGGTGCTTGTAATACAGCACCAGATCGCAGCCTTCGTCGAACGACGACAGCACCGCCAGCGCCGATTCCAGTTCCCGCGCCTGACGTCGTGCCTTGGCATCGCCCTTGGCCGCTTGCTTGCTCAGGGCCACCAGTTGCAGCACTTCGCGGGGCAGGGCGTTACCGATCCCGGTGATCGCACCGGTGGCGTTGCAGTTGACGAAGCCGTGCACCACTTGCGTGTCGACGCCGACCATCAGGGTTACGTCGTCATCCTTGGAGGTGATGTTTTCGGCGGCGTAACGCAGGTCGGCGCCGCCACCAAACTCCTTGAAGCCGATCAGGTTCGGGTACTCGCGGCGCAGCTCGAAAAACAGATCGGCGCGGGTGGCGAAGCCGTAGTAAGGGCTGTTGTAGATCACCGCAGGTAACTCGGGCGCGGCCTGCAGAATCGCGGCGAAGTGGGCTTTTTGCGCGGCGGCCGAAGCACCACGGGACAGCACGCGGGGAATAACCATCAAACCCTGCGCGCCGACTTTCGCCGCGTGGGTCGCATGGGAAACCGCTTCGCGGGTGTTCACCGCACCGGTCCCGACAATCGTCGCAATCCCCGCCGCCACCAGCTGCGCCACGCCTTCCTGACGCTCGGCTTCGGTGAGCAACGGCCAGTCGCCCATGGACCCGCAATACACCACGGCGCTCATGCCGATATCGATCAGCTCGCGCCCCTTGGCAACCAGCGCGTCGAAGTCCGGTTTGCGCTGGGCGGTGCACGGGGTCATCAGGGCTGGCATGCAGCCGGTGAAGATGTTGTCGCTCATTGTTTTAACTCCTTGGCACATCGTTCAAATAAGGGTGGAAAGTCGGCGCGGCAGCTCAGATGCCCCACGCGAACGGATCTGTTTCATCGATCAGCAATGTGCTGTCGGCGGTCATGAAGGCGCGGCCAGTGATGTAGGGGCGGATGCGTTCACCTTCCCATTCGAAGCGGCCTTCGAACTGGCTACCGGTGATGCTTGCCTGTACCCAGCGCGCGCCGGGCTGCAGCTTGTCGTCGGCCGCAAGGCAGGCGAGTTTGGCGCTGGTGCCGGTGCCACATGGCGAGCGGTCGTAGGCTTTGCCGGGGCACATGACGAAGTTGCGGCTGTCGGCGTTGGTGTCGTCAGCGAACAGTTCGATGTGGTCGATGACCGCACCGTCCTCACCGCATATGCCTTGATCTTCGAGGGCCTTGAGCATCGCCCAGGTGTACGCCGTGAGGTGCTCGACGTTGTCCATCGTCAGGGTCTGGCCATGCTCGGACACAAGGAAAAACCAGTTGCCGCCATAAGCGATATCGCCGAACACCCGGCCGAATCCTGGCACGTCCACCGGCACCTGTTTGCGGTAGCGATAAGACGCCACGTTGCCCAGCGTCACGGTGCTGTCTTCATGCAGCGTCGCGCTGACCGGGCCGACCGGTGTGTCGATCTTGTGCACGCCTGGGGCGATCTGGCCCAAGTGCTGTAACGAATTGATCAGGCCGATGGTGCCGTGGCCGCACATGCCGAGGTAACCGGCGTTGTTGAAAAAAATCACCCCGCACGTGGCGTCAGCCGACACCGGTTCGCAGTACAGCGCGCCGACCAGCACGTCGTTGCCGCGTGGTTCCAGCAGGCAGGCGCGACGCCATGCATCATGCTGATCGCGCAGAGCATCGCGCTTTTCAGCCATGGTGCTGCCGGGCAGTTCGGGAAAACCCTTCATCACCAGACGTGTGGGTTCGCCGCCGGTATGGGAATCGATGACGTGTACTCGTTTCATGGACGTCTCTCGTTTGAAGATTTCAGTAAGCGCCGGCAGGGCGCGCGTTCACGGTGGAGGCGGGGGCGGCGACTTCGCTTTCTTCATCGTCATCCTCAAGGTGCAGCAGATGTGCCGGTACGCCGGTCGCGGCGCCCCAGTAATAGATGCCCGTCGCACAAGCAGCGACGACGAGGGTGTCGAACGGGTGGGCGAGGATGCCGAGGCCGCCGAAGGTGCCGAGTTTCGACAGCACGATCGTCACCGCGTAGAAGGCGATCAGCCAGGCCGAGGAGCGCACTTGGCGAGCCAGATTCAGGTGCGCAGTCGGTACAAAACGACCGCACAGCAGGTAGACGACAAACATCAGGATTTGCAGGCCGAGCAGCCACGACACGGTGCTCCAGCCCGACCAGTAGACGATCAGTGCAGCGATGATGAACGACACCGGTCCGAGCACGCCCATGCACTTGACCCGGAACGGCCGCGGCATGTCCGGCGCATTACGGCGCAACGCAGCCACCGACACTGGCGCCACGGCGTAGCTCAACACCAGTGCGGCGGAAACCACGTTGATCAACGCTTCCCACGACGGGAAGGGCAGGGTCCAGAACACCGACAGCGCAAACGTCAGCCACAGCGCCGGACGCGGGATGCCGGACTTCTCATCGATGTGGGTGAACACCTTGAAGAATGTGCCGGTCTGCGCCCAGCCGTAGATCACCCGAGGCGTGGCGTTCATGTAGATGTTGCCGCAGCCGCTCGGTGAAATCACCGCGTCGGCGACCACCAGATACGCCAACCAACCCACACCGAGCGCCAGCGCGATGTCGCGATACGGCAGGGCAAATTCCTTGCTCACACCGGCCCAGCCGTTGGCGAGCATTTCGGTCGGGATGCCACCGAGAAAAGCCATTTGCAGCAGCACATAAATCAGGGTCGAGAGCAGCACCGAGAGGATCAGCGCGATGGGAATCGTGCGCTGTGGATTCTTCACTTCGCTGGCCACCGAGATGATCGGCGTAAGGCCCAGATACGCGAAGATGATCCCGCCCGCCGAGACCGCCATCTCCACACCCGACAAGCCGAACGGCGCGAAGCCCTGGACGTGGAAGTTTTCCGGTTTGAAGAACGTGAACAGCACACCGATCACCAGCAACGGCACGATGAACTTGAAAATGCTCACCAGATTATTGGCTTTGGCGAAGGTCTTCACGCTGCGGTAGTTGAGCACGAAGAACAGGCAGAGCAGGCCGAACTGCACCAGCCAGCCGAGCAGTGTCGGATCACCGGTGCCGGTCTTGGTCAGCCCGGGAAACCACGCCGCGGCGTATTGGCGCGAGGCAACCACTTCGATCGCCACCAGACTGGAAAACGCGATCAGGGTGATGAAGCCCATCAGGTAACCGAGCAACGGCCCGTGGGAGTAAACCGGGTAGCGCACCACGCCGCCGGCACGCGGTAGGGCGGCGCCCAGTTCGCAGTAAACGATGCCCAGTAGCAACACGGCGAAACCGCCCAGCAACCAGGAAAATATCCCCGCCGGCCCGGCGATGGCGGACACGTGACTGGCCGCGAACAACCAGCCGGAGCCGAAGATCGCCCCGAGCCCGATAAACGTGAGATCGATCAGTGAAAGCTGTTTTTTGAACTTGCCTTGGCCTGACATGGCATCGCCTTCTTGTGAGTTATTGGATAGGCAGTTGTGTCACTCGGACGGCCAGACTTTGAACTCATCGGCAGCGTGGCGATTGATGTTTTGCGGTGGGATCAATGACGAATTCAGCACAATTGCGCTGACGGATTGCGGCGCTCGACAGGGTCGTGGTGTTGCTGCAATCTGCACGCGAACGGCGCATGGGCTATCCACGAACAGGGGAGAGAATCCTTGATGCACAACGCGTTTTCGATTCTTTGCCAGGGTGGCGACGGCAACCGTCCGCAGACCCTTGAAGAGCTGGTGGCCAGCGCTGCGCTGCTGTTGCCGATGCTCGATGTGATCCCCAACGCGGTGATTTTCATCAAGGATGTGCAGGCCCGGTATGTCCTGGCCAACCGCACACTGGTGCAGCGTTGCGGCTTGAAAGACTTGCGCCCGCTGCTCGGCAAAACCAGCGCGCAGGTGTTCCCGGCGCAACTGGGGCCGGGCTACACCGAGCAGGATCGCAAAGTGCTGGAGGAGGGGTTTGTGCTGGAGGATCAGCTCGAACTGCATCTTTATGGCAGTCGCGAACCCGGTTGGTGCCTGACCCACAAACAACCGCTGTACAACCGCGACGGGCAGATCATCGGTTTGGCTGGTATCTCCGTGGATGTGCAGTCAGCCAGCGAAACCCATCCGGCCTTCCAGCGACTGGCGGCGGTCGACGAACACATTCGCAACCATTTCAACCGCCGCGTCACGCTGGGCGAACTGACGCGCATCGCCGGTATTTCCGTCGCGCAACTGGAGCGTTACTGCAAACGTGTGTTCCACCTGACGCCCCGGCAAATGATCCAGAAAGTACGCCTGGAACACGCCCACCGACTGCTGCATACAGACCTGCCGATCACCGACGTTGCGCTGCAATGCGGCTACACCGACCACAGCGCCTTCACCCGCCAGTTCAAGGCCTCGACCGGGTTTACACCTCGGCAGTATCGTCAGGCTACATCCCTGTAGGTGCTGCCGAAGGCTGCGATCTTTTGATCGTGTTTTTAAAAACAAAAAATCAAAAGATCGCAGCCTCCGGCAGCTCTTACACAATCATTGTGGCGAGGGAACTGGTGTCAGTCCGGCATCTGCTGATTATCCAGCACCCGATTCACTGCCAGCTCCCCGAGCATGATCAGTTGCGCAATGCCCAGCAGCGCCCGACGCTGCGACGGGGGCAACAGACTGGCAACGTCCTGGGCAATGGTTTTAGCCGAAGCGAGCGTTTCACTGGCATCAGTCAGCAGTTCTTCGTTTTTGTTGTCCGCAGTCACGGCGTACATCCCACGGATTTTGCGTGGAGGTGGCGTGGACCCGGGCGGGCAGAGGTAGTGATCGAGAGCGCGGTCGGCGGCTTCGTTGAGCTTTTTCGAATCGAGGGATTCGTAGGGTGAGGTGGGGTCGGTTTCGGGCGGGTTTGGCGTTGGTTTTATCATCGGTGAAGCCTCTAGAGTAATGAAGCTGCCACCGTTCGCTGCTAACGAAGGAGGTGGCGGCTGTACGCGGGTTAGCAGACCAGGACTCTAGAACCCGGCGCACCGAAGTGCCCCACGCAAAGCCGCCATAACGACAACGGACTTTATGCGTCTAGAGATAACCCGGGCTGCTAAACCCGATCGCTGATTCGTCAGCGACCGCACCACAATAGAACCCGTCCCCAAGGCGCACAAGCCGGCGGATTCTGGCGTAGCTGTAGGCAATTACGCAAGGTCGTGTAGCCTGATTACGTGTCTTTGCGTGTAATTTAAACATTGGCGTTTAAAAGCGAAAGATCGCAAACCGTTTCAATCGAAAACACCAAGCCAGCATTGCTTCGATTCCAGATGTCTTCCCCAAACGTCAATAGACGTAGCTTGGCCATCTACTAAGCTGACCCTGATAGTTGTCGTAAAACTGTGAACGCTGGTTTTTTTGATCTATTTGCTAATTCGGTGAAATGTGGGGGGATGTGACCATCCACCCCATTTTTTCTGTTTTGGTTCCTACTTGAATCATCATTAGTTAAGTGGAAAGAGCATAAGTCGCCTGTTTTCCGTGGCTTAAAGTTCTCTAACTCTTAAGTTATCCAGGTTTACTGGCACTGTGCAGTAACCTGAATATGAATGCCAGTTTGTGATTCTTATTAAAACATCTGCTTCTACAACTGGGTTGTATGTGTAGCGGGCCGAAAAAGCTATCCAGTCTGTCGGGCTTTTAGTTCTAAAGTCTTGAATCATCACATCGTCTGCAAACATACGCAGGTTCATAGGGACGTAAGGAAGCATCGGAGTACCGCTTTTCCAAGCGAAACTAATCTCATACGTTTTTCCTTTTTTGAACTTGAATAGCTTTTTTAAGCCTACGTGTTCAGCAAGATAGAGCTGGCCACCATTATTACGCCAATATGAATTTCCTGCCTCTGTAGTTTGTGCGCCCCAAGATTTATGGATGTTTGTCCATCCATTCCATTGTGAATTAGTAAAATCCGTAAAATCATTAAGTAGAACAATGACGGTCAGTGTCCTGACGGCCGATTCCGCACCCGCGCCATACAAGGCTTTGGCTTTGAAACTGTGCGCTGCAACGTTCAGGCCGGTGACGGTCAAGGTCCAGATACCGGATGTTGCATTGGCAGTGGTTTGACCCTTGGTGGTCGAGCCATCGAAGATTTCGACTTTCTGACCTTTTGCTGCGACCCCGCTCAGGGTCACGGCGGTTTCAATGGTCGAGCCGCCGTTAGGAATTTCAACCCCGCTCGGGCTGCCCTTGACCGACGTCAGCGTGGGGGCAGTGGCGGCGGTAACGGTCAGTGTCCTGACGGCCGATTCCGCACCTGAACCATACAAAGCCTTGGCTTTGAAACTGTGCGCGGCCACGGTCAAGCCAGTGACGGCCAAGGTCCAGGCACCGGTCGATGCATTGGCGGTGACTTGGCCCTTGAATGTTTCGCCGTCGAACACGTTGATTTTCTGACCCTTGGCGGCGGCGCCGCTCAGGGTCACGGCCGTTTCGATGGTCAAACCGGCGTTGGGAATTTCAGCGCCGCTCGGGCTGCCTTTGACCGACGTCAGTGTCGGTGCAGTGGCGGCGGTAACGGTCAGCGTTCTGGCGGCGGATTCCGCACCCGCGCCATACAAAGCCTTGGCTTTGAAACTGTGCGCGGCCACGTTCAAGCCAGTGACGGCCAAGGTCCAGGCACCGGTCGATGCATTGGCGGTGACTTGGCCCTTGAATGTTTCGCCGTCGAACACGTTGATTTTCTGACCCTTGGCGGCGGCGCCGCTCAGGGTCACGGCCGTTTCGATGGTCAAACCGGCGTTGGGAATTTCAGCGCCGCTCGGGCTGCCTTTGACCGACGTCAGTGTCGGTGCAGTGGCGGCGGTAACGGTCAGCGTTCTGGCGGCGGATTCCGCACCCGCGCCATACAAAGCCTTGGCTTTGAAACTGTGCGCGGCCACGTTCAAGCCAGTGACGGCCAAGGTCCAGGCACCGGTCGATGCATTGGCGGTGACTTGGCCCTTGAATGTTTCGCCGTCGAACACGTTGATTTTCTGACCCTTGGCGGCGGCGCCGCTCAGGGTCACGGCCGTTTCGATGGTCAAACCGGCGTTGGGAATTTCAGCGCCGCTCGGGCTGCCTTTGACCGACGTCAGTGTCGGTGCAGTGGCGGCGGTAACGGTCAGCGTTCTGGCGGCGGATTCCGCACCCGCGCCATACAAAGCCTTGGCTTTGAAACTGTGCGCGGCCACGTTCAAGCCAGTGACGGCCAAGGTCCAGGCACCGGTCGATGCATTGGCGGTGACTTGGCCCTTGAATGTTTCGCCGTCGAACACGTTGATTTTCTGACCCTTGGCGGCGGCGCCGCTCAGGGTCACGGCCGTTTCGATGGTCAAACCGGCGTTGGGAATTTCAGCGCCGCTCGGGCTGCCTTTGACCGAGGTCAGTGTCGGTGCAGTGGCGGCGGTAACGGTCAGCGTTCTGGCGGCGGATTCCGCACCCGCGCCATACAAAGCCTTGGCTTTGAAACTGTGCGCGGCCACGTTCAAGCCAGTGACGGCCAAGGTCCAGGCACCGGTCGATGCATTGGCGGTGACTTGGCCCTTGAATGTTTCGCCGTCGAACACGTTGATTTTCTGACCCTTGGCGGCGGCGCCGCTCAGGGTCACGGCCGTTTCGATGGTCAAACCGGCGTTGGGAATTTCAGCGCCGCTCGGGCTGCCTTTGACCGAGGTCAGTGTCGGGGCAGTGGCGGCGGTAACGGTCAGTGACCTGACGGCCGATTCCGCACCCGCGCCATACAAGGCTTTGGCTTTGAAACTGTGCGCTGCAACGTTCAGGCCGGTGACGGTGAAGGTCCAGATGCCGGATGTTGCATCGGCAGTGGCTTGACCCTTGGTGGTCGAGCCATCGAAGATTTCGACTTTCTGACCTTTGGCGGCGACCCCGCTCAGGGTCACGGCGGTTTCAATGGTCAAGCCGCCATTGGGGATTTCAATCCCGCTTGGACTGCCTTTGACCGACGTCAGCGTGGGTGCAGTGGCGGCGGTGACAGTCAGTGTCCTGACGGCCGATTCCGCACCCGCGCCATACAAGGCTTTGGCTTTGAAACTGTGCGCTGCAACGTTCAGGCCGGTGACGGTCAAGGTCCAGATGCCGGATGTTGCATCGGCAGTGGCTTGACCCTTGGTGGTCGAGCCATCGAAGATTTCGACTTTCTGACCTTTGGCGGCGACGCCGCTCAGGGTCACGGCGGTTTCGATGGTCAAGCCGCCATTGGGAATTTCAATCCCGCTCGGGCTGCCTTTGACCGACGTCAGCGTGGGTGCAGTGGCGGCGGTGACAGTCAGTGTCCTGACGGCCGATTCCGCACCTGAACCATACAAAGCCTTGGCTTTGAAACTGTGCGCCGCAACGTTCAGGCCGGTGACGGTCAAGGTCCAGATGCCGGATGTTGCATCGGCAGTGGCTTGACCCTTGGTGGTCGAGCCATCGAAGATTTCGACTTTCTGACCTTTTGCTGCGACCCCGCTCAGGGTCACGGCCGTTTCGATGGTCAAGCCGCCGTTAGGAATTTCAATCCCGCTTGGACTGCCTTTGACCGACGTCAGCGTGGGTGCAGTGGCGGCGGTAACGGTCAGTGTCCTGACGGCCGATTCCGCACCCGCGCCATACAAGGCTTTGGCTTTGAAACTGTGCGCTGCAACGTTCAGGCCGGTGACGGTCAAGGTCCAGATGCCGGATGTTGCATTGGCAGTGGCTTGACCCTTGGTGGTCGAGCCATCGAAGATTTCGACTTTCTGACCTTTTGCTGCGACCCCGCTCAGGGTCACGGCGGTTTCAATGGTCAAGCCGCCGTTGGGAATTTCAATCCCGCTTGGACTGCCTTTGACCGACGTCAGCGTGGGTGCAGTGGCGGCGGTAACGGTCAGTGTCCTGACGGCCGATTCCGCACCCGCGCCATACAAGGCTTTGGCTTTGAAACTGTGCGCTGCAACGTTCAGGCCGGTGACGGTCAAGGTCCAGATGCCGGATGTTGCATTGGCAGTGGCTTGACCCTTGGTGGTCGAGCCATCGAAGATTTCGACTTTCTGACCTTTTGCTGCGACCCCGCTCAGGGTCACGGCCGTTTCGATGGTCAAGCCGCCGTTAGGAATTTCAACCCCGCTCGGGCTGCCCTTGACCGACGTCAGCGTGGGGGCAGTGGCGGCGGTAACGGTCAGTGACCTGACGGCCGATTCCGCACCCGCGCCATACAAGGCCTTGGCTTTGAAACTGTGTGTCGCGGCGCTCAGGCCGGTAACGACATGGGTCCATACGCCGGAGCCATTGGCGGTGGGTTCGTGCAGTGCGGTGCTGCCATCGAGCAAGCGGACTTTCTGGTTGGGGCTGGCAGTGCCGGTGACGGTGACGGTACGGTCAAAGGTAATGCCACCGGGTGCGACCGTGCCTTTGGAGTCGGTGATGTTGGTGATGGTTGGCGTCACTGCTTGGGCGACGGTGAAAGTACGTGGCGGAGTCGACACCGGGCCATCGCCATACAAGGCGAGTGCGGTGAGGCTGTAAGCCCTGACGGTCAATGCACTGACGACCTGGGTCCATACGCCGGAGCTGTTGGCAGTGGGTTCATGCAGTGTATTGGTGCCATCGCGCAAGCGGACTTTCTGGTTGGGGCTGGCCTTGCCAGTGACGGAAACGGAGCGGTCGAAGGTAGTGCCTCCTTGCAAGACCAGGCCTTTGGAATCGGTGACGTTGGTGATGGTTGGTGTCACTGCTTGGGCGACGGTGAAAGTACGTGGCGGAGTCGACTCCGGGCCATCGCCATACAAGGCGAGCGCGGTGAGGCTGTAAGCCTTGACGGTCAACTCACTGACGACCTGGGTCCATACGCCGGAGCCGTTGGCGGTGGGTTCATGCAGAGTGTTGTTGCCATCGCGCAAGCGGACTTTCTGGTTGGGGCTGGCCGTGCCGGTGACGGTGACATTGCGGTCGAAGGTAATGCCTCCTTGCACGACCGGGCCTTTGGAGTCGGTGACGTTGGTGATGGTGGGTGTCACTGCTTGGGCGACGGTGAAAGTACGTGGCGGAGTCGACTCCGGGCCATCGCCATACAAGGCGAGCGCGGTGAGGCTGTAAGCCTTGACGGCCAACGCACTGACGACCTGGGTCCATACGCCGGAGCCGTTGGCGGTGGGTTCATGCAAAGTGGTGTTGCCATCGCGCAAGCGGACTTTCTGGTTGGGGCTGGCCGTGCCGGTGACGGTGACATTGCGGTCGAAGGTAATGCCTCCTTGCACGACCGGGCCTTTGGAGTCGGTGACGTTGGTGATGGTGGGCGTCACTGCTTGGGCGACGGTGAAAGTACGTGGCGGAGTCGACTCCGGGCCATCGCCATACAAGGCGAGCGCGGTGAGGCTGTAAGCCTTGACGGCCAACCCGCTGACGACCTGGGTCCATACGCCGGAGCCGTTGGCAGTGGGTTCATGCAGTGAATTGGTGCCATCGAGCAAACGGACTTTCTGGTTGGAGCTGGCCGTGCCGGTAACGGTGACGGTACGGTCAAAGGTAATGCCACCGGGTGCGACCGTGCCTTTGGAGTCGGTGATGTTGGTGATGGTTGGCGTCACTGCTTGGGCGACGGTGAACGTGCGCGGCGGAGCCGACACCGGGCCATCGCCATATAAGGCGAGTGCGGTGAGGCTGTAAGCCCTGACGGTCAACGCACTGACGACTTGGGTCCAAACGCCGGAGGCATTGGCAGTGGGTTCATGCAGTGTATTGGTGCCATCGCGCAAGCGGACTTTCTGGTTGGGGCTGGCCTTGCCAGTGACGGTAACGGAGCGGTCGAAGGTAATGCCTCCTTGCCAGACCGGGCCTTTGGAATCGGTGACGTTGTCGATGCTGGGTGTGACTTGCGCCACCACCTGCAATTCTCTGATGTCTGATTCAAGGCCTGAACCGTACAGCGCCTTGGCGGTAAAGCTGTGCTCCGCCAAGCTCAGGCCGGTCACCTCAAGTTCCCATCTGCCATTACTGGCACCCACCTCCGCGATGCCTTTGGACGTCACACCGTCAAAGATCTGGACTTTCAGGCGCGGTGTGCCGCCGCCGGTCAATGTGACGGTGGTATCGGGCGTGGTGCCTTTATCGGGGATCTCCACGCCTTTGGAGTCTTTCACCGAGGTGATGCTTGGTTTGATGGCATTGGAAAGTGTGACGACTCTGCCTAGCGATACCTGCCCCGTACCGTACAGCGCCTTGGCAGTGAGCGTGCGAGAACCAATGCCGGTCAGCGTGGTTTCGCAGGTCCAGATGCCAGCGTCATTGGCGGTGTATTTACCTTTTGAAGTCCCAATGTCGAACACTTCGACTTCCTGAAGCGGTGCTGCGGTGCCGGTCAGTTTGATCTTGGGATCGACCGTGCCGCCGTAATTCGGAATGTCTTCACCCTTGGAGTCTTGCACCGTGCTGATCACCGGTTTCACATCCTGCACGGCTTTGACGTTGTAAACGCGCGACGGGAAGGTCACGGCTTTGGCTTCATCGGTGCTGCCGTCGAAGGTCACCTTGAATTCGATTTCCAGTGTCGAGTTGTCCTTGAGACCGCGCAACTCGGCCACTGGTGTCGCCGGGTAAGGCCCTACGATCACGCCATTACCGCGTAGCGTTTCCCCCTCATAAGTCGTCTTTTTGTACTCCGATCCATCGGCTTTGGTGCCGCTGTAGCGCAGCCAGATTTTCTGATTCGCAGCAATCAAAGGCCAGGCAGCCACGCGTGTGGACGCATTGGCCAGGGTGGTCACATCGAGATCATCGTTGGACGCGCCATCGATGGTTGCCTTGGGCAGTTGAGCATGTTCATGCGGGATCGTCAGCACCGTCAGCGGCAAAACCTTTGAAGGCACAGGCGCACCACCGCGCGTCACGGTGTAACTCACCGTCACCGCTTTGCCCAGGTTGAAGGCCACGACCGCGTTTTTCAGCGTGATCGATTGTGGTCCCAGCGTGGTCACGGTTTTTTTCGCGGAGGTGTCCGAGCCGTTCGGCGTCGTGCCAGTCCAGGTAACGATGATGTCGTCACCAATCGCCATACCGGTGTAGTCGACGATGGCGGTCAGGCTGTCCTTGGCCGCGAACGGGTTGAGGCTGGTGCTGCCATTGGCCTCTTTGATCTTCGGCGCGTCCAGATCCAGCGCCGCGCCAATACGCAACGTCAACTCATGCGAATTCCCCAGCGTCACTCCCGCCCGCTGAATGCTGTAATCGGCGACCACCCTGCCGTTGAGGTTGGCCGTCACGTATTGCTTGGCCACGGTGATGCGCACAGGTTTGCCGGCAGTGGCGGTGATCAGGTCGACGTGGTCGCTGGTGCTGCCGCCGCTGGCCGAGCCGCGCCAGGTCACGCGGTCCTTGTCGCGGGTGCCCAGGTACGGCACCACCAGCGTGGCGCCGAGCGGCGGCACTTTGTCCGGATCGAGCACGTCATTGTCTGCGCCCTCGACTTCCGGTCGGTCAAACGTCGGCAAGGGCACGCCGACCTGCATCGGAAATACCAGCGATTCGCGCACGCTCAGCAGCGCCGTTTCGCTGTTGGTGACCACGTAAAAGACCTTGACGTTCAGGCCGTTGAAGCGCCGGATTTCGGCATTGCTCACGTTGCGTTGGACGGGCTGGTTTTCCGCGATGTCGCCGACCGGACGTGGGTCTTCGTAATAGACCGTGCTACCACCCGGCGCCTGGGCTTGCCAGATCAGATTGATCAGGTCGCTGCTGTTGCGACCGGGATACCAGGGGATGTTCACCGTCGCCAAAGGCGTCTCCGGCGGCAAGGTGCCTCCCGGAGCTTCGTCCACAGTGGGAGCGCGCAATTGGCTGATGTCACCAATCACCGGGACGCTGGCGTTTTTCGAAGGGCGGTCGGCTGCACCGCTGCGCTGACAGATGTAGCCGACCGAGGCGCTGCCCTTGGCGATGGCCCTGACCGATGCATTGGGAATGGGAAATTTCAGAGGAAACGATACGACCGCGACCGGCAATTCAAGTGGCCCGACGATGATCTGCGAGCCTTGCGCCGGGGTGCCTGTCCAGGTCAGGAACACCTTGTCACCGACCTTGAAATCAGCCTCCGGGGTATTGACCAGAACCACCACATCGTCATCGCCGAGCTGGTCGAGATTGATGCTGTTGGTCGGCTGGCCTTTGACCAGCACCAAGGGCTCCTTCAGTCGATTGCCGCCCAGATTCACCAGCACTTTGCGAATGGCCGACCACGGCGCACGTTCGTCCGGATAGTTACCGCAGCGATCGACGACCTGATAAGCCACCGCCACTTCCGGGCCATCACCCGCCGTCTCGATCACGGCGCGACTGAACACCACGTCGATCGGATGGCGGACCGGGTCCAGGGCCTGTTCCGGCGTGACGACGTGAGTGACCTGCTGACTGCCCCAGCGGGCGAGGATGCGATCGTAGCGGGTGAGGTTGCGGTAAGGCACGATGCGCATCGTCACGCCTTTGGCCGGCAGGGTTTCATCGACCTCGTCATGGTCGAGGGAAAATTTCAGATCGGAGTGGCCGTCATCGCCAGCGATGTCATCGTATTCGCCGGGCCGCGTGAGCTTGACCAGCAGGATCAGTTCGGGTTTGGAATCTTCCGACGTCTGGTTCTTGTAGGTGATCCGGTAGAACACTGGCTTGGCCTCGCCGTCGAGCACGTGGGCCTTGGGAATGGTGAACGACAGGTCCTTGTTGAGCTCGATATCGAGATCGAGGGTCTTGCTCCAGATTGCCGAATTGGCATTGCCCCAGAACACCTCGGCCTTGTCGCCAATGCTCATGTTGAACCAGGCGGGAATGATGCCTTGCAGATCGTCCTCCACCGCCCGGATGGGAATGCCACCGCTGTAATGCTCGGCAGGATTCAGGGTGACCAGCGCAGGAAAGTACAGCGGTTTGAGGGCTAGCGGATGTTGGGGCGTGGTCATGGTGGCGGGCTCCGGTCGATGGTGGGGCGACAGAGTGATTGAACGTGGGATTGGCGGAATGCGCACCTGTCAGATCTGACAGGTGTGGAGGGGTTTTCGACCAACGGTAGCAGGGTGAGCGCCGCTCATACCGGCTAGACTCAGTACGTCACAACCCTCTTGCTTTGACCGGAGAACTGCGATGATCGGAACACGACCAGGCCGACGCTCGCTATGGCTCCTGCCTACCCTGATCGCCGTCAGCCTGACGCTGACCTCTGGCTGTTCAAACCGCAAACACTATCCACCCTCGGGCGTCGGCGACAGTTGCTACGCAAAAGCGCTGCCGACGGTCGGGGAGGGTGGTCTCGCCTGGGGTTCCAGCTTGAACATGGCCCGGCAAAAATCCATGGCCAACTGCATGCGGTATGCCGGGCGCTCCGGGGGCACGCCGGGTACGTGTCAGGTGGTGTTGGCCAAGTGCAAATGACTGGGGACGAGCAATGTGGTTTTCCAGAGCGGCTTGAGTTGGTTGGGGAGGCGCCGATACAGGGTTACGGCAGAAACGGGTCAGTCAGGCCCCGGTGCATGAGCGATCAGGAAGAGCCCCATTGAATCTGCAGCATGAAATAGAGCGAATTTTTTCAGGCAAGGCCTTTGCGCGACCGTTGTTTTATTCCGTTGCGCAGGGATTGCGTTTCGAACTCGCTGAATCGGGCGGGATGATTGAAAGGTTTCTAATGGCCCTGCGCAAGGCAGAGGCCGTCTGTGGCGATGTGTTCACCGGTCACTCCGAACTCGTTGTCTGTTTGCGCACTCACTCCGGGAGCAACCGGTTCGCCCATCGGCCTTCGTTGCAAACGCTACGAACACTGGGCATTGACATACCTGCAACGCGCTCGCTTTGGGATGAGCCGATTGATTCAGAGGATTGGTTCGACGAAAACCAGCCCGAGTATTGGCTCAACATCGCTTTCACGGTGCCTGCGGCCCAACTGCAGACTTTTCTCTGGTGTGCATTGGCCAGAGATTTTGCCGCGATTGAGCCCACACTGCACTGCGCCGTGTACCTCTTCAATCTGACAGATCGCGTCATGGTTTTCCCGTACGACGATCGAGGGATGGATGTTGTCGGGCCCAACAAGGCGCTGCTAAGTGATCTTTATCACCGGCACAATGCCTGGCTGCTGGATTACGACCGGGCTGCAATGGATAGCGCATTTGCGGGCGCTGCTGTCGTTTCGAGTAATCAAATGTCGTGACCGATAAGACCATGCAAGCCTGTCCTCGCTGTAAATCCGCCGAACAGGTGAGGCCTAAAGCCGTTCTGATCGGTGCAGCCAGCCCCGCAAAACGTTTCAACGGTGAGGAGAAAGCAGGCTATCAACGCCTCGATCAACTCGCCGTCGATGAGTGCAAGCCCGAGTACCTGAAAGCCCCGCCACTTGAGCAACTGGTCGACGGTTTTTACTGCGACCTGTGCGGGCACGGCTTTGTCGCCTCTGAGTGGCTAAAAGCCGAAGGCAATAGGCGCTCGCGGTAACAAGCCGGGTGACGGCGAGCGAGCGTCACCCGTCTTGTCACCGAATCAAGCAATACCCAACGCCTTGAGAATCACCAGTGATTTCTCGGCAAACACGTGAGCACGCGCAGTGAACTCAGCGATGTTTTCTTCGGCGGTCATCAGCGGCTTGCCATCTTTGACGAGGACTTCGCCTTGTTCGCCGACGATCGCCCACGCCAGTTGCGCCCATTCAGCCGGGTGCGTTTGACCTTGCTTGATCGAAATGAGGAAAAGTTGCTCGAAGCGGCTGACGGTGACGCCGCCACCGGTGACCGGGCTTGCCAGCACCTGGATCTTGTCGCTCAACAACGAGCGCGAGCACAGCAGCAAGTTGAGATCGTTGCATCGCGCCCGCACCTGGTTTTCCGCCGCCACGCTTTGGCACGGTGCCACGGCACTCATACCGATCAAAACGTTGAGGGCCTGCAATACGTCGTCATAAGGCAGCGCGGATGCCGCAGCAGCCAACTGGCGCAAGGTTTTCGGTGCGTAGTCGTTGGCTGCCAGCGCCAGCAGTACCGGGCCGTAGATTTCGCTCTGCAGCGAGGCTTCGCCCGCAGGGCCGCGGACATGTTGAGGGACGCTTTCTGCGGCTTGCAGCAGGATGAAACGAGTGTTGAACAAGCCTTGGCGCTGTTCGGCAGCGGACAGCCGGGTAGCGCCGCGCACGTAGAGATCACGACGGAAACTCTGATTGACGAAATAGTCGCGCGCCTGCTCACGCATGATCGGATGCTCGATCCCTTCCAGGAAGTCCATGCCATCGGCCCTGAGGTTGAGCGGGTCGACCGAGTCCAGCGGCACGGCGGTGGTGACATAGTCGAGTTTGGCCGGGGCCATGGCATCGACGACGTCGGTGAAATACATGCAGTCCCAGCTGCGATTGAAATACTCATGGGCGATGTACTGACGATTCTGCCCTTTGATGCTCTGCAGTTTTGCGTCGAGGTTCGGCACGCTGCTGGCGTAGTTGGGGTTGGCGGCCAGCAGTGCTTCGGAAAATTGCAGGGCGGCATCGATGCGTTGATCGGGGCCTGCAGAAGCAGACTTGGAAAAGCGGTCGTGCAGGCTGAACAGATTGCGCAGCGGCGCCGCAGGCGACCAGCCGGGGAAGCAGTTGTAGCTGACGTACAGCATCCCGCCCGGTTTGAGATGGCGACGGGCAAACTCGACGATCAGTTTCTGGTTGTCGCGACTCACCCAGGTCCAGATGCCATGCAGGCTGATGCTGTCGAATTGCGGCAGATCATCGCGGGCGAGCAGTTGCTCGAAACTGTCGTCATACAGTCGCGCGTCGCTGTTCCAGTCGCTGGCGAGGGTGCTGGCGTGGGCGGCCTGTGAGGGTGTGAAATCGGTGCCGACCCAGGAACCCGGGTTGGCTGCGGCATGGATATTGATCGAAACGCCTTGGCCAAAGCCCAACTCGCAGTGATAGGCCTGCGTGGATTCCAGAGTGGCAAAGCCGCGCAACAACAAGCAGTAGCGCTGGAAGACAGGATTGATTTCCCGGCTGTAGCTGTAGGTGTAGCCTTCGTCGGTGAAATACCCTTCGTTCCAGGCGTCGCTCATGCTTTCGTATCCTTTTGTTTCGAGGCTGAAAAAGTTGCTCTTATAAGGGGTAGCGGTGACGTGCCACAAGGACAATATGCCGGTGAGTATGTCTTTTCGTTTCAGGTTTTCTGCCGCACACGTCTGAAGATCTTGAAAGTGTGCGATCACATCCCGCCAAACTCAGGTCCAATTGCCCGTTTTGCCACTCGAGCATGCAGCAAGCTTGATACCGCGCCGCCTGCACCCCTCACCCTAGCCCTCTCCCGAGGGAGAGGGGACTGACCGGGTTGGTATAGCGAAGTGCACCAAGCTGCAACATCGCGTCGACCGCGGTTTCGCAAGCGATGAAGATCAGCTCCTTTTCCCCCTCGGCCCCTTGGGAGAGAGGGGACTGATCGAGTTGACCTTGCGAGCTACGCCGACCTGAACAGTCGAGTCGAGCCTGACTTTTGAAACCAATAGAGATCGGCTCCCTTTCCCCTCGCCCCCTTGGGGGAGAGGGCTGGGGTGAGGGGGCAGCGATCTACCTGACACTCCACAAGGCTGACAAACACCAAAAAACCAAAAGAAATCCGACCTAAGCTAATGCAAAAAAGGTATTTGTCTGGCGTTTTATATATCGTTTAGTTTTGATTCATCAACGAATCAAAGCATCAAACCGATAGACCCCCGATTGCCATGACGGCGCACGCTGAATCGATCAAAGGCTCTTCTGGTTTGGTTCACACGGGAGTGAATCATGCCGCATACCCTCGACATCACCGCATTACCGACGCTCGACCTTTCGCAGTTCGAAGGCACAGCGCAACAGCGTTATGAACTTCTGGAAAACCTGCGCCACGCCGCTCGCGACGTCGGTTTTTTTTACCTGACCGGCCACGGCATCGACAGCGGCTTGCTCAAGCAAGTGCAGGACCACGCCCGGCAATTCTTCGCCTTGCCCGACAGTGAAAAAACCGCCGTCGGCATGATCAACTCTGCGCACTTTCGTGGTTACAACCGCGCCGCTTCCGAAATCACCCGGGGCAAGCCAGATCAGCGCGAACAGTTCGATATCGGCGCCGAACGCGAAGCCTTGCCGTTGCAACCCGACAGCCCGTTCTGGGCGCGCCTTCAAGGCCCGAATCAATGGCCAGAGTCACTGCCCGAACTGAAACCGTTGCTGCTCGATTGGCAGCAAGCCATGACGCGCATGTCCCTGCGTCTGTTGCAAGCCTTCGCCCAGGCCCTGTCGCTGCGCTCGGATGCGTTTGATCAGTTGTACGGCGACAAACCCAACGAACACATCAAACTGATGCGCTATCCCGGTCAGCCGGTCGATGCGAGTAATCAGGGCGTCGGCGCACACAAGGATTCGGGTTTCCTCAGCTTTCTGTTGCAGGACGAACAGGCGGGTCTGCAAGTGGAGATCGAAGAAGGGCGCTGGATCGATGCGCTGCCTCGCGAAAATACCTTGGTGGTGAACATCGGCGAACTGCTGGAACTGGCCACCAACGGCTATCTGCGTGCCACGGTGCACCGGGTGGTTTCGCCGCCGGGCAGCGAGCGCCTGTCCATCGCCTTCTTCCTCGGCGCGCAACTTGACGCCACGGTGCCGCTGTATCCCTTGCCGACCGCGTTGCTGCGCGAGGCACGCGGGCCGGCCAGTGACCCGCTCAATCCTCTATTTCGCGATGTCGGCTGGAACTACCTCAAGGGGCGTTTGCGCTCGCATCCCGATGTCGCGCAGCGCTTTTATGCCGATGCGCTACTGCCGCAAACGCCGGTTCGCAAAACCGCCTGAATCATCATTCGCTCAAGGACACAAAACATGTTGAAAAAAGCAGGTTTGACCCTGGCCGTCCTCGGCGCGCTGGTGACCTCGTTCGGCGCTCAGGCGCTGGAACCATTGCGTGTCGCCGCCGACCCGGTGCCCCACGCGCAGATTCTGGCCTACGTGCAAAAAATCGATCCGCAGCTGAACCTGAAAGTCATCGAAATCCCCAACGGCGTGAACTCCAACGAGCTGCTGGTGCATGGCGATGTCGATGCCAATTACTTCCAGCATCTGCCGTACCTGAAGTCCCAGGAGCAGGCCCTCGGCGAGAAACTCGCAGTAGCCGCCACCGTGCATATCGAGCCACTGGGCATTTACTCGCACCGGCACAAAAACTTCGCCGACGTGCCGGTAAAAGGCACCGTCGCCGTGCCCAACAACGTCACCAATCTGAGCCGCGCGCTGTACCTGTTGCAGGACAACGGCCTGATCAGACTCAAGCCCGGATTCAACGACCCTGCAACCGCTCAAGCGACGCCCAAGGACATCGCCGAAAACCCCAAACAGCTGAAGATCCTTGAGATCGAATCGCCACAGATTCCGCGTTCGCTGGATGATGTCGATCTGGCGGTGATCAACGGCAACTACGCGCTCGACGCCGGTCTGGTGCCGGCCAAGGATGCGCTGGGCCTGGAGAAGGCCGAGCACAACCCTTACGCCAACATTCTGGTGACCACGCCGAAATTGCAGAACGATCCACGCATCGCGCAACTGGCCAAGGATCTGACCTCGCCGCAAGTGGCCAAGTACATCACCGATAACTTCGCCGGTTCGGTGATCCCGGTGGCGGCCGGCAAACCATGATCGTCGTCGAGCAGTTGAGCAAGACTTACCCGTCGGCATCGGCACCTGCGCTGGATCAGGTGTCGCTGAGCATTCCCGACGGTGCGGTCTACGGCATTCTCGGGCGCAGCGGCGCGGGTAAATCGACGCTGCTGCGCTGCCTCAATCTGCTCGAACGCCCGGACAACGGGCGCATTCTGCTGGACGGTGTCGATCTGACGACGCTGTCCGACCGCGACCTGCGCCAGCAACGCCAGCGCATCGGCATGATTTTCCAAGGCTTCAACCTGCTGCACTCGCGTAATGTCTTCGACAACATCGCTGTGCCGCTGGAGATCGCCAAGGTCGCCAAACCGCAACGTCATGAACGAGTTCGTGAATTGCTCGATCTGGTCGGTTTGAGCGACAAGGCCGAGGCGTTTCCATCGCAATTGTCTGGCGGCCAAAAACAGCGCGTCGGCATCGCCCGCGCGCTGGCGGCGCGGCCGGCTTATCTACTGTCGGACGAAGCCACCAGCGCCCTCGATCCGGAAACCACCGCATCGATTCTTGAACTGTTGCGCGACATCAACCGGCAACTGGGCCTGACCATTGTCTTGATCACCCATGAGTTGGACGTGGTCAAGTCGATCTGCGATCACGCGGCGTTCATGGCCAACGGGCGTCTGGTCGAGTCCGGACCAGTGCCACGACTGCTCGCCGACCCACACTCGCATCTGGGCAGTTCGCTACGTCCGACCTGCGGACTGCCGCTGGGCCATGACGCGCCCGGGCTGAGCTTTCTCAGGCAATACGGCGTACGGGCGGCGCACTCATGAACCGCTCGATCAATTGGGATGAAATCCTGCAACTGGTGCTCAACGCCACTGGCGAAACCCTGTACATGGTCCTGCTCGCCGGGCTGTTCACACTGCTCATCGGTCTGCCATTGGGAGTGTTGCTGTTTATCAGTCGGCGCACCGGTCTGCTGCCAATGCCGCGCTTCAATGCGGCGTTGAGTGGCCTGGTCAATCTTGGGCGCTCACTGCCGTTCGTGGTGATGCTGATTGCTTTGATTCCGCTGACCCGGCTGGTGGTCGGCACGACGCTGGGCAGCACCGCCGCTGTGGTACCGATCACCATTGGCGCCTTTCCGTTCTTCGCCCGCATCGTCGAAAACGCCCTGGACGAAGTCGACAAAGGCCGCATCGAAGCGATCCTCGCCATGGGCGGCGATATTCGTCATGTGATTTGCAAAGTGCTGTTGCCCGAAGCGCTGCCGGCGTTGCTGGCGGGGATCACCCTGACGCTGGTGATGCTCATCGGTTTTTCCTCGATGGCGGGGGTGATTGGTGGCGGCGGGCTCGGCGATCTGGCGATCCGCTACGGCTATCAACGGTTCAACAATGAAGTGATGGTCGCCACCGTGGTGGTGCTGGTCATTCTCGTTCAAGGCGTGCAAAGCCTGGGCGATCGACTGGTGCGTGCGCTGGCACATCGACGTTAAGGACATTTATGAGTGCGCCTGTTTCTGTGGCGTCCACGCCGCTGATTCGTGTACGTGAAGTAAGCAAGCTATTCGGATCAAATCGCGCGCTGGACCGGGTCAGCCTGGAGATTCATCCCGCCGAAGGGGTGGCGTTGCTCGGGGCCAATGGCGCGGGCAAATCGACGTTGGTGAAGATTCTTGCCGGTAGTCAGACCGCCGACGGCGGCGAGATTCTGGTGGAGGGGCAGCCGCGGCATTTCAACTCGCCGCTGTCGGCGCGAAGGGTCGGGATTGTCGCGGTGCATCAGCAGATCAACGAAGGCATTGCGCCGGGTTTGAGCGTGGCCGAGAACCTGCTGCTCGATGAGCTGTGCCGGCCTGACGCGGATTTTTGGCTCAACCGCAAACGCTTGCTGGAGCGTGCGGCGAGCATTGCCGCCGGGCTCGGATTGACGTTGCCGCTGGAGCAACCGATCGAGCATCTGGGCCAGGCCGAACGGCAATTGGTGGTGTTGGCCCGGGCGTTCGCCTTGCAGCCGCGTTTGCTGATTCTCGATGAGCCGACGGCGGCGTTGTCCGATGCGGAGGCGCAGCGCTTGTTCGGCTTGATCGACACCTTGCGCAGCCGTGGCGTGGCGATTCTGTACATCTCGCATCGGTTGTCGGATCTGCAGCGGGTGGCGGATCGCGCCATCGTCCTGCGCGACGGGCGACTGGCCGGGGAATTCACCGCGCAGCAATTGCCCGAAGCAGTGCAAGCCATGCTCGGGCAGGCGCTGGCCGCCCATGTCTATACCCCGCGAGTGGCGGGGCGCGTGGTGCTGGAATTGAACGCGATAAAAGTTCTACCGAGCTCGCAAGCCTTCGACCTGAGCCTGCACGAAAACGAAGTGGTGGTACTGACCGGATTGCTCGGCGCCGGCAAAAGCGAGATCGCCGAGGTGCTGTTCGGGCTGCGTAAAGCGTTGGCCGGCAGCGCACAACTCGACGGGGTTGGCTGGCTGCCGGGCTCACCCCGTGAGGCGATTCGCAGTGGGGTTTTCTTCGCCGCCGAGGATCGCGCCAGTCAATCGCTGGTACCGGATTTTTCCCTGCGTCGCACGCTGACCTTGCCGTTTCTCGAACGCTTCACTCGAGGCGGCTTTATCCGCAATCGCGCTGAAGCGGCGGCGGTCGAGGCGCAAGTGGCGGCGCTGGGGATCAAGACCGTCGGTATCGATGTGCCGATAACCGCGTTGTCTGGCGGCAATCAGCAGAAAGTCGTGCTCGGCCGCTGGCTGCTCGGGGACGGGCGGGTGCTGATCCTCGATGAGCCGTTTCAAGGTGTTGACGTGCGTGCACGTCGGGAGATCGGCCAGTTGCTGCGCGACAGCGCCAAGGGCCGCGCGACACTGGTGATTTGCGCCGATGTCGATGAGGCCCTGGAAATCGCCGACCGGATTTTGCTGGTACGCGATCACGCGGTGGTCGCCGAATACCCGCGTGCCGGTCTCGAGCGCGCCACGCTGGTCGCCGCGCTGGCCGGCACCGATGATGATTTTTCTTCCCTTCAAGCCACGCCAAGGAGCAGAGCGAGTGCCTGATTCGAGTTCACTGATATCGAGCGTACCGGCACCTGCCGAGCGCCTGCTGCAAGCATTGATTCGCTATGGCCTGTTGTGGCTGCTGGCGCTGATCGTGGTGTTTTTCAGTTTTGCCGAGCCGGCGTTTCTGCGCGTCGGCAACCTGTTCAGCATTTTGCAATCGGTGTCGATTGTGGCGCTGCTCGCGCTGGGCGTGACACTGACCATGGCCGTCGGCGGCCTCGATCTGTCCATCGGCGCGGTGGCGGCGATGAGCCTGATGATCGCCAGTTACGTGATGGTCGTGCTCGGCTGGGGCGCGGTGCCGGCGGTGCTGGTCAGTCTGGCGGGCGGCGCGCTGGTCGGGCTGCTCAACGGCTGGCTGATCGTCAAGCTGCGGGTGCCGGACATTCTGGCGACGCTGGGCAGCATGTTTCTGGTGATCGGTGTGCAACTGATTCCAACTGGCGGACGTTCGATTGCGGTGGGCATGACCTTGCCCAATGGCGTTGAAACCGAAGGCACCTTCAGTGCGGCGTTTCTGGCGCTGGGCCGTGGGCGGCTGTGGGACGTGGTGCCGGTTCCGGTGCTGATCACAGCGCTGGTGGCGCTGGCGGTCTGGTTGTTTCTGGAGCGCACGCGCATTGGCCGTTTGTTCTATGCCATTGGTGGCAACGAGCAGGCCGCGCGTCTGGCCGGGGCGCCGGTGCAGCGTTTCAAACTGCTGGCCTACGTGCTCTCGGCATTGCTGGCCTCGCTGGGTGGATTGCTGCTCGCGGCGCGGCTGGGGCGCGGCGATGTCAGCTCGGGCAACGGTCTGGTGCTCGATGCGCTCGGCGCGGCGCTGATCGGTTTTGCCGTCCTCGGCGCGAAGAAACCCAACGCCTTCGGCACCCTGGTCGGCGCGCTGCTGGTGGCTTCGTTGCTCAACGGTCTGACCATGCTCAACGCGCCGTATTACGCGCAGGATTTCGTCAAGGGACTGGTGCTGGTACTGGCCCTGATGTTCACGTTTGGCCTCGCGCATCGGGCGCGTTGAGCCGCTTTCAGTCAAGGAAGTTGTATGCACGGTTCAATCAAACAGTTCGCCCGTCACTGCCTCGCTGGCGCCGTGTTCTCGGCACTGGCGCTCAACGCGCAGGCCAAGGCCTTGCCCGGCGCACCGGCACCGTTCGACAAGGGGCAGGTGCAGATCGCGTTGGTCGGTTATCTGTTTTCCGGGGATTTCCCCGAGGCGTATCTGCGCGGTGTGGAGCAACAGACTGAAGCGCTTGGCGCCAATCTGCGCGTATTCGATGCACGGCAGCAGGCGGCGAGTCAGGGCGAGATGATCGATCAGGCGATTGATCTGGGGGTCGACGGGATCATCGTGCAGCTCGGTCTGGCGGAAACGCTCAAGGCGCCGATTGACCGGGCCATCGCCAAGGGCATCAAGGTTGTCGCGTTCGATGTCGATCTGAATTCGCCGCAGGTGACTCAGGTCGAGCAGGACCACCATGCGCTGGCGCGTTTGGCATTGGATCAAGCGGTGAAGGATAACGGCACCAAGTTTGATGCCGGATACGTGTACATCAGCGGCTTTACGCCGATGGAGCGGCGCGACGAGATCTGGAGTCAGGTGAAAAAAGCCAATCCGGGGATCGTCGAGAAGGCGCGGTTCGGCACGTTGAATCCACCGATCGCCAACTCGGTGGCGGATCAGGCCAGTGCGGTGCTGCGGGCGAATCCGGGAATCAGCGTGATATTTGCGCCGTTCGACGAGTTCGCCAAAGGCGCGAAAATCGCCGTCGACGAGGCGGGGCTGGCGAGCAAGGTGAAGATCTACAGCGCCGATATTTCCACCGCCGATATCCAGATCATGAAAGAGCCGGACAGTGCCTGGGCGGCGACGGCAGCGGTCAATCCGCAAGTGGCCGGGGCGATCAGTGTGCGCAGTCTGGCGATGTTGATTGCCGGGGAGAATCCGGGGCACCAGGTGCTGGTGCCGCCGACGCTGATCACCCGCCAGCAACTGCTCGATCTGGACGTGAAAAACGTACGCGACCTGGCGCAGAAGCTCCCGGCGTTTGGCGATACCGCGAATGTGGCGCGGGCTGAGTGGATACCCGTTCCGAACTGAAACCTCAAATACAACCATCAACCCTGTGGGAGCTGGCTTGCCAGCGATTGAGGCCCATTAATTTGGTATTCGGTTGACTGACACACCGCCATCGCTGGCAAGCCAGCTCCCACAGGTTGAGGTTTCAAGTCATGAGGTTGGGGTGAACATGCACAACAAAGCTGCGCGATTACGCAAAAGCCGCTCTCCGAAAGCAGATCCTGCATTCGGCGGGCGGTTGCCTGCGGGTCAGGTGCTGACCGAGCGCTTCCCGATCCTGCACGAAGGCGCGGTGCCGGAATATGATCTGGCGAACTGGTCACTGTGTCTGTACGGCTCGCTCAAAAATCCTGTCGAGCTGCGCTACACCGACCTGCAAGCGCTGCCGCAACGCCAACTGCAATGCGACATCCACTGCGTCACGCGCTGGTCGAAATTCGATACGCAGTGGAGCGGGGTGCACCTGCAGGATCTGTTGCAAGCTTTCGATATCCAGCCGCAAACGAATTTCGTTATGGCCCACGCCGATCACGATTACCAGACCAACCTGCGGCTTGATGACTTGCTGCATCCGCACACCCTGCTGGCGACTCACTACGCAGGCCAACCGTTAACCGCGCAACATGGCTGGCCACTCCGTCTGGTGGTAGCGGGGCGGTACTTCTGGAAGAGCGCGAAATGGCTGCGCGGGCTGGAATTTATCGACCAGGAGCAACCGGGGTTCTGGGAGCGCAACGGCTTTCACCTACATGCTGATCCGTTTGCCGAACAGCGCTTCAGTGCCGAAGCGTTGGACATTGCCGAAGATGCCTGGCTGGAAAAGGACTTCGACTAAGACACTTACCCTGTGGGAGCTGGCTTGCCAGCGATGAGGCCCGTGCAGTCACTATTTGTGTTGCCTGACACACCGCCATCGCTGGCAAGCCAGCTCCCACAGGGGCTGAGATTACAGGTGTGTTAGTTGTTTGTTAGTTGGTGAAGGTGTTGGCTCAGCAACACTTGTGCTGAACTAAGAACACTCCTTTATAGCGATCTAACCTAAGTGTTATTGGTTCTTTTGCGAAAGTCTTCCCCTCGTCTAGCATCGGGCTTCAAGGGGGAAACATTCACTCTGGGGATACTGCGCCTTACCGATACTTAACGTTTCAACAGCCTTCGCTGCCTTCCTGATTTCTAAAACTACAGCAGACATTGCCGTGCATTGATTGCCGACTTTCTTTTGTCGGTGACGGCCGGGTATTAACTGCGATTCAAGGAGCTGTTATATGCATTACCGTTCCCGTTCATTACTGGCCGCCGCTGTTGTCAGTGCAATCTGGCAACTGCCTGCACAGGCCGAAGACACGTCCACCAGCGCTGAAAGCGAATCCCGCCTCGGCACCGTTTTGGTCACGGGCACACGCGGCACCTCTCGTACCGTGCTCGACTCGCCGGTTCCCGTGGATGTGTTGACCGCCGAAGACCTGAAGACCGCCGGCGCCGCTGACGGTGAATTGGGCGCGGCGTTGCAGACATTGCTGCCGTCCTTCAGCCTGCCGCGCCAGTCCAACTCCGGCGGCGCCGACCATATTCGCGCCGCACAACTGCGCGGCATGAGCCCGGATCAGGTGCTGGTGCTGGTCAATGGCAAGCGTCGCCATACGTCGGCAGTGGTCAACGATTCGTCGAAAATCGGTCGCGGCACCGCGCCGGTGGATTTCAACTCGATCCCCATCAGCGCGATCAAACGCATCGAAGTGCTGCGTGACGGCGCCGGTGCGCAATACGGCTCCGACGCGATTGCCGGGGTGATCAACATCATCCTCGACGACGCCCCCGAGGGCGGCGAAGTGTCCACCAGTTACGGCGCTTATCACACCCATCAGGACGCCATCGACAAGACCACCACCGACGGCCAGAACAGTGTGACCACCGCCAAGATCGGTACGCGTCTCGGCGAGGAGGGCGGCTTCATCCGGGGCGGTACCGAGTACAAGGATCGCAACCCGACCAACCGCGCAGGCTTCGACGGTTTCGCCGATACACCGGGCCAGCGCAACTACGTGATGGGTGACGGCCTCGCCCGTGACGTCAATCTCTGGTTCAACAGCGAACTGCCGCTGGCCGGCGGCAAGGCCTACAGCTTCGGCACTTACAACCAGCGCCACACCACGGGTGCGGAGTTCTATCGCTACCCGTACGAACAACCGCAGTTCTACCCCAACGGTTATTTGCCGCAGTCATTGGGCGACAACAAGGACGTCTCCGCCACCGCCGGTTTCAAAGGCATGATCGGCGACGACTGGGACTTCGACAGCAGCGTCACCCATGGCCGCAACCGCTTCGAATCGTCAACCCGGCGCACCCTCAACGTCAGTCTTGGCGATGATTCGCCGACGAAATTCGACACCGGCGATTACGAGTTGCGCCAGACCACCAGCAACCTCGATTTCAGCCGCGAATTGCGCCTCGGCGGCCGTTCGTTTGTCCTCGCCGTCGGCGGCGAATACCGCTACGAAAACTACCTGACCTACGCCGGTGACGAAGCCTCTTACATCGGCTCTGGAGCCGACGGCGCCAATGGCCTGCGCCCGAGCGAAGAGTCGGATCTGGACCGCAACGTGTTCGGCAGCTACGCCGAATTGTCCGGCGATCTCACGGATAACTTCTTCGTCGACGCGGCCACTCGCTGGGAGCATTACGATGATGCCGGCAGCAAGCTCACCGGCAAACTCAGCGGCCGCTACAAACTCACCGAGCAATGGGCATTGCGCGGCGCGGTGTCGAACAACTTCCGCGCACCGTCGCTGGCGCAGAGCGGTTTTCAGAACACCACCAGCAACTTCGGCGACGGCGGCACGCTCACCGACATCCGCGTGCTCTCGGTCAACGACCCGATCGCTCGCGCCCTCGGCGCCGAAAAGCTCGATCCGGAAACCTCGAAAAACTTCAGCCTCGGCCTGACCTTCCAGTTGAACGAGCGCTTCGACGCGTCGCTGGATGTGTTTCGCATCGACGTCAAGGACCGCATCACTCTTTCGCAACGCATTGGCAGCGACGCCCTGGAAACCTTCATCAACGACAACTACGGCGTGGCTGGCGTGCACGACGTCAACTTCTTCACCAACGCCGCCGACACCAGCACCCACGGCGCCGAACTGGTGCTCAATTACCATCAGCCGTTCTACGAGGGGCAACTGGGCCTGACCACCGCGTACACCTACAACCACACCAAAGTCACCAGCACCAAAGGCACGCCTTCGCAGCTGACTGCACTGGGGATCGGCAACGACGCACTGGTCGGCGTGGAGGAGACCAACACCCTGACCGACGCCGCACCGAAGGACCGCTTCATCTTTTCCGCGAACTGGGCGAGTGAACACTGGGGCCTGCTCGGACGCTTGACCCGCCAAGGCGAGACCACCCGAGTGTTCGATTTCGGCGACTCGCAACCGGAGCAAACCTACGGCGCGGTCTGGCAGCTGGATGCCGAAGTGACTTACAAATTCACGCCGAAATTCAACATCGCCGTGGGTGGTAACAACCTCACCGACAACTATCCGGAACGCTCCGGTTCGGCGATCAACTACGGCGGTAACCTGCCATACGACGTGCTCTCGCCGATCGGCACCAACGGCGCTTACTACTACGCCCGCGCCACTTATGGCTTCTGAGTCGGGGCAGGGGCCGGGTCGGCATCTGCCGGTGTTTCAGGCGCTGTTGATCACGCTGGGTATGGTGATCACCACCGACATCCTGAAAACCGCGCCGACCGTGGCACTCAACGTCGGGCCTGAGCACTTCTACCTGGTTTGGGTGCTCGGCGGCGTGGCGTCGATGATCGGTGCGCTGTGTTTTGCCGAGATGGCCACGGCGTTTCCGCATCCGGGTGGCGACTATCACTTTCTGCGCACGGCTTACGGCGAGCGCATGGGATTTCTGTTTGCCTGGTCGCGGTTTTCGGTGATGCACACCGGGTGGATTGCGTTGTCGGCGTTCATGTTTGCCGATTACGTCAACGCCGTGGTGCCGCTCGGGCAGTACGGCTCGGGGCTGTTTGCCGGCGCGGTGATTGTTGCGTTGGTGCTGCTCAATCTCACCGGCAAGCACATTGGTTTTATCACTCAGACGCTTTTGGTGGGACTGTTGGCGTTGGGTTTTCTGAGCATTGCCAGTGCGGGTGTTTTTCTCGCCTGGCAAGGCATCGAACCGCCCGCGCCGAACGTCATCGCTGTCCCGGAAAACACGGGTATGGCCGGGTTTTCAGCGGCGATGATTTTTGTCTTCCTGGCGTTCGGTGGCTGGAGTGATGCCGCGACATTGTCGGCAGAAGTGCGTGACGGTCGGCGCGGGATTTTCATCGCCATGCTGGGCGCATTGACCGTGTTGATGGTGATTTATCTGGCGCTCAATTGGGCGTTCATCCAGGGCTTGGGATTCGCCGGACTGGCGGCCAGCAATGCGCCGGCGGTTGAACTGTTGAACCGCGCATTCGGTGCGCCCGGGGTGATGCTGATTCTGCTGATGGTCGGCATCGCCGCAATCGCGACCATCAATTCGACCCTGCTGGTCGGCGCCCGCACCACTTACGCCGCTGCTCGCGATGTGCCGCAGTTGCGCAGCTTCGGAAGCTGGGATGATCGCCACGGCGTACCGCGTAAAGCGCTGCTCGCGGAAGGTGCTGTGGCGTTGCTGTTGGTGCTGTTTGGCAGCTTTACCCAGAGCGGGTTCAACACCATGGTCGAGTACCTGACGCCGGTGTACTGGTTGTTTTTGAGCTTGAGCAGTGTGGCGCTGATCATTTTGCGGCGGCGGTTTCCCGAGGTGCCACGGCCGGTGAAGGTGCCGCTGTATCCACTGTTGCCGCTGCTGTTTTTCGGCTTGTGTCTGTACATGCTGTATTCGAGCGTGACGGTGGTGGGCTGGGGAGCTTTTTTGGGGATTGGGGTGTTGCTGATTGGCGCAGTGTTTTTAGCCGTGTTGAGCCGCCTGACGCCATACCCTTACCCTGATCCTCTCCCAGAGGAAAAGGGGGCCGACCGCAGAGTCTTGCGGGATACATCAACCTGAAAAACGGGTCGATTATGGATTCAGCGAAAAGCGCTCAAGTCGCTGTACTTCTCAAATATCCCCCAATCAGTCCCCTCTCCCATCGGGAGAGGGCTAGGGTGAGGGGCTCTTAAAAAACGGCGCTTAAAAAGACACCGCCGCCGGCTGCGAAAGCCGCAACACCGAAAGATCCCCGGTAATTCGCTTATACGCCAGGCGAATCGCCTCAATACTCCCCTCATTCTTCGCACTGCTCTCATGCAACACCACAATCACCTTGGTGCTCAGCCGCTCAGGCTCTTTCGCCCCGTGATCCTTCCACTGCCCATACGCATCGAACACCGTGAATCCGTCGGGAAACCTCGGCGTCACTTCCTTATCCAGAAACTCGCGCCAGCGCGCCGGGCTGACCGCGCCGTCCTTGCCATCCAGAGAGCCCACCGAAAAGTACAACTCGGTCCGCGTCCATTGCGCCTGCGCCGGGCGCGTCGCGTCCCCCTGCAAGGTCGAGCTGGCAGGATCTTTGGTATGCACGGAAACCGGAGGAGGGCTGGTACACCCTGCGACCGCCACAAACAGTGCCGCCAGTAAAAGACGTTGAGGCATGGAACTTCCTTATTGTTGACAGTAGTTGGCAATTATAAGGCGCACGGTTAATAGCGTTAAAAGATTAAAAAGTCTCGCGAGGCTCGATTTGTGGAATATGCGGCGCGAAGAAATTAATACGAAGCGGTTAGATCAATAATTTCTTTCGGTTATTTAAATAGTGCTGCTTCGAATATCTATAGCTTGTAAAACGAAGCGCGTGCATTTGATATTTCTGTTATCGCGCCTACTCTGCTGTTCCTGCGCCTCAAGACGCATGGAACGCTGCGCTTGAGGCGTTTGAACAGCCGTTTTTGCTGTTTGATGGGCATCTTGTTCAGGAATCGTCAGTCCTTAGAATCGGCCCCCATCAACTTCTCATCCAGTTCTTAAATCCTCAGGGAGCTTCACCATGATGAACGCCATGCAGATGCAAATGCCGATGAACGCCAACATGCCAATGATGCCGATGATGGGCATGCCGATGATGATGGCGACCATGACTTGCGAAATGATGGACGACGGCATGATGTGCAAGATGATGCCGGCCGCTGGCATGGACATGGCCATGTTCAAGAACAGCGGCGAAATGATGCAGATGATGATGAACTGCGGCATGCCGATGATGATGCACTGCGGCAACATGACCATGATGTGCATGTCCCAGGCGGCCATGGCCATGCCGATGATGAACATGATGATGCCAATGCCGATGATGGGCATGCCGATGCCATCGATGAAGTGCGTGATGGAATGCACCATGATGGCCGATTGCATGATGTGCAAGATCATGCCGATGGCGGGCATGAACATGGACATGATGAAGAACTGCTGCGCCCTGATGATGAAAATGATGAACGACTGCAGCATGCCAATGATGATGAGCTGCAACGGCATGCCGATGATGTGCTGCACCTGCTGATCCCGGGCAGCATAAAAAAAGCCCCCGAGGCCTCAAGGCCCGGGGGCTTTTGCATTCCATAGACCACTGCAAACCTCTGTGGGAGCTGGCTTGCCAGCGATAGCGGTGGATCAGTCGATTTAAATGCTGGATGTGCCGACGTCATCGCTGGCAAGCCAGCTCCCACAGGGGATTGTGTTAAAGCAAAGAGAGGTAAGGATCAGTCGAGGCGTTCGGGGTAGGTGACGACCAGGTAGGCGACGGCTTCGCTGTCGGCCGGGTTGCGGTAGCGGTGGGGCTGGTCGGCGTAGAACAGGATCGAGTCGCCAGTCGAGAGCAGGTAGCGCTCGTCGTTGACGCTGATCTCCAGCACGCCTTGAGCCACCACCAGGTTTTCCTGCACGCCCGGGCCGTGGCCCTCGGATTGGTCTTCACCCAGCGGGCTCAGGCGCAATTCGTAAAACTCGGACTGACGCGCCACGTCGAACGGAAACAAGGCCCGACTGACAAATGCACCGCTGGCACTGACCAGCCGTTTGCTCTGGCTCGCCGACAACACTGCCACACCTTCAAACGCCCGGTGCTCGAGAAACGCCGCCACCGACACCTTCAAACCCTTGGCGATTTTGCACAGCACCTTGATCGACGGCACGCTGCGCCCGGACTCGATCTGCGCCAACATCGCCCGGCTCACACCGCACTGGCGCGCCAGCCCATCCAGCGACAAATGACGCTTGCTGCGCAGACGCTGCAGATTCTGTGCGACCCGTTCGCAGATCGGGTCTTCTTCCAGTGATTCGAGGTTGTTCAGATCCAGCACAGGCTCATCCGCGCTCGCCAGAAAACGCGAGGGGTCACGGGCGTTCACGCTTGGCGCGGCTCGTTGGAATGCGCAGCCTGCACCCACTGAAACGCCTGATAACCGGCATTGCGCGCATACATTTCCCACATCGCCCGCGCAAGCTTCTGGGCCTGGCGGCGTTTACGGTAAGCGGCGAAGTCGATCAGGTTGGCAGTTGGATTCATGGCGCACTTCACTGTGATCAATGACGGGATGAAAGTGAGCGTACGCCAATATTTTTATAACGATAAATACTGATTTTGTATTTGTTAATTCGTTTTGGTTCTTTGTGAAGGCAGCCCGTCAGGCCCCCTCATGTTGCTTGCGATAAGCCCCCGGCTGCACGCCCACCGACTTGGCAAATGCCCGGGTAAACGCCGCAATCGATTGATAGCCGACCGCCGCACACACCTGCTCGACCGTGTGATTGGCCCGCAATAACTGGCAAGCGTGGCGCATGCGCAGGGCCAGCAACACTTGCCCCGGCGACTGCCCGGCCAGTTCATTGAAGCGTTTGAAGAACGCCGAGCGCGAAACGCCGATGCACGCCGCCATGCTTTCCAGCGACCACGGCAACTGTGGCTGTTCGATCAGTTGATCGAGCAGCGGCGCGAATTGCGGGTTACGCGCCAGTGCGACCAATCCGCCGAGGTGCTGGTTGTCAGCCATCTGCTGGCGCAGGACATAAAGAAACAGCAGATGGCTCAGGCGTTCAAGCAGCGTCGAGGAGGGCGCCGGCAAGCGTTCGCATTCCTCCAGAATCAATTCGAACAAGGCTCGGGCCGCGCTAGAGGAAGGATCTCCGGCGCGCAGAATGATCCAGTCCGGCAAACCTTCGATGATCAGCGACGACAACCCGGACTTGAAATGAAAGAAGCCACAGACCAGGCCCACACCATCCTCGGCCGCACGATCCAGCGCGGTCATCGCCATGCGCGGCAGCGTCTGCGCCAGCCGCGAGTCTTCAGCGCTGGACAGGCGATAATCGAGATCGCGCAACAGGAACACTGCATCCCCGGCATTCAGCCGCAGCGCCGGTTCATGCCCGTCGATATGCAACCAGCAATGCCCCTGCACGACCAGATGAAAGCTGGCCCGCGCCAGGCCATGAGTGCTGGCATGCCAGCCACCGCAATAGCGGCCGACGTGAAACAGACTCGCATCGAGTTCGAGGCTTTCTAATAACCAATCAACCAGTGGGCTGGACGAAATCATCTAATGGAAACACTCAGGAGCAAGTAATCGCTACTTATGAATATGGATCGGAATTTTTATAACCAACAGACTGGCCGGACACTCATCAGCAGGAGTCCTCACCATGTCACGCGTCACTCTACACACCCTGCAAAGCGCACCCGAAGCAGCCCGGCCATTCCTCGAAAACGCGCAAAAGAACTCTGGATTCATCCCCAATCTGCTGGCGGTGCTGGCCAACGCCCCGGCCGCGCTGGAGACGTACGTTACGGTATCGGCGCTCAATGGCAAAGCCGAACTCAGTCTCGCCGAGCGCGAAGTGGTGCAACTGATTGCTGCAACCAATCACGGTTGCGATTTCTGTGTCGCAGGTCATACCGCCGTCGCGCTGAATAAGGCAAAACTGCCGGCGGAAGTGGTCAGTGCACTGCGCGAGAAAGCCACCGTGCCCGTGGAAAAACTCGAAACCCTGGCGGCGTTTGCCCGCGAAGTCATTGCCACTCGCGGCAAGGTCAGCGACCAGACCTATAACACTTTCAAGGCTGCGGGTTACACCGAGGGCAACGCGCTGGAAGTGATTCTTGGCGTGAGTCTGGCGACCCTGTGCAACTTCGCCAACGTGTTCGCCGATACGCCGCTCAACCCGGAGCTGGCAGCGTATCGGGCGTAATCGGCTCATTGATTCAGGCAGCGTCGTCTATGGTTGAGGCTGCTGCGTAAAAGGAGAAACGACATGCTCAATCCGGCATTGATGCAATGGCTGGACAACAACGCCCAGGCACTGGATGCAGGCGACGGTGACCCGCAACACGTGCTCACGCAACTGGCGCAGGCCGAGGTATTGCGCGTCGGCATCAGCCCCGAACTCGGGGGCAGCGGTGGCCATGTGGCCGACGCCGTGGAAGTGCTGGCCGCCGTTGCCAGTCATTCGCTGGCGGCTGCGTTTGTGTTTTGGGGCCAGCGCGCCTTTATCGAATATCTGCTGCAAAGCCCTAATGTCGCGTTAAGAGAAAAACTCCTGCCGTCGCTGCTCAGCGGCGAACTGGCCGGCGCCACGGGTTTGTCCAACGCAATGAAATTCCTCTCCGGCATCGAAGCGCTGCAAGTGCGTGCCGCCACCGAGACTGACGGCTGGACTTTGCACGGGCGCCTGCACTGGGTGACCAATCTGCGCAAAAGCGGTTTTGTCGTGGCCGCCGCCATCGAGCACGGGGAGGGCGGTTCGCCGTTCGTGCTGGCGATCCCCGATGGTGTGGCCGGCGTGCAACGTTCTGCCGATCTGCAACTGATGGGCCTGCAGTCGAGCAACACCGCCGCGATCGAATTTTCCCGGGTGGCGGTCGGTCGTGAATGGCTGCTGCATGACGATGCGCGCAAGTTTCTGCCAGCGGTGCGGCCAGCCTTTCTCGGTTTGCAATGCGGCATGGCCATCGGTCTGGCGCGACGTGCGCTGGCGGAAGTCGAAGGGCATTTGCAGGACGGCCGCTCGATCTTGCTGGAACCGTTGCAGGAGCAACGCGAGCAGTTGGCGCACAGCGTCGATGAGCTGAAAAAAGGCCTGCACGACGGGCGTTTCCTGACGCAACCGGCAGCCTTGTTCCAGATCCGTATCGCCTTGGCCGAAGCCGCCGCGAACGCCGTGCAACTGGAATTGCAGGCCAGCGGTGGCAAGGCCTATCTCACCGAACACGGCAGTGGTTTTGCCCGGCGCTGGCGCGAGTCGGCATTCGTGCCGATTGTCACGCCGAGCCTGGTGCAATTGCGCGCCGAACTGCAGCGACAAAAACGGGAAGCGGCGGCATGAGTGCGCCGCTGCTGCACGCGCAAGGCATCAGCCTCGGCTACCCACGGGAGCAGGGCTGGCACACCGTGCTGGAACAATTCGACCTGCAATTGCAGCCCGGTGAAGTGGTGACCATTCTCGGCCCGAGCGGCGTCGGCAAATCGAGCCTGTTGCGCGTACTGGCTGGTTTGCAACAACCGCAGCAGGGCCGCGTGAGCCTGCTCGGCGAACTGTTGACCGGCGCACATCCGCGAGTCGCGGTGGCGTTTCAGGACCCGAGCCTGTTGCCGTGGCTGACGCTGGAAAAGAACGTCGCGTTCGGCCTCGACTTCGCCCGCCAACCGCACTTGAGCGCGGAGCAACGCAAGGCGCGCATCGATCATGCGATTGCCGCCGTCGGCCTCGAACACGCTCGTCAGCAACATCCCGCGCAACTCTCCGGCGGCATGGCCCAGCGCACCGCGCTGGCCCGTTGTCTGGCGCGTCAGCCGCAAGTGCTGTTGCTCGACGAACCCTTCGGTGCGCTCGACGAAATCACCCGTGCCGACATGCAACAACTGCTGCTGCAATTGATCGCTGACCATCAAACCGCTGCCGTGTTGATCACCCACGACATCGACGAAGCCCTGCTGCTCTCCGAGCGGATTCTGCTACTGGGTGACAGCCCGGCGCACATCCTCGGCGAGTGGCGTATCGACCTGCCTCAGCCACGCGCCGAGTTGGTTGAAGAACTGGGCGCGCTGCGCATCGACATCCTCAAAACCCTTCGGCGGGCGAGCCGCAATCCTCACACCCATCCTTTGCCCGCAACGTCGGAGATTGACCATGTGCCTGGACGACTTCACTCACACACGTCGTGACTTCCTCAAACTCAGCGCGCTGCTGACCGCTGGCGGCGCGTTGCCGCTGCTCAACAGCTTGAACGCCCGCGCCGCGTCCGAGCCAAATGCCCCGGTGCGCATCGGTTATTTGCCGATCACCGACGCCACGCCGTTACTGGTCGCGCACAATAACGGCTTGTTCGAGGCCGAGGGTATTCAGGCCGAGCGCCCGGTGCTCCTGCGCAGTTGGGCGCAGATGGTCGAGGCGTTCATTTCCGGGCAGGTCAACGTGATTCACTTGCTGTCGCCGATGACCGTGTGGGCGCGTTACGGCAGTAAAGTCCCGGCCAAGGTCGTTGCCTGGAACCACGTCGGCGGCTCCGGCCTGACCGTGGCGCCGGGCATCACCGAGGTCAAGCAATTGGGCGGGCAATCGGTGGCGATTCCGTTCTGGTATTCGATTCATAACGTGGTGGTGCAGCAGCTGTTTCGCGACAACGGACTGGTGCCGGTGAGCAAGTCCAACAGTGCTGCGCTGGCGCCAAACGAAGTCAATCTGCTGGTGTTGCCACCGTCGGACATGCCGCCCGCGCTGGCGAGCAAACGCATTGCCGGTTACATCGTCGCCGAGCCTTTCAACGCCTTGGCCGAAGACCTCAAGGTCGGCCGCGTGCAACGCTTTACCGGCGACGTCTGGCGCAATCACGCCTGCTGCGTGGTGTTCATGCACGAGCAGGATCTGAACAACCGCCCCGAGTGGTCGCAAAAAGTCGTCAACGCCATCGTCAAGGCGCAGGTATGGACCCGCGACAACCGCGACAACCGCGCCGAGGCCGCCAAGTTGCTGTCCAAGGACGGCAGCAACCGCTACACGCCGCACGCGCAACCGGTGCTCGACCGGGTGCTGTCGCCCGCCGTCAGCGACCGCGAACAATACCTGGCCAGCGGCGCGATCCAGCACAGCCATTGGGACGAGCAGCGCATCGACTTCCAGCCGTACCCGTTCCCCAGCTACACCGAAGAACTGGTCAAACGCCTCAAGGACACCCTGATCGAAGGCGACAAGGGCTTCCTCGCCAACCTCGATCCGCAGCACACCGCGCGCGATCTGGTCGACGACCGCTTCGTGCGCAATGCCATTGCCGCTGTCGGCGGCATGCAGACCTTCGGCCTGCCGGACAGCTTCGAACGCAGCGAGGAGTTCAGCCTCTGATGCGCACGCAAACTTCATCGACACTCCACGGTGTGCTGGGCGTGGCCGGGCTGTTGTGCCTGTTGCTGCTGTGGTGGCTGGGCGTGCACGTGTTCGGCGGCAGCGACAGTCTGGCGCAGCGCTTTTCGCCCGAAGCAACGCTCGCAAGCCTCGGCGAACTGCTGCTGCGTCCGGAGCTGTACGAGCACGTGCTGGTCAGCCTGAAACGGATTCTGGTCGGCCTGCTACTGGCGTTGCTGATCGGCGTGCCGTTGGGCCTGATGATCGGCAGTTACCGCCCTCTGGAAGCAGCGACCACGCCAGCGTTTCAGTTTCTGCGGATGATTTCGCCGCTGTCGTGGATGCCGGTGGTGGTGATGCTGATGGGCGTCGGTGATCAGCCGATCTACTTTCTGCTGACCTTCGCCGCGGTGTGGCCGATCCTGCTCAACACCGTCGCCGGCGTGCGCCAACTCGATCCGCGCTGGCTGCAATTGAGCCGCAGCCTCAGCGCCACGCGCTGGGAAACGCTGCGCAAAGTGATTCTGCCCGGAGTGCTCGGCCACGTGCTGACCGGCGTGCGGCTGTCCATCGGCATCTTGTGGATCGTCCTGGTGCCGTGCGAAATGCTCGGGGTCAGCGCGGGGCTGGGCTACTTCATTCTCGATACGCGTGATCGCCTGGCGTACTCGGAGTTGATGGCGATGGTGCTGCTGATCGGTGTGCTGGGTTTTGCCCTTGATGCGTTGGCGCGCTGGCTGCATCGGCGCTGGGCGCCGGCCTGAGGTCAGTGGAAGGCGTTGAGCAGGAAATCGCGCACGTACAACAGGCTCGGGCTCTTGATCACGCTTTTGCGCCACACCAGATACAGCGCGTTGACCGGCGCTTCGTTGGGCAACGTCGGCGATATCAGCCGACCGTCAGCGATGGCGTCGGCGCACTGGTAATCCGGCAGGACACTCCAGCCGTGACCGCCGAGCAGCAGGTCCTTGATGATCCGCAGATCGGGGATGGTCAACGCGGCTTGCAGTTGCGGCGCGACCTGAAACTTCGTCGTCCACAACGGCCGTACCAGCGCCAGATCCTCGTCAAAAGCAATCAGCGGCACTTGCTTGAGTTGCTCTGCGGTCGGCTGTTGCCCGAGGCGTTCCAGCAGACTCGGCGCGTACACCAGCAACATGCGTTCGGTGAGCAGATGCGCGTAGCCATGGGAGTGTTCGTCGGGCATGGACGCGGTGATCGCAAAGTCGATCTGCTTCGATTCGAGCATTTCATAGATGCGCTTTTTAGTGCCCGTGTGAAAGCGCAGGGTGAAGCCTTCGTTCATCAACGGCGCGAGGCGAGCAGCGACTTGCGCGTGGATGAAGTCCGAAGGGCCGACCAGATGCACCGTGCCGCCCTTGATCAGGCCCGGGCGTAGCGAGGCAATCTTGCTTTCCAGTCCGTCGAGAAACGGCGCCACCGAGCGTGCCAGTTCATCGCCGGCTTCAGTCGGCTCGACACCACGTGGCAAGCGCTGGAACAGCGGTTTGCCGACCAGCGCTTCCACCGCTTGGATGTGCATTGATGCTGCCGGTTGGGTGATGCCCAGGTGTTCCGCTGCCCTGGAAAACGACTTGGCGCGGTAGGCTTCGAGGAAGGTTCGCAAGTGGGTGAGGTGGCTCATGGTGCTCCGGCGCCCGAAGGAGTGAAGGTTGCTTTTACCACTGTGCCTGCCGGAACGGAACGCCATTACGGCGTTCCGCCTATCGAGGCCTTACAGGTTCTCAGCCGCCCGATAGTTTGATGTGGCCGACATCTGACTCAGCACCAGCAACAAGCCCAGCGCCGAAACAGCTGCACCGGTGAGCCCGACGAAGCTCAGACCAAACTGACTGATCGTGACGGCGCCCAGTACTGACCCCAGCGCGATCCCGGAATTGAATCCGGCAATGTTCAACCCCGCCGCGACCCCATGAGCATGCGGCGCATGACGCTCGGCAACGCCGATCAAGCGCGCCTGCAACGCCGGCACCGCAGCGAAGCTGAACATACCCAGCAGGGCGACCAGCACACCCATCATCAACGCTGAACCTGAGAACGCCCACATGCCCGCCGTCACCAGCACGATGCCGGCGATCAACGCAGCACTGGCGCGGTCGACACCCCAGGCATCCGTCAATTTACCGCCCAACACATTGCCGATAGCCGCCATCACGCCGTACAACAACATGAACACGCCGACCGTGGCGGCGGTGGTGCCAGTGACCTCGGTAAGCACCGGTGCGATGTAGGTGTAGGCGACGAAGGAACCGGCATAACCCAGCACCGTCACCAGTGCGCCGGCCAACAACTTGCCGTTGAGCAACGCCTTGAGACTGTGCAACGCCGAGCCGCTGTCGGCAGCTGTTGGCAGCGGATCACGCATGCCGAAGAGCAAACCGAAGAAGCCAATCGCACCGAACACCGCAATCGCCGCCAACACCAGACGCCACGACATCACACCGCCGAGATAGGTGCTGATCGGCACACCAATCGCCATGGCCAAGGTAAAACCACCGAACACCACCGCAACCGCACTGCCGGCCCGACCGGGACCGGCCAACCGCGCCGCCGTACTCGAAGCCACTGCCAGAAACAGACCATGCCCCATGCCAGCGACAAACCGCGCGACCAGCATCAGCGTCAACGTCGTCGAAAACGCCGCCGCCAGGCTGCCGACGCTGAACACCAGCGCCGTGGCGAGCATCACGTTCTTGCGTGACCAACGGGCGGTCAATGCACTGAACAGCGGCGCGGACAGCGTGGCGCCCAAGGCATATGCCGTGACGGTCGCCCCGGTGGCTTCGACGTCGACGCCGAGACTGCGGGCCATGACGTCGGTCAGACCAATCGGCACGAATTCGGCCAGACCCAGGGCGAAAGCGCTAAGGGTGAAGATGTAAATGACAAAGGGCATGTGGGCTTCTCGCAGGAGTGGAAGATGGCGAGAAGGTAGGAGGACAGCTGCTATTGATGAAATCATCGATTATCAGTGGCGGTATAAAAATAATTATGACTTCTGTGCCAATTAAAGGCTGACTTTTACTTCAAGGTGATACGCCGGGCATACGGTCATTAATTGGACAAAATAAAAAACAGTGCCATCATTGTGCTATGTGTTGTTGGATAGGACATCAACTCGTTGTAAAAGGGAGAACGAAGATGCTTCGATTGGTTGCGTTATTTACAGGTTCGTCGATCATTGCCGGATGTACTACTTATCTTGATTCCGAGCGTGTTCCTCAGGGGATGGAACCCTCGAAACCTGGCTTTTCTTATTATCTTCCGCGACAAGCCTATAAAATTTCGGCCACCTACGAATTACAAAGCTGCCCGAATCTGGCGGGAAAAACCTCTGATGAAAAGAATGCGCAGCTAATCATTTCTCAAAGCGTAACAGTTACAGAAAACACTTATGCAGATCGAGAACAGCATTTCTCCATACCGCTCGATACGCTGACATCTGGATTGAAAACCACAACGGTCACCGTGGGCCTCTATCCCAATCAGACACTGCAGAATGTAGGGGTCACTGCTGAAGATAAAACGGCGCAAGTATTGAAGAATCTGGTAGGTACAGCGGTGACCATCGCTAAAATCAACAGTGGGATCTTTACAGCGCAAGCAGCCCCGAAGTCGTTATGTCGAGATGACATTTATGCATCGTTAAGAGCTATTCGAAAAGCGAGATTGTCCTTGCAGGACTCAAAGCTGGACGATAAAGGGCGGGCGCTGCAGGCAGCAATAATAACGTCTGCGAGAGAGAATCTTAAAATTGTCAGCAGTTTTAATTTCGACCCATCAGAAAAAAATCTCAGAGTTATCTTCCCATTCGATAAAGACTCTTTTATGAACTGGTTTGTGGATCCTGCACAAATTGGCGCGGGTGGTGGGAAACTCTATACACGAACAGTCACTACCGGGGCCGAGATAGTAGGTTATACCGCAAACGTCGAAAACCCTAATAAGCCTGCGGAGGCCACGAAAGGTGTTACTTATCGCACTGCTTTGCCGGTGAAATTAGCTATTTGTGCGGGCGACTGTTCATCGGCAGACAGAAAAGTACTTTTTGAAACAGATGTCCAATTGTCTCAGCTTGGCAGGTATGCCGTTATACCGTTGAAAAACGGGCCGTTTGCGAAGAATAACTTGTCTCTCACGTTTTCCGAGGGAGGCGTTCCCAGTTCGGTCACCTATGGTGAAGAGAGCAGGGTAGATAAAGCTACTGCGTTTCTGTCGGAATCGGCAGATTCGATACAAAAGTTAAAAGGCCAGAAAGCCGCAGTGAAAGATGCGGAGTCAGCGGCCGAAGCAGCAGCACCGCTGAATAGCATAAAAGCTGATACGGAGATCTTGAAAGCAAGAGCCGAGAACGTAGAAGCCCAGCAAAAGCTGAATGAGTTGATGGTGCCATGATCAGGTCAAGTACCGCTCTACTGGCAGCTCTCGCATTGGTCTATTCACACGCTGCCTATAGTGCTGAGTCGCGTTCATTTGAAGATTTGCCGCAAAAAAACTCAGTCGGGCAGCTTCTTTTGGATAATGCCTTTAAGGCTGGCGTCGTGACTGAGGTCGACAAGAAAATTATCGAAAATTCCGCTCAGTTATCCCCAAAGTTTATAGAGGGCGCAGCCAGCAAAGCGATAGGCGACGAAAGTTACTCTGAATTTTTATCTCGTGCCACTCAGGCGGAACTTGAAAATTACAGATCTGACATCCTTGCACGAGCCAAGATCCAGGGACTTTCCTACGGAATGGTATACGTTGATAAAACAACCGCGACAAAAGTGAAGGAAGCAGCGCCAGCCCTTGCCAGTCGAGAATTCAGTGCGTTCAAGATTCCAGAGGGTATCTCCGAAAAAATTGCCGCCGTGCTATCAGAAAGAAAATTGCTTTACCGTCCAATTTGCCCATCAGGGAAGCTTTCCAAGATAAAAGGCGTCTTTGTTCCCTGCATCGAAAATGATCCGTGGTCTGCCGATCTCTTTAGAACGGTCATTCCGGTGTCTGTAAATAAGGTTGTCGTGTGTACGGGAACGTTAATTGGCGAGGGTGTTGTATTGACGGCTGCTCACTGTGTACTAAATGAGAATCGAACCGCTATTGTACCAACTGAGCAAATTACTGTAGCGACCGCGAAGAATAAAATTACACCGTTAGTCGCCACTCCTTTTGTTCCGTCGGAGGCGCTAGGTGACTGCATGCCGGTCTGTGGAGATTCGGACTATGATTTCGCACTTTTGAGAGTCTCTGTCCCCAATAGTCAAGGATTGGAACCTGTACCCGTTCTCAAGCTTGCGCAGAGACAAGACGATCTTGTCGTTACTATCGCAGGTTATGGGCGCACATCGTTTCCAGTCGAAATGTCCAAGGGAGAGTTTTTCATTGGGCGGCAGACACTTCCGAACTTCAATCCAGATGAGCCAATACGCTGGAATTTTAGCCTTTCCAATAGGCAACCCGGGAGTACCAGTTGTTTTGGAGATAGTGGCGGTCCAGTCTTTCAAGGAAGTCCTCGCAAGACTGGCGATAAACTTGAGATTATTGGTGTGATCAGCGGGTATAACGGTAAAGATGTTCAATGCTTCAACGAGGCCGTTGCGAAGTCGGTCAATCTTTCTCAGCCGGGGCCACGATCAAGGCTGTGCGGTTATCTCGGCAGTCAGGACCAGTTTTGCAGTAGCCGTTAGGAATTCGCACTCCCTAACGGCCCAAGCAAAGAATGTTTGTTAGTGCAACATCAGCCTTGGGGCTGCTTCGCCAACTCAATCCCCGCCGCCCCCAATCGCTTGAGAATCTCGAACAACAAATCACTCTTGGTCACCCCGACAATCCTCGGGCTGCCCACATACCCCGTGATCGTCAGCGTAATGCCCTCCGGCGACAACTTGCTGAAACGCACGAACGCCGCCGGTTTGTCGAGGATGCTTTCGTTCTCCCGGTAAGTGCTTAGCAGCAGTTCCTTGACTTGCTCGGGATCGATATCCAGCGGAAACATCAGCTCCAGCGACGCCACACCCTGAGCACTGCCACCCAGGGTAACGTTGCGCAGGTTCTGCGAGATCAGTTGCGAATTGGGCACGATCACAATCGAACGGTCGCTCAATTGAATCTCCGTGGCTCGCACGTTGATCCGGCGAATATCGCCCTCAACCCCACTGATGCTGATCAGATCCCCCACCTTCACCGGGCGCTCGGTCAGCAGGATCAGGCCTGAAACGAAGTTCTTCACGATCTCCTGCAAACCGAAGCCGATGCCCACCGACAGCGCACTGACGATCCACGCCAGATTGGTCCACTGCACCCCCAGCGACGACAGCGTCAGCAGGATCACCAGCGCATAACCGATATTGGAAAACAGCGTGCTCAACGACGCGCACATGCCCGGGTCCATATCAGTCTTGGGCAGGAATTCGTTGTCCAGCCAACGGCTCAAGGCACGGATCAAGTAGATGCCGATCAACAGTGCCAAAACCGCGTTGAGCAAATGCCCGGGCACGATGTTCAACTTGCGCAATCCAGCACCACCGAGGATCGCCATGATGTTGTGGAACAACTGCCCCAGCGTCGTGCCGATGCCGCCAACAAACAGCGCGATGACTGCTAGCAGTAACAGCCCGGCGCGGCTGACCCCGGAGAGCAGAATCGAAATCTGATCCAGCCGTCGATCGCCAATGCCCAGCAACTGCTTGAGCGCCTTGCCGCTTGAATGCTTGGGCGAGAACACGTACTCGCAGCCGTCCTTGATGACCTGAATCAGCAAGTAAAAACCCGACAGCACGATATAAGCCCACACCACTTCATAGGTGATGAACCGCGCCAGCGACACGTAACCGGTGAGCAGGGCAACGGCCGAGACAAACATCGCCAGACTGACAGCGGTGTAGATCACCCCGGCAAAGGTGTTGCCCGTCGCCTGCGGATCATTGGCGGCAAGCAAGCCTTTGCGCACTTTGCTCACGCGCAGCAGCATCGTCACGACGATGACCATCACCACCATCGCAATCACGCCCCGTCCGGCAATCACGATCTGGCTGCTCATGCCGGTGGCGTTGCTGACCTGGACCAACGTCACCAGCACCAGCAAGGTGCCGGAAAGAATGCGCGGGTAGGGCTTCAACGCCAGCGCCACAGGATCGGCAATCGCCGGCAGCCGCCATGACGGGTGCCTGGTCGACAACAGCGCGCGGCTCAGCCCGGTGATCAGCACGCAGGCATAGACAACCTTGGCAAACTCCTCGGAAAACGTCTCCAGCACCGGCGGCAAAGGCGCGTGCCGGGTGCAAGCGTAAAACAGAATTTGCAGGGCAATCCCCGTGGTGACGATGGTCGCCAGCGCCGAAGCAAACGCCAACGCACTGCGTCGCACACGCCCCTCCGGCATGCGATGAATACACAACCACGTCAGCCCCCGATCAGCCAGCCTGCGCCCGACTGTCCAGATCAGCAGTGCCAGCAACACCAGCACCGTTGTGTAAAACCGCTGCCCCGGCGCCCACACCGTGGCCCATGTATCGCCCACCTGGCCAACAAAAAAACGCAAACGCTGCCGATCGTCATCCCGAGGATTCACCAGCGGCGCCCAGAAATCCGGACTCAACACCGTGCCAGTGCCCAGCGTCAGCTCACTCTCCAGCAACGTGCGTCGGATCCCGGCAATCTGCGTGATCAGATCCGCCGCACTCTGCTTCAACGCCGCCAGGTTCTTCAGCGTCGCATCGACCTTGTTCTTCTGCTCCGCCAGCGACGCCCGCTGCGCGATGATATCCGCTTGCTCCGACGCCACCCCCGTATCCGGCGCCGCCCCCAACACCCCCAACTGCACCGCCAGTTGCGCCTGCTGCGGCAACAACGACGCCGACAACCGATCGACATCCAGAATGAACGCCTGCACCCGATCCTGCGGCCCTTCGAGCTGGTTGTAATTGTTCGCCGACGAAATCTGCTGCTTCAGCCCATCGAGCCGCTGTTGCAGGGCCTGCAAGTCACTTTGATTGATCACCGGCAACGGCGCGGCTGCGGTCTCGGAAGGCGCGGGCAGATCCGCCGCCCACGGTGAAGAACCGCCAGGGATGAGCAGGGTGAGTGCGATAAAAAACAGCGAGTTCAATGTGTTGCGCATGGAAAGGACGGACCCGAATTGATCACACAGTCTATGAGGGTAGGTGATCAGGGCACGGTTCGAGGAAAAGTTTCAGGGGAGCAGGTGGATCAGCTCGGGTTGCAAGGCGTCTGGAGTGACGTCGAGCAGGGCCAGCGTGACCGGCAGTTTGAAACGACGGCGACCGGCGCTGCCGGGGTTGAGGTACAGGCGATTGCCGCGCCATTCGATCAAGGGCTTGTGGGAATGGCCGGTGATGATGAGTTTGATGGTGGGGTCGAGGTCGGTGGGGACGTCGGCGATGTCGTGGGTGAGGAGGGTTTGCCAGCCGTTGAGGTTGAAGGTGAGGTGGTCGGGGAGGGCGGCGGCCCAGGGGAGGTTGATGTCGTTGTTGCCGCGTACGGCGTGGAGTGGGGCGATTTCGGCTAGTTGGTCGAGGATTTCTGCGCTGCCGATGTCGCCGGCGTGGATGATGAGGTCGACGCCTTGGAGGAAGGTAAGGGCTTCGGGGCGGAGGAGGCCGTGGGTGTCGGAGATGATGGCGGTTTTCATGAGGGGGAGATTAGCAGGGAATGGGGCTGCTTTCGGCCAGAAGCAGACGCCTATGAACGAAAGTGCTTAACTAATAACCAAGAACACACTGCTGATAAATTTCACTTGTGTTACCACCCTATAGTTAGGTGCTCAGTTAATGCGTATCCAGGATCATAAACTAGCGTGGCGCTGGATCGACCCAGCGTATGCGGTGTTGCCAGAGGAAATCCTCGTGCAGATGCAGGTAGTGCTGCCTGAGGAGGCGAGGGAGCTGCACAATCGAGCGCTAAAGTTTTTGGGCAATCACAGCTTGAGCATCGAGTTACGTCCTGAAATATCCAACGCAGAAGAGGCCGCGTCGGAGGTTTGCTCCAATTGGCTGAAACAACTCCAGCCACATCTAGAGCAGCCGGTATCACTTTCTTGGGATGCAGAGACAGCCTTGCGCACAACATGGGAGGTGTTCATATCTTTCTGGCCGGAGTTCTGCTATCCGTCCTCGGATGATCTAGTTGTATTTCCAGAATCAGAGGCGTGGGTGCTCTTATACCATCATGACCGAGAGTTTCACTTTGGTAGACGATCGGGCAAAGCTTAGCAAGCCGCTGCAACTCGGCGCTTATCCTTGCGACAACTTTAGACACATGGATGTCCGCTTTTGGCCGATAGCTGCCGTCCACAAATGACTGCTTTCGGCCATAGGCAGTATGACGGGACTCCAGTAGAGCGGTCTGTAGGGCACGGACGAAATCGCTAGGGTGCGGCGTCGTCTTGGCATCGCCCACGCCGTAGCCACGGGTGAACAATCAGGCTTGAAAATCGCAGCGTTCGATCTGGCCACCTGCGGTGTCGTGAACGTCCGTAAAAGGGCGGATTTCCAAAAGTCGAGACAGCGAAGTCAGCCAGACGGCAACAATGTGATCCTGCTTTTTTTGTTAGATCTGAGTCTGTTTTTAACGGGGCGACGCTCTATAGAGTGTATATCCGACGCACAAGTGGACAGTGATCGGCCCGCTACTGTTTCTGGCTCTCTGAAGACCGGACGAATCGAGAGTCTTCAGGAATCACCATGAATACTCGTCCAAGCTTTCAGAGCAAGACCTTCCCCCAATCGCAACGTGACATTCTCGGCATGATCGCGACCGATCAGCATCTGGGCGATGTACTCTGCGCCATCTGCCAGATGCTCGACACACAGACTCCCGAAACCTACTGCTCTATCCTGCTGGCGGATGCAGAGGGCAAGCACTTACTCAACGGCGCGGCACCAGGCCTGCCGGCCGAGTACAGCGAGGCGATAGATGGAATGGCCATTGGTCCGCAGGAAGGGACCTGCGGCACAGCAGCGTTCCGGCGCGAGCTTGTAGTCACCGAAGACATCGCACGGGACCCGAACTGGGAACGTTTCCGCAGCCTGGCGCTGGGGCATGACCTGCGTTCCTGCTGGTCAGTCCCTTTGCTCTCCCATGAAGGAACGGTGCTGGGGACATTTGCCCTGTACCAAAAGAGTATCCATGCGCCGGACGAGGTGCAGATTCAACAGCTGGTGTTTGCCGCGCAACTGGCAGTCATTGCGATCCGTCATGAGCGTGACGGTCGGCGATTGGAGGAGAGCGAACAACGTTTTCGTTCATTGTTCACCTATAACCCCAACCCGGTGTTCGCCCTCGATCTGGCCGGCAACGTCCAGAGCGTCAATCCTGCGGGCCTGAAGCTGAAACCGCAGACGGCCGTCAATTTCATTGGTCAGCACTTTTCCCATCTGGTACTCGATGAGGATCTGCAACGGGTCAGTCAGCATTTTTGCGCAGCCCGTGCCGGATCGCCTCAGCGCTTCGAGGCACAGCTTCGCGACGAAAGCGAGCAACTGTTGACCATGGATATCTCCAACCTGCCCATCATGGTCAACGGAGAGATTGTGGGAGTATTCGGCATTGCCCGGGACATCAGCGCACAGAAAAATTTCGAACGCGAATTGAGCTTCAATGCCAGCCATGACCGGCTGACCGGTTTGCTTAACCGTGTTTCGCTTGAAGAGCGACTTGTTCGGGATTGCCACATCAGTCGTCGGCGTAATCGGCGTCTGGCGGTAATGTGCATTGATCTGGATGGATTCAAATCCATCAACGATTCGATCGGGCATTACTTCGGCGATCAGGTGCTGATCGAAGTGGCGCAACGCATGACCGAGCAGGTTCGCCCCGGCGATACCATCGTGCGCATGGGCGGTGACGAATTCATTGTGCTGCTGCCGGACCTGCTGCGTGACGAGGACGCAGTGCCAGTCGCCGAGCGCTTGATGGCCAGCATTGCCAGACCCTACTGCATCCAGGGCATTGACCTGCATGTGAGTGCAAGTGTCGGCATCACCCTGAGCGATGGTCACATTGAGCAGCCGATGCAACTGATCCAGCAGGCTGACATGGCCATGTACAAAGCCAAGCAGCAAGGGCGCAACAACTTTCAGTGGTACACCAGCGAGCTCAATCAACGTGTTTGCGAGCACGCGAGCCTGCGCAATGACTTGCAAAAGGCTATCGAAACTCAATCCTTCCAGCTGCATTATCAACCGCAGATAGACGCACGCACGGGGCAGGTGGTCGGGATCGAAGCCTTGCTGCGCTGGGAGCATCCGGTAAAAGGATTTATCTCACCAGCGGTGTTTGTAACAGTGGCTGAAGACAGTGGTCAGATCATCCCGCTGAGCCTTTGGGTACTCGATACGGCCTGCGCGCAGTTGCGTCAACTGGGCGAGCAGGGCATCACAGGCATCTCGATGGCCGTGAATATTTCGCCGATGCATTTCCAGCGTGGGCAGTTCGTCGAGTGTATACAGGCAGTGCTGAACAGGTACGAACTTAGCGCCGGGCAGTTGGAACTGGAGATTACCGAGTCGCTTCTGTTGCATAACGTTGAGCAGGCGATCGACACGTTGCACCAGCTCAAGGCTCTAGGTGTACGCATTGCGCTCGATGATTTCGGCACCGGTTATTCCAGCCTCAGCTACCTCAAGCGCTTACCCATCGACAAAATCAAGATTGACCGTTCTTTCATCCGGGATATCGCTACCGACCATCACGATGCCGCGATCACCCAAGGCATTATTTCCATGGCCCATCACCTCAGCCTGACGGTGGTCGCCGAAGGTGTGGAAACCAAGTCTCAAGTGGATTTTCTCAAGGGCGGTCGCTGCGATGTTTTTCAGGGGTATTACTTTGCTAAACCGATGCCCTATGCTGACCTCGAAGCTTTCCTAAGCCTTCGCGCGTCCCGGTCCCTGACGCCCGATCTTGTCTGTTCCGAAGTTTGAAAAGGCGAATCTTCAGATTCGAACGAGTCCGGTTGCCCTGAACCACACTTCAGTTGCCACTTCGGTCCTGGAGCGTTCCTGTTGAGCGCTTCAGATCTTTTGCCGGGTCTAGAAGCGTTTGGGAAACTGAGCGCTTTAGACCCAAGCTCTGCTCAACACGCCTGGCCGTGGACGCATTAAGCGCGTGACTGTTGTTGGCACTGGAGGGTATCGAAAATTCGTTCAGCGACTACGGCAAGCGTCATCAACGACTATAGTCATTGGTGAGCCAGAGCGAATCTGACCATTCCCCTGCCAACCTGGCCTAATCCAATTCCGCGATTACACGGCGGATCTTCTTGTGTTCCTTGATGCGGAACGTAAACGTTTCGCTGCCGAAATCACTCAGGCTCAGGCTGAGATCGAGGCAGCGTTGTCTTTTTTTGAACCCCTTGATGGTGGATGGAGTTATCCCGCCGGGCACGTCGTATCCCACTGAGCACGTCCCAACCACCCATCTATCAAGGTTCAAGCAATGAATACTTCAGAGTTAGATGATGCACAAAAAACCAATGGCGACCTGGTTCAGGGTCCGCTGCCGGCCGGCACTGTCGCGCCCGACTTCACTCTTCACGCAACCCCTGATCAACAGTTGTCGCTGCGTGAGCTAAAGGGAAATCCCGTGATACTGGCGTTTTATCCCGCTGACTGGACTTCGGTGTGTGGTGACCAACTGACCTTGTACAACCAGTTGTTACCCACCTTCAGAGAATATGGTGCGGTGCTATTGGGTATCTCGGTTGACAGCGCCTGGTGTCATCAGGCCTTTGCCAAAGATCGAAATTTCCACTTCAGCCTGCTGGCCGATTTCGAGCCCAAAGGGGCGGTGGCACGACAGTATGGAGCGTACGAGTCCCAGCTCGGAGTTTGTAAGAGGGCACTGTTCGTGATTGACAAGGAGGGGGTGGTCGCCTGGAGCTACGTCTCACCAATGGCAATCAACCCTGGGGCGGACGGCATTCTGGATGCGCTGGATGCTCTGGTGAATTCGCCACAAAGCACGCCAACCAAAAATTAACAGGTGATTACATGGCCACTCTCAAAGTCCCGGTAAGTGCCAACGACCATCGCCAGGGAAGTGCGCATGCCAAGGTCACCTTGGTGGAATTTGGCGACTATGAATGTCCCTATTGCGGTGAAGCTTATTGGATGGTCAAGAATCTGCAACAGCATTTTCGCGATGACTTGCTGTTTGTGTTCCGTAACTTCCCTCTGACCACCGCTCACCCCCATGCATTGGGTGCAGCGGTCACCGCTGAGTATGCCGGGAGTCGAGGATTCTTCTGGGAGGCCCACGACGAATTGTACGAAAATCAGGATCGATTGGGCCTGCCGCTGTATCGCGCCATCGTTCTCAAACACGGCCTTCCCAAGGAGGAATTCGATCTTGCAATGCAAGAGGATACTTACATTCCCAAAATACAAGCCGATTTCAATGGCGGTGTACGCAGCGGCGTGAATGGCACCCCAGCGTTTTACATTGACGGGCTTCGCTATGACGGAGTTCCAGAGTTCATCGGGATGAGTCAGATGATTGAGCTTTTGTTAGTGCGTGGACGAAATCGCTAGAGAGCCAAATCGGCTTGGCATCACCCACATCGGAGCCGAGGAAAAACCAACGTTAGCTTCCTTTTACATTAAAGAGGTGGATACGGAGCCGGCAACTAATGAAATCTTTGAAGTATTATGAAGAAAATCGACACGCCACATGGTTGGAGTTGTTTTTTGACCTGACTTTCGTTGTTACGATAGGCCAGGTTACGCACACTCTCGGACATGTTCATGACGGCCACTTTGAACATAAGCAATTATGGACATTCTTACTGCTTTTTGTACCGTTGTGGTGGATCTGGTCCAGTCACACGATTTACTCCAACAGGTTCGATACAGACAGTAATCTTCACCGTTTGGCAACATTGTTCATAATGCTCCTGCTCATTGTGCTATCGGCACGGATTGGGGAAGACCTGGAAGTGAACTACCCGCTTATTATTGCCTGCTATTTTGGTATACGAGCGATCATCAGTGTTATGTACATTTCATCCATTAGTAAACTCGATTCTCGCGGCGAACTTTCCTCAAGGCTTGGTTTCGCCCTATTAGTTAGCGCAGTTATTAGTCTTTCATCCGTTATTTTTGACCCGCCCTTGCGTTACCTTGTTGCTTATATTGGGATTGTTCTTGATATTCTGTTTCCTGTATTTTTCTGGACTAAACTAAAACCGTTGCCAGCACACACGGAACATTTGGTTGAGCGCATAGGCCTACTCACCCTAATCTTATTGGGGGAGTCAATTATTAGCCTTTCCGGAGGCTTGTCTAACATTCAATGGGGTTATTATAATGTGATGGCGGCCATCACCGGATTTATCATGATTTGCAGTATCTGGTGGATCTATTTTGATAGTTTTTACTTATTGAACAAACATCAAAGCAGTATGAGTGGGCACGCCTTAATCTACTCGCACCTTTTTCTTTTTATGGGGCTGGCACTTCTGGCAAATTTGATTAGGCATGCGATCCTGAATGACATTGCGATGCGCGATTTCCAGGTTATGTCGATCACCGGCATGGTCTTGTTTTTCCTGGGGAAGCAATATGGCTATTTCATAGCTGTGAGTCGAATAAGGAAATACATACTGCAAAACACCTTGATCGTGTTTTCTTTAGGTGGGTTAGTTATATTTCTACCGCGTGTCGAGTACATATTGGTCGGCTTGACAGTCACCATGATCTGTTATGTTCTCCTGAATTTCAGATATCGTTGAGTCTTGATTATCAGGCCACAGCTCGGGAAAAGTGATCACGCGGCTGGTCTGCGGTTTGCGCGCTGCCTACTACGTCATTCTCAGTGTCCGAGCGACATGCGACGCTACCCTTGGTCTATTTGGGTTTGTAATCCTGGTATCGTCGACCATAGTTAAGAGTCTCGGATACCCCTCTTAGCTATCGCGATCTGATAGCGCCAGCGGCATCGTAACAACAGGAGCCACATCATGGTCAAAGTAGCGTTGTTCGTTCGCCTGGAAGCAAAACCCGGGAAAGAAAAGGATGTAGAAAGCTTTCTTTTGGGCGGCCTTCCGTTAGTGGAGGAGGAGCCAGCCACTACAGCCTGGTTTGGAATCCGCTTGGGGCCGTCCACCTTTGGCATCTTTGACGCATTCCCGGATGAAGCGGGCCGGCAGGCTCATCTTTCGGGCAAGGTCGCGGCGGCGCTTATGGCAAACGCTGCCGAGCTGTTTGCCGAACCGCCATCAATCGAGAAGGTTGACGTCCTTGCAGCCAAGCTGCCCGGTTAAGCAAATCCAACAGGAAGTTTCATTCAGTTCGGGGAGGCTCACGATGTCTTGTATGAAAATCAGGATCGCCTGGGCCTGCCGCTGTCCCGGGCGGTGATCAATCAAAACACCTGTATTGAAGATAAATGTCATGGCTAAAGTGCCGTGTCCAGGATTCATGCCATGCTCGCGCGCTCGGTATAAGTGAAAGGATATGCGCGCAAATCGTGTCCATGGACGGCGTGGAAGCCGCACAGAATCTGCAAGGCAATGTGCTCATCACGGGTTTAGGCTGGGTAGGGTAGATTGCTTGCCGGGCACCGGTCGCTCATGGCGCGAAGATCTCCATCATTGATGTAGATCCGGAGGTCATCCGCGCCGTAACACTTTATGGTTTCGTCAAGTGAGCATTCGTCGGCGTAGCAGTGACCGATGTTCAATGCGCTGCCGGACGCGGCTGCACTCCGAACTGCGCAACGATGTGCGTACCCAATTCCTCGATAACCTCCGCCGCAGGGCGCTTGCCATATTTGAGATTGAGAATGACGTGGTCCACGCCGATTTCCTCAAGCGACTCCAGCAAAAACCGTAGATGGTAACGTCCCAGTCTGAAACCCAAATGGATACGTGTGGGTGGCGTGGACGGATTCTCATCGAGATCGATGTACAGCGACTGAGTAAAGGGCTTGTACACAGAGCCACATTGCCTGGTGACCTCCAGTCGCCAATCTTCCACGACCAGCCGCTGCATGTTCGGAATGCGTGGATAGTTGATCCATCCGTTGCTCTCACGCGCGATCCAATCCAGTGACTGGCGACTGTTGCCGGTCACGAGCATTGGAATGAATTGGGTGGTAGGTTTCGGAATCAGGTCTGCGCCTTGCATTTCACCAGTGCTCCAGTGGATGGGCTCAAAACTGGTGCTGTGGGCGCAGCGAATCACCTCGTAGTGTTCTCGAAAGATCTCTCCACGCTTTTCGGGATCGACGCCAAACGCCGAAAACTCCACTGGCCGATCTCCCGAAGCAACCCCCAGAATCAAGCGACCAGTGCTCAACTGATCGACGCTGGCTGACGCCTTGGCCGTGTGCAGGGGATGGTGCAGCGGGATGGCGATGGAGGCGGTGCCAAGTGCAATCTCCGAGGTATGGGCGGCCATATAACCCAGGTAAACCCAGGGGTCGAAGACTTGGCCGACATCGCCGAAGCCAGGGTCGCGAAGCGGCACGTCGCGAAACCAGAGCGCGCAGAAGCCCAGCGCCTCGGCTTGTTTAGCCAGTGTGACCTGGTTGAGCATGCTCGGAGTGTCCCCGTCGAACGCCTCCATGGGAAAGAATAATCCAAGGCTCAAATGCCCCTGAGTGAAGGTTCGGCTGAACCCTCGATGCTGCTGGTAAGGAATCGTGCTCGGCCGATACATACGGATTGACCTCATGGCAGAACGTGAACAGCGCCCCCGTTTCCAGAGGTGCTGCGGCATCGGTCGCTTTTGAACGGCAGGTGGGGGGACTGGGTCTGGCTTTTACCCGTTGCGCCGTACTGCTGGTCGTGTGGACCGGACTCAGGGGGCAGTTGCTGGCGATAGGCGCGGGTTGGTCCGGGTGGGTATTAAGCGGACGGTCAAAGGAAGTCAGATCTCTCGGCTCTATACCACCAGATGGGCAAGGCGTTCGAGGAATCATTCTATAAGCGTAGGCGGTTTTGCAGCTCTCCGCCATATTCTTACAATCGAGCCGCTGGCGGGCGAAAGTCGCGTATCGAAGGCAGTTATCGGTCGTTTCCTGCCATTCCAGAACGGCCGCTATTGGCCGATAGTGGACATTTTGGCGTTTCAGGTAAATCCGGCAAGGAGAAAGGGCCAATGGACTTCATTATCGATTTGATAGCTCATCGCATCGGCGTGTTTGTGCTGGGTTTGCTGAGTGGCGGCCGTTTCAAGGGTGAGAGTGGTTTTGCCTGGGGCTGGGCAGTTGTCGTCGGTGGACTGATTCTGCTATCTCCGTTTGCAGCAGTCATAGCTGTGCTCGTCTATACCAGTGCCCCCTGATTTCATGTCTGTAATGGGTCAGAAGCTGCATTTCTCGAACGGTAGCTTTTGGCCGAAAGCAGTCACTTGCGAAGTTCACAGACGTGGCGTTGTTCTGTGGCGACGGATAAACCAGTCGCCACAGAATGACCGCAACTATCCAGCTACATCAACCTTATCCAAAGCACGATTCACCGCCAGCTCCTCAAGCATCACCACCTGCGCAATGCCCAGCAAAGTCTTGCGTATCGGCCCATCCACAAGCCCGGCAACATCACCGAGCATGACACTCGCCGAGGCCAACGATTCGCAGGCATTTGCCAGCAACGACTCAGCATCGGCCTCCGGATCAACCAGAAACATTGTGCTGGGTTTATACGGCGCAGCCATGATCGCCGCCGCTGGCTTGAGGTAATGGTCGAGGGCGCGTTCTGCCGCGTCGTGGAATTTCTTGGAATCGGGTGATTCGTAAGGGGAGGCCGGGTCGGTTTCCGGAGGGTCAGGCGTTTCTTTGCACATTTCTTCTTTTTCCTGTTTGTGGCTGCCGCTCCGAGCTACTAAACAGGGGGTGGCAGCTGTACGCAGGTTAGTAGACCGGGGAAAAGAAGAAAGCCGGCGCGCCCGGGGGCGCCCTACGCACAGCCGCCATCAAATGCAGGTAAGGGATACCTGTCTCAGCGACGCTTGTGCACTTTCATTTACCTCGGGCTACTAAACCCGATCACTGGGAATCAGTGACGGAGATCAAGTTACCGATGGCCCTCCAGGCGCACAAGCCGGCGGATTCTGGCGTAGTCGTAGGCAACGACGCAAGGTGTTGTAGCCTTCTGGGCGTAACGCGGCGTGTCATTTAAACGTTCCCCGGAATCCCTTAAACAAGCACTGAATATCGCTGCCAAAAGCACGCTGTTAAAGTGCATTCCCGCCGCCAAGGTCGGTGCATGGGGTGAACGGTTTTCCGGAGTCGGGTGATGGGTTTTTCTGCAACGATGTGGGAGTGGTTTGGCCAGGATGAGTACGGCCGAGTCTTTGCCGTGTGCGAGGGGCTTCTGGCTCTGCATTTTCTTGCCATGACGCCGGAAGAGCAGCGGGGGGCGATTCCGTACTGCCCGGCCTGTGAGACATGGTCGGAAGTGATGCTGCCGCTGGAAAGAACGCTGACAGCGTGCGCCGGTGCGTTGCCGATGGACATCAGAACGCGACTGCAAAGTCTGTGGGAGCAATGTAATGGTCTGACGGAAGCGGCTTTTCACTGTGATGACTGGTTCATGTTTGATCATGCGCAATGGCAGCCGCTCAGAGTCGCGGCTGAAGAGTTGAAGCAACTGATGGAGTGGCAGGACATCGAGCCGTTTCGGGAGGAGTTGCTGGAGGATTGCCGCAATGCCATTCGCGGCATCAAGCGTCCAGTGACCGAGTAAGCCTCAGCAGAAAGAGGCGCACGGATGGTGGCGTGCTTGAACTGCGCATTCCTCATGGGAATGCACCACATAAAATCAATGCATTTTTCTTATCCCGCCCCTCGGCGTACCTTGCTGCAAAGCCAAGGAGAATCGCCCATTGAACGCATCCACCCCGACACCTGCCGATAAATTCGACGCCTCCCGCGCCAACGAATACGCCAGACAAAGCCGCATCGCCCTGGCCGGATACGACGCCTGCCACGATCTCGCGGCGTGCATGTTGGCCGCCCAACTCGGCCACTCGCCCTCGGCAAACGTGTTGGTGGTCGGCGCTGGCGGTACGGCGCAGGAAATCATTGCGATGGCGTCGCTGGAGGCGGACTGGCACTTCACGGCGGTGGATCCTTCCGAGCCGATGCTGGACGCCGCGACGCAGCATTTGCAGGCCCATGGTTTGCAACATAGAACGACGGTGCGGCTTGGGCTGGTCGACGACTTGCCGGCGGATGAGGTGTTCGACGCGGCTACGTTGATCGGTGTGCTGCATCATCTGAATGGCGATGAGCCCAAACGAGCCATTTTGCGGTCCATTCAGGCTCGTCTCAAACCCGGCGCTCCTTTGATCGTTGCGGGCAATCATTACGCCTACGCCAGCCAACCGTTGTTGCTGGCGGCGTGGGGGCAGCGCTGGCGGCAGCAGGGTGCCAGTGCGGAGGAGATGAGTGCCAAGCTTGGCAAGATTCTGCAAGGTGCGGATCCGCCGCATTCCGAAGCGGCGGTTCAAACGCTGTTGCGTGAGGCGGGGTTTGGCGAGGCGACCCGGTTTTTCAGCAGTCTTTTTTGGGGAGCGTGGCTGACGTGTAAAAGGGACTGAGCGGATGGTGTATCCTCTGCGCCGCACTCCCGGGACAGGATTCTCCCGGGACTAACAAGGATGATTGATGAGTGAATATGGAAGTGTGCTTATTCCCGCCATACCCGAACCTCCACGAGATGAAAGAATTCACGCCGGTGAGACCACCGAATTGCGTGCTGTTTTCGCTGGTCGGAGTATTTAAGTCGTCATGATGCGTTTCCTGAAATCGACAGCCCATATTCTGCTCTGCACGATTCAATACCTGGCCTGGGTTTTGATTAAGTTGGTGTTGGGTATCGCCGCAATACTGGCTTTGATTGTAGTTGTTCTCTACGCAACGGCTGATTCAACGGATCCCGAAATGGTGCCTCGGCTGGATACTCTGGTCACTGCATTTAACGGATATGGAATTTCTTATTATCAGGACCAGGACTGGTGCGAGAGTGTACGTGTCGAGTCGGCGGAGTATGCCAACTCGACCGCCTCGACTTGTGGAGTCGGCGACGAGAAAACGCCGTTTGATGAATCAGGCACGGCGCTTTTTGCCAAAGCCAGGGAGGCGGCGAGAAAAGCAAAAATAGCCCCTATAAGGCTCAGCGTTGAGTCCGCGCAAGGCCGTGTGTCGTTCGCACAAATCCATCTTTCTTGCTTTCTTTGTTACGCATCTTATGTCTATTCACCGCTCGCGAAATACCAGCCTGACGAGGCAGAAAAAGCCATTGTCACTGAGATGGGCGGGGGTTGGTATTACGTGACGACAGGCATTTGATGCGCTCGATGAGCACATTTTTCGAATTTTTATATGTTTAGCTACTCAGGTCCCGAAAATGAAAAATATGAAACTGTCAGTTGGTGTGCGGAACTTTTTGCTATGGATTTTTATGCTGTTGTTTATAGTCGCTACCAACACTTTGATCTATCTTTCGTCGCTTCTGGATTTCGGTGATGGTTCGCAGCTTATATTTGTCTTCAGTATTTATCTTCTTGTCTACGTGGTGTTTCTGATTTTATTAGTGTGGGCGTGGCAGTTTTTGCACAGACTACTGGCGCTTAAACCACTGCCGGGGCAGAAGATCCTCGTCACTTATGAGGTGACTTTTGACGAGTACGAAAAGCTCAAAAATTACTTGGCAGAGATCAGAGCCTGAAAGCAGTACTTGAGTGAGCGAGTACGCTGTGTCAGCTAATAAACGCTGGTCGACGGCAAGGAGGAAAGTGGTTACGGATACTCAATCAGCTTTAATCGAACCGATCATAAAAGGAGCTTCCGTTCATGCCCGCGCCACGCAATCGACCCGTCCAGGCAGCGGCGAAATCCGTTCTCGCCCAACTCGTTGATCACATCACCCCAGGCTCTACAGAAGCCTCTATCGCGAAGTTCGCCGCCGACCGACTGGCGCACGCGGGGTACCCGCATACCTGGTACTACGATTGCCCGGCCTTCGTACTTTTGGGGTCGCGTAGCCTGCTTTCAGTGTCCGGCCGCGATTATCAGCCCAGTGAAGAAAAGGTCGGCTTATATAACCTGATAACCGTCGATCTCAGCCCGCGATCAGGCGATATCTGGGGTGATTGTGCTCGTTCGTTTTACGTTGAAGATGGAGTGTGTCGAACGGTGCCGGTGGGTGAGGAGTTCACTGGTGGATACGCGGTGCAACAGCGCTTGCATGCGCACATGCTGCAATTTGTTCGTCCTGAAACCACGTTTAACGACTTGTATGAGTGGGCTAATGAGGCTGTTCTCGATATCGGTTGCGAGAATCTGGACTTCCTTGGCAACGTCGGTCACAGCATCTGCGAGCGACGGGAGCAAAGGCTCTACATTGAATCGGGTAATCACCGGCAACTGGGTGAGGTGTCCTGTTTCACGTTCGAACCGCATGTCCGTTTGCACGGCGGTCAGTGGGGTTACAAGCATGAAAACATCTACTACTTCGACGAGGACGGTGCGCCCTGTGAACTGTAGGGCAGATACCTGAATCAGCTCTCGGACGAAACCACCGACTCCGAACTAGCCTCGGCTTCCAGTTTCGCGCGCTCGGCCTTGCTGATGTATTTAGGCTTTTTCGGGGCCAGTTTTGCGTTGGCCTTTTTGGCTTTTTCCTTGAACAACTGCTGCAGTTTTTTCTGACGATTCATGTTTTTTCACTCGATGTATTAGTGGCGGAGGGCAGTGGTTCAAGCCAATAGTCTAGGTGTTGAGGTAGGGCGTCACGGTGTCTTCGAGGATGCTCATCAACTCAGGATCCATGTAGCGATAGTCATCCGGAATATCCAGCGTGTGGATCGGCTTGTACTCAAGTAACCGGGCGTATTCGGCCTGCAAGCGATTCAAGTGTTTGCGTTCCATGACGAAGATGACATCGGCCCAGCGGATATCCGCCGGGCCGACCGGTTTGCGTGCATTGGGGCTGGTGGCGGCCGAGCGGGCGTCGAAGCCGGGGCAGCGGCGCCAGATGGCTTCCGCCGTGGGGCTGCGCCACTGGTTGCGGCTGCAGATGAACAGGAGATTGGTCACTCTTGATCCAACAATTGGCGCGTGGTGCGGATGGGATAGGGCATGCCGAGCTGGCGTGCCCTGACCAGCTTGTCAGAACGGGTGTATATCAACTTCCAGTTCTTTTCCGGCTTGAACTTCAGCGGATCGGCCGCTTTGCCATTGCCGCATTTACGGGCCTGTTTACGTCGCCAAGCGCGGGTTCTTTGCATGATTGTTTCCTCGTGAGTACCGGGTTCAGCAGCCGCGGTAATACGAGTTGCGGGTATGTTAAGCGTGAATCGGGGCCGTGACTAGTTGCTGAGTTCTTCGCGTTTGGCATGCGCAGCAAAAACACCGCCATTCCCTCACATCGAAATAAAGTCCCGAACAGCCTTGATTGTCGGCGCCGGCGCTTCCTCCATCAACCAATGCCCCGCACCCGGAATCACCACTTCAGTGACCTTGTCCGCGGCGTTGCGCATGACGATCGCTTCGTTGTTGCCGAAGGATTTCTCACCGCCCACGGCCAGCACTGGCATGGTCAGGCGCTTTTGCAGTACGGGTTCGTTGTCGGTCGCGTCCTGGCGAATGCTGCGGAACTGCGCGAACGCCGCGTGCATGGCGCCGGGGCGCGCATAAAGTTTGGCGTAATGCTGGCGGGTGTCTTCGTCGATTTTCGCCGGGGTGCCGGCGAATTCATTCCAGAAACGGTCGAGGTAGATGCGCTCGCGTCCGGCCACCAGACGCTCCATGTCAGCGCCGCCGAAGTCGAAGTGCCAGAGCATCGGCGAGCGCACGATGTCGTTCCACGGCGTGATCCCCGGGACCGGCGCGTCCATGACCACCAGACGCTCGGTCCGCTCTGGATAGCGGGCGGCATAGGCGAAGGCGACCATGGTGCCGATGTCGTGGCCGATGACCACCGAGTGCTCGATTTTCAGGGCGCTCAAGACCGCGCGAATGTCACCGGCCTGAGTCTTCTTGTTGTAGCCAGTTTCAGGGATCGACGACAAACCCATGCCACGCAGGTCGGGCACCACCACCGTATGATCACGCGCCAGATCCGCTGCCAGCGGTGCCCACATGTCGCCGGTATCGCCGAAGCCATGCAACAGCACCACGGCCGGGCCTTTGCCACCGACGCGCACGTGCATTGTCGCGCCGTCGACGGGGATCTCTTGAACCCGGAACACCGCAGGAAATGGAGTGATGTCAGCATGGGCCGCAAAGCTCAGGGCGAGCAGGCTCAGGGCGGTCAACAGAGAGCGAGTCATGTCGGTGTCTCCAATCAGACGAGCGCAGGAAGTAAGCGCGCTCGATCAGCGTAGTCGAATTGGAGAGCTAGCCTTGATGATTGCCCGGGCAGTCTGACGGTGTGGTGCCGATCTGGATCATGCCGACGTACACGGTGCTTGAAGGGCCATAACCCCAGATTAGTGGTCCGCCATAAGCCACCAGATCATAGATTTCGCTCTCGCCGAGCAACTGGCCATTGCGATTGTCGTACAAACGAAAAAACGCCGGGCTCTCCCAACTGACGAACCACGTCCGATCCTGCAGATCGTCCGGGTGGAACTGAGGATGAAAGGAATTGAACAACAGCCAATGGGGTCTGAACTGCTGGACACGCACGCAGCCGTCGGGGCTGATATCCGCGGCCCCGTCCGGCTTGGCGAGCGCTCTTTCCCACCAGTCTGAGGCCGTCCATAGCCCGGCGTAGAACAGCAATAAACCGAAGACGATCAGGGCGAGTCGTTTTTGCCTGCTCATGCCAGACGCATACCCATTTCGACTGCGCGATGCTCGAAGCCGAACTCCGCATACATACGCGCCGCGCGTTCATTGAACGGCCACACCGTCAGGCGCAAGTCCTGAGCGTCATGCTCGATGCCCCAATCCTTGACCCTTTGCATCAGCGCCCGACCAATGCCTTTGCCGGAAAAACGCTCCGCCACGCACACCGAGCCGATGCGCACGACATTCTGCGGTTGCATCAGCGGCCCGGCGCTTGCCGAAAGATTGGCGGTAATGAAGGCCGCCGGCTGATCACCGACGTGGGCAATGAAAGCGACCTGATTCGGCTTCTCGAACACCCCCGACCAGTGCGGCAGGTCGCGGGAAAAGTCTTCGGTGGGCGCGGCGTAGATATCGGGACGGGCGGCGTGGTGCACAGCGTTTAGCAACTGACCCAACTCGCAAAAGGTCAGTGCGTCTTCGGCGGTGGCGAGCCGGTAAGTGATGGTGTCATCCATGATGGATATTTTCCTTGAGAGTGTTGAGTGGCCGCAGTGAGAACTGGGCAATGGCGTGCCTTCAGATTGAGCTGACCTGCCGCTCACCCAGACGCTCCACCAGCCTGATGAGGTAACCATCGGGGTCCTGAACAATAAACTCGCGCTGGCCGACCTCGACGTTGTCCGCCCGGTACCACGTATCTTTGCATGCCCGGAAAAGTGCAAAGCCTGCCTGCTCCAGTCTGTGGATGACAGGGGCGACCGCTTCAACGTCAATTTGCAGATTGATGCCCCGGCCAAAGGGTTTGCTCAGCGCTGCGGTCAGCCATTGACCGGCGTGCGGATCAACTTGCTCAAGCATGACTTGAGCGCCGTTCAGGTCCAGATAGGCGAAGCCGTCTTCGGGGCGTTGGTAAGCGATGCTGAAACCCAGACAAGCGACCCAGAAAGCCAGGCTTTCCTCCAGGTGAGTCACCATGAGCTCTGGCACCAGCCTGTTGCGATGAAACATGAGATGACGTCCTTTTCGAGTCGTGCAGTCCATTGGCAGCCTCTTTAAATCGAACATCACAGAGGGTGACAGTTCAGGAGGCCCATTCGCCACACTTTACTCGAGATGAGTATCAGGCAGGGCGCAGATTCCGCTCGCGGCTGGGGGCTGGGTTGCTTTTCTGGCGGAATCTGTACATTGAATTCTCCCCTGTGCAGCCAATAATCGGGCACTCACTCCGCTGGGAGTCGAGTGCCATGTGGAAGCATTCGGCAGTGCCTTCGAGAAGGTCTCTCAGCCACGGACAAACCTTTCAGGACGACGCACATGAGCAGCCATACCCGCACCAAACGACTGACCGTTCCACAACTGGTGGCGATGAAAGGCCAGCAGAAAATCGTCTCGCTGACGGCGTATTCCAGTGCCATCGCCAGGCTGATCGACCCGATTGTCGATTTCATTCTGATTGGCGACTCGACGGCAATGGTCGGCTATGGCCGGCCCTCGACACTGAGCATGCAGTTGGAAGAAATCATCGGCCACACCCGGGCGGTGGTCGATAGCACGCAACTGGCCTGCGTCGTCGCCGATATGCCGTTTGGCAGCTATCAGGAATCCCATGAACAGGCCTTTCGCAATTGCGCCCAGGTGCTGGCGCGTACCGGGTGTGACGCGGTCAAGCTGGAGGTGAACACGGCGCTGGCGCCTACCGTCGAGTTTCTTGTGGCGCGCGGTATACCGGTCATGGCGCACGTCGGGCTGATGCCGCAGTTCGTCAATGTCATGGGCGGCTTCAAGGCCCAGGGGCTGACTGCTGAAACCGGCGCGGTGATTGCCGAGGATGCCCGGGCGAGTCTTCAGGCGGGCGCGTTCAGCCTGGTGCTTGAGGGCGTGGCCGAAGGCGTGGCGCGGCAGATCACTGCAGATTCGAAAATGCCCACCATCGGCATTGGCGCTTCGCCGGCGTGCGACGGTCAGGTGCTGGTCACCGAAGACGTGTTGGGGCTGGGCGGTGCGCACGTACCGCGCTTCGTCAAACAGTACGCCGATGTGGGCGCGGTGATTCGTGAGGCCTGCGAGCGCTTTGCCGATGAGGTGCGTCAGGGGCAATTCCCTGAAGCGCGGCATTGCTATGGACTCTGAACGGGGCTAACGGGCTTCGTCGAACGCCTGAGCCAGTTGCTTCAAGGCCTGAGCTATATCCTTGTGCCATTCCAGGGTGTAGCTCAGACGCAGGTGATGTTTCCAGGCGCCTTGCTGACTGAACACTTCCCCGGGGACGATGACGATGCGTTGCGTCAGCAAGCGCTCAAAGACTCGTCGCATGTCCACCGGGTGTGTGGCTTTGAGCCAGAAACTGGCGCCGCCCTGCGGGACCACTACCTGCCATCGACCTTTGCCATGCTCCTCCAGCAACGCTTTCATGCGCTGCATGCGCTCCTGCAACAGCGCGCGAAGCGTGATCAAGTGCTGGTCGATGCGTCTGGAGTGGAACAGGCGGGCGATTGCTTTCTGCCGGGTCGGCGAAAGGCGAAAGCCTCGCTCGATAAACAGCCGATGAAATTGCAGCGGCTGCTGGCGACAGAGCACGTAACCGTAAGGGGCTTCCGCGCCAATGATCTTGTCGAAGGTCGAAAACACCAACAGTTTCTCCGGGTCGGCAAAATCGCGGTAGCGAGCAGGTTCCGGTTCGAAGCAGAGTTCACCGTAGGTATCGTTTTCGAACAGCCAGATATCCCGCTCTGCCAACCAGCGGCAGATTTGCTGTTTGTCCTGCGCCGGCATCAGGTTGCCTTGGGGCACGTTCACCGTCGACGACAGCACCGCCAGGCGGATGGGCTCATCGTTGAGCAGCGCATTGAGCGCTGGCAGGTCAAAGCGTCCTTCCTCGTTCAGGGGCATTTCGATCACGCGAATCTGCGCCGCTTGCAACTGGCGCAGAATCGCCCAAGAGCACGGCGATTCCACCACCGCCAGCGTGCCTTGCAGGTTCAGCGCCTGCAGCGACAGCGCCATCACACTCTGCAGATCGGCGCCGATGTAGACATGTTCGGCCTGCCAGTAATTCTCCGTGGAACGGGTATAGCGCTCGGCCAACGTGGCGCGCAGCTCCGATTCACCCAACGGCTGATAGTGCGGCGCCGGATCGCCCGGGTATTGCCGGGTCAGTTCGCGCTCCATCATCAACAATGGATTCTGCAGTGACGCCAGCATCGCCGGCGCGTCGCTGCACAGTGCGAGCATGCCCGGTTGCCGTGCGTTGAAGAACGCGCTGTCCAGCAGGTTGGTCGAGCGGTCATTCGGTAGCGGGGCGGGCGTCGATCGGGTGAAATAACCGAGCTTGGGTCGGGCGTAGATTCGCCCTTCGTCTTCAAGCAGCGCGTAGGCGTATTTGGTGGTCGACACCGACACGCTCAGGCGCTGGGCGAGTTGGCGCAGGGAAGGGAGCTTCTGTTCCCCCTTGACGCTCGTGGTCTCGATCAAACCGACCAGGTAACGGTAAACCGCTTGATAGGCGAAAGTGACGTCTTTACGGCTATCCATACTCACTCGCTGCCATTTTTATCGTGCGCTGAGGTCAGTGCGCGGTCCACAAGGTAAGCCGGCTGTGAGTCATGCAGTGTCTGCGCGGTGTCGAGTGCCTGTTTGATTAACCGCCGTTCTTCGCCCGTCAGTGTTTTTCTGCCGAAATCCTGAAACACACCACCCGGATCGATGTGCAACGAGAAGAGCCCGATGATCTGCTCGTCGATCTCCTCGAAAATCAATTCCATAAAAGCCTCGTTCGCTGTCGCGGTCAGATAGGTCATTCCTTCAACGACCGCGCTGCCGGACCACGAGATTCGCTCCCACGCCCATGCATTGCCGAGTAGATCCCATGGGTTTGAGTGCGCCGGGAGTGCTTGCAGCACCGACAGAAAACGTTCGCAGGAAAGCACATCAAGCTCATATTCGCGTTTGCCAGAGTGGGCGCGGCGCGAGGCTTCTGTTGTTGAGGCGGGGGCTTGAACTGCGCCGACCACGTTGGCCTTCAAGAGGTAGCTTTGGGTAATTTCCGAAGGCTGTTCACTCCAGTCGTTCAAGTCGGAAACAGGCGGGCACCAGACTAGATGGATGGTTTCGCCGTCGGCTGGAAGGTCGTTGTTATCAAAGAACGCGAAGGTTCTTGCGCCAACGCTTGGCAATATTTCATCGAGGCGAAGCGTGGCGGCGCCGTAGTCGATGCCTCGGTTTTGAGACCAGAACATCGGCCAGTAGATTTTCATCGGTAAACACTCCGAACAGGCAGTTCTGGTTTCACTTCAGATGTGTGAGGCTTCAGCGGTTTGAGCTTGAGTCGACAGACCGGCCAGAAATGCCGAAATCTGCTGCGAGCCTCGCAGGTGAACGACCGGAATTTGCGCGCCGATGGCCAAGCGATTAGCGTCAATGCTCGGGCGATTGACCCGATCAAAGTGCCAGACGAACTTCAGAAAACCCAGAAATGCTTTATCCAGCCGCTCAGTGCAACCGGCCGGCAGGTCTGCGCGTGGCCGGTTCAACACGCTGCGCAGAATGACCCGGCCCAAACAGGTCAGGCGCGGCGTATCGAGCCAGATAATCAGATCCGCACGGGGCAGCCGCAGATCGAAAGTACGTCGCGAATAATTGCCCTCGCAGACCCAAGCGTCACCGGCGATGGCGTGTCGTACCCGCTCGCGGAACATCTGGTTATCCGGCTCGATCCAGCCGGGCTCCCAGAACAGCGGATCGAGATGCACCACGGGCAGACCCAGACGTCGGCCAATGTTCCGGGCGAGGGTCGATTTTCCACTGCCCGAGTTGCCCAGAATAACGATGCGCTGCATGTGCAAATCCTTTGCGAAAAAAGCCGCCAAGTCTAAATCAAGTGCGGCCTGAATTTACAGGAATCGCGCGGGACGACACGGGGCGAGGGCGGCCGATGATTGGCCGTCGATTATTTCCTCGCTGGCGAGTCGGCCGACGATTGCGGCCAGTGTGACGCCGGGGTGGATCGAGCACACGTAGGCGCCAGTGACATTAGGCAGGAAGCCGACGATGGGCAGGCTATCGGCAGTGACGGGTTTGAGGCCGATGCAGGCGGACTCTGGCTCGATGGACGTGATCCCGTGAAGTTCGTTCTGAATGGCGTTGGCGGTTCGCAGTGCGATCGCTTGCGGAGAATTTTGCGGCGTGTCGTCGAGGTAATCCTCCGCAGCCAGCAAGGTGTCATCCGCACCTTGCCGAACTTCCATTTGTGGGTTGGAAATGATGCCGCGCACGACATCGGCCTGGGTCTTGTAGCGAATGAGGATGACCGGGGCGGCCGCAATGGGCAGCGCGGCGTTGAGCAGGGCGGTCAGATGGGGAATACCGGTGCCTGCTGCGATGACGACGATGTCGCTGGCGATAATGCCTGTGGTGGTTTCAACGCCGGTTACCTGAGTGCCGCTGAGGGTGAACCCGAGCACTCGGGTCTGTGTGAGTACCCGGGCGCCAAAGGACTGGGCGCCGGCGATCAAGGCATGGGTCGCGGGCGCCGGTTCGAGTGCGCCTTCTTCGGCGGCGAAACGGGCTTGCTGCGGGGGATGCTTGAGGTTCGGCTCACGGGCGAGAATCTCGGCGCGTGGCAGCAGGGTTGCAGACGCTTGCGCGATGTCATCAATGCTCGCGCCGTAGGACAGCGCGCCGGTCCAGCGTATTTTCAGCGCGGGCAGTTCGGTTTCGAGTCGGCGGTATTCGTTGATCGCCGCACCGCGCAGTTGCGCGATAGGATCGGGCCCGGCGTAAGTGGCGTTGATCCAGCCGAATGAGCGTCCCGTGGCGCCGCACGCGATGTCTTCGGCCTCGATCAGCGTGACGTCGGCACCTTTGCCCGCCAGGTGATACGCCAGTGACGCGCCGACGATGCCTGCACCAATGACCACGATGCGCTTGCCTGCTCCCTGTTCCATATCCACCTCCCTGTTGTTTACCGGGTGACGGTACTACAGCTCGGCGCGGGCTGGTTCGCGAATGTAGCTTGGCATTCAGAATTGATTGCGGCTGACCTGCCGCCTTCGGGAGCAAGCCCCCTCCCATGGGAGATCTTCAGTGGTCGTTAAATCAGACGCGAAAAAGCCCGGCATTTCTGCCGGGCTCGGGGTGGCTGCGGGTGCTTACGCGGCCATGTTGCCGGCTGCTATGTCCTTTTTGTAACTGGCTTTCATCGCTTCCATTTCGGCGCCGAGTTCATCGAGTCTGGCTTTGCCGAGGAGTTTTTTCGCCTGAGGAAACATTTCTGTTTCTTCCTCTTCGATATGGTGCTCCAACAGCTCCTTGACCACTTTCACTCTACCTGCGAACTCGGGCGTGCCGGGGTCGGTCATTTTCAGATCCGGCAGGACCAGCGAGTCCACGGTGCGGTGCTCTTCCTTGGCTTCGTAGTACATGATGTCCTGCTCTTTACTGCCGGCCTCCTTGAATGCCGGGTAGAGGATTTCTTCTTCGAGGCGGGTGTGGATCGAGATTTCCATTTCCAGCTTGGCCAACAGTTCCGTGCGTTTTTTCAGCGCCCGGTCGGTGGATTCGCTGAGTTGCGACAAGATGCCTTTCACTTTTTCATGGTCGGCTTTGAGAAGGTCGATGGCGTTCATGGGGGTTGCCTCTGCTTTCACGGATTGAACACAGGCCGTTGTGCCACGGTGCTGTGGAGTCCCTGAAGCTGTCGCATTTGCTGTGCCAACTCGCGCCGAAACCGCCAACCGCGCTGGCGCAAGGGTTTGCGCGAGGCCGGGGCAAAAGGCCTTCGTGCAGCCTGCATGAACAGCCCCCGGCCGGCATTGCAGATCACCGCTTGGGATGAATTTGCGCGGCCGCGCTGATGTCCAACGCGCAACAGGCGATACGAGGACGACGTGATGCGCAACAACCCGCAAACCGGACGCCGCCATGGATACCGTTGAATCCGCGCTGATGGCGGCGCGCAGCCAGTTCGCGATCACCATCAGTTTTCATATCGTGCTGGCGGCGTTGAGCATCGGCCTGGCGAATTTCCTGATGGTCCTCGAAGCGCTTTGGCTGAAGAGCGGGCGCAAGATCTATCTGGATATCTATCGCTACTGGCTCAAGGTATTTGCCCTCAATGTGGCGGTGGGCGTCGCTTCAGGGCTGATTCTGGAATATCAGTTCGGGCTGAACTGGTCGCGGCTGGCGGTGCAGGCGGGGGATGTGCTCGGGCCCTTGATGTTTTACGAAGTGCTCGCAGCGTTTTTTCTTGAGGCCGGTTTCCTCGGGATCATGCTGTTCGGCATGAAAAAGGTCGGCCCGCGTTTGCATTTTTTTGCCACGTGTTCGGTGGCAGCGGGCTCGTTGATCAGCGCGTTCTGGATCCTTTCAGCCAATTCGTGGATGCAAACGCCCGTGGGCTATGCGCTTGCCGCCGACGGCCGCTTCGTCGCCGAAGACTGGTGGGCGATCATCTTCAATCCGTCGTTTCCCTATCGTCTGCTGCACATGACCCTGGCCGCGCTGCTCGGCACCGCCACCCTGGTGGCTGGCGCCAGTGCGTGGCAACTGTTGAAGGCGTCGGGCAATCCGCGGGCGCGCCTGCAATTTTCCATGGCGCTGTGGACGATTGTCGTGCTGATGCCGGTGCAGATTGTGGTCGGCGATCTGCACGGGCAAAACACTTTGCAGGTCCAGCCGCAAAAAGTTGCGGCCATCGAAGGTTCCTGGACTCGCCCGGGCGAGGGGGCGGGCGAGCCCTTGCGTGTGTTTGCCTGGCCGGACATGAGCGAGCGCCGCAATCACTGGGAGGTGGCGATCCCGCGCATCGGCTCTCTATATCTGACGCACGACTTGAGCGGCAGCATCGCCGCGCTGGACGAGTTCCCGCCGCAGGACATTCCGCCGGTGGCGCCGGTGTTTTTCGCCTTTCGCCTGATGGTCGGGCTGGGCCTGTTGATGCTGGGGCAGGGCGTGGTCAGTCTGCTGATGCGTCGGCGGCAACGACTCTACGTCGCACGCTGGTGGTTGTGGAGTAGCGTGCTGCTGGCGCCGGCAGGTTTTGTGGCGATGCTCAGCGGCTGGGTCGTCACCGAGGTTGGCCGACAGCCGTTCACCGTCTTCGGTCTGTTACGCACGTCGGACAGTCTGTCGCCGGTTTCCCGCGCGCAGGTGCTGACATCGACCTGGCTGATCTTGCTGTTTTATCTGCTGATCTTCGGCATTGGGCTGTGGGTGCTGTTGCGCGTTTTGCGCGAACCACCTCACAAAGATGAACCCGGACCGCAGCCGACCCTGGCCGATGAAACGGGGCACTCCCGATGATCGACACCGACTGGATCACGCTGCTGTGTGCCGCCGCCCTGGCCTTTTCGGTGATGAATTATGTGCTGCTAGATGGCACCGACCTCGGTGTGGGCATGCTGATGGGGCTGACCCGATCCGGCCATGATCGTCGCGCCATGGCTGTGACGATTCTGCCGATCTGGGACGCCAACGAAACGTGGCTGGTGCTGGGTGGCGGCGGGCTGCTGGCGCTGTTTCCGTTGGCGTATGCGGTGCTGCTGCCGGCGTTGTATTTGCCTTTTATTCTGATGTTCCTGGCGTTGATTCTGCGCGCGGTGGCCCTTGAGTTTCGCGACTACGCGCCGAGCGAAAAGACCAAGCGCATGGTCGATGGCGTGTTGCTGGTCGGTTCGCTGGCCACCGGTGCCATTCAGGGGGTAGTACTGGGGACGTTGGTGCAGGGTGTGCCGCACGCGAATGGTCAGTACAGCGGCAATGGCGCTGAATGGCTGACGCCGTTTCCGTTGTTTTGTGGTCTGGTGCTGGTGTCGGGCTACGCGTGGCTGGGGGCGAGTTGGCTGTACTGGCGCACCGTGGATGACCTGCAAAAACGCTGCGCACGCCAGGCGAAAGTGCTGGCGCTGGTCACCGTGGGATTGTTGCTGGTGCTGGTGCTCTGGACGGCGCTGCTGCAGGGGCAGTATTGGCAACGACTGACCGACGCTCGTGTGTGGCTGCCGTCGACAGCGCTGCTGATCGCATTGCTCGCATTCTTCTTGCTGGGGTTTCGCAGCCGCTTCAACGCCTTGCCGTTGTTCGCGGCGTTGGCTGTGTTCATCCTCGCATTTGCCTTGATGCTGACGGCGTTGTTTCCCTTGATCGTGCCGCCGGATCTGACCTTGCAAGCCGCCACGTCCAGCCCGAAAAGTCAGGTGTTCATGCTGATCGGTTTCGCCGTGCTGATTCCGCTGACGCTGGTCTACAACACCTATGGCTTCAAAGTCTTCAGCGGCAAGGTGCGGATTGGCGAATGACGCCACTGATCCGAATAGGCCCAAACGTTATGAACTCGCATCGGCCTTTGTCCTTCCGAAATTGAAGCAGCCATCCTTTCATTCGAACGTACGAGGACACCCCCATGCGAGCAATGACTTACCACGGCGCCCATGATGTCAGAGTCGAAACCGTGCCGGACCCGATCATCGAAGCCCCGGACGATATCATTCTGCGGGTCACGGCCACGGCCATTTGCGGCTCGGACCTGCATCTGTACCGCGGCAAGATTCCCACGGTCGAGCATGGCGATATCTTCGGCCATGAGTTCATGGGCATCGTCGAGGAAACGGGGTCGGCGGTGACGGCGGTACAGCGTGGCGATCGGGTGGTGATTCCGTTCGTGATCGCCTGTGGTGATTGCTTCTTCTGCCAACTGCAACAGTACGCTGCTTGCGAAACGACCAACTCGGGCCCGGGCGGGGCGCTGAACAAAAAGGTCATCCCGCCGCCGGCTGCACTGTTCGGTTATAGCCGTTTGTATGGCGGCATTCCCGGTGGCCAGGCAGAGCTGGTGAGGGTGCCAAAGGCCAATACCGGGCCGTTCAAAGTGCCGGGGACGTTGTCGGACGAGAAAGTGTTGTTCCTCTCCGACATCCTGCCGACCGCGTGGCAAGCCGTGACCAACACCGGTATCGGCCAGGGTTCAAGCATCGCGATCTACGGCGCGGGGCCAGTCGGCTTGCTTAGCGCTGCCTGCGCGCGAATGCTCGGTGCCGAACGCATCTTCATGGTCGATCACCACGCCTATCGGCTGGAGTATGCGCAGCGCACCTACGGCGTGATCCCGATCAACTTCGATGACGACGATGATCCGGCCGACACCATCATTCGCCAGACGCCCGGCAGTCGTGGTGTCGATGCGGTGATCGACGCAGTGGGCTTCGAAGCCAAGGGCAGTACCACGGAAACCATCATGGCCACGCTGAAAATCGAGGGCGGCAGCGGCAAGGCGTTGCGCCAATGCATTGCGGCGGTGCGCCGGGGCGGGGTGGTGAGTGTGCCCGGCGTGTATTCCGGACCGATCCACGGTTTCCTGTTTGGCGATGCATTCGATAAAGGCCTGACGTTCAAGATGGGCCAGACCCACGTGCAGCGCTTCCTGCCCGAACTGCTCGGCCATATCGAGACCGGGCGCTTGCAGCCAGAGGCGATCATCACCCACCGGATGTCTCTGGAACAGGCCGCCGAGGGCTACAAGATCTTCGACAAGAAAGAGCAAAACTGCCGCAAGGTGATCCTCACGCCGGGCGGCAGTGATGTGCCGTTGGCGGAGACGATTGAGACACCTGCTTTAGTGCCAGCAACTTGATCGGTTGATAGAGCAGAAAGTGGAGTGCCCCATGCACTCCACTTTCAGTCGTTCAGTCTGCGGTCTAGTCGACATTGATCTCGTCGTTTTCCCCGAGGGAGCTGTAATGCGCACGCAGTTTGCGCAGTTCCCGGGTACCCATTTTGTCCAGGCACAGCGTTGCATTCTGTGCGTCGGTGGTGGCCCGGATCAGCTCATCGATCTTCAGGTGCAAGATATCGTTGTCGCGGTTTTGTGTGTTCTGGATCAGGAACACCATCAGGAACGTGATGATCGTGGTCGACGTGTTGATGATCAGTTGCCAGGTGTCGTTGTAGTGAAAGTACGGGCCAGTCAGTGCCCAGATGATGATCAGGACGATCGCGGCGACAAAGGTTTTCGAGCTGCCGGCCCAATTGGACAGGGCTTGACAGAAAGACGCAAATTTCATGAATGGACGAGCTCTTGAGGAAGGTAGGGCATAGACCCCGGCAAACCTTTGAAATTCTTTTTTACAATTGCGGAGTGCTCAATGAGTAAAACGATCACCGCGCAGGACCTGCATATCCACTTCGGCCACGGCGATGAGACGCCGCTGTTCAAATGGTTGATCGCCAGTTTTCTGATGGGCAAACGCATCCAGGCCGACATTGCGGCACAGGCCTATCGAGTGATCGTGGAAAAACGGCAGCGTGATACGCCGCGCAAGTTGGCCAATTGCAGCTATCGGGAACTGGTGGCGATGCTCGGCGAGGCACATTACGTGCGTTACGACGAAACCACAGCAAAGCGGCTTTTGGCGTTGGCTCACAAGCTCAATGATGAATACGCGGGGAAGGTCGGCAATATCGTTGCCGCAAGTGCCGATCGCCAGGCGTTCGAGCAACGCCTGGCGGAATTTGACGGGATCGGCCCGAAGACCGTCGAGATTTTCATGCGTGAAGCCGGCGCGCTGCTGTTCCCTTAACGACCCGGATGCGACGCCGTATTCTGGCTGATGTGTTTAGGCCCGGCGATTGCCCAGGCGATCAGTCCGAACAGCGGCACAAACACGATCAGCACAATCCATACCCCCTTGTTACTCGATTTGCCCTCGCTTTTACGCACCCGATTGATGGCCCACAGTTCAATAAGCAGAAGAACTGCCGCCAGTACGATCCACATGGTTTCGATTTGCATTGGCTACCTCCTGATGGTGTTTGTTAGGTGGCGTGTGGTGCGGCGGGTTCATTTAATTTTCGTTGAGTGCCTTGAGTTGCCGGGCCAGATGCAGGGCGACCGCACCGCTGTTGACCGTCGGCTGTAAATGGGTGAAGGGAATGTCGATCATGCGGTTCTTGCGCACGGCACGCAGGCGCGATAACACCGGGTCGTTGAGCGTTTGATGTCATGGCATTGGCTTGCCGGCGCCGGGCCCGATATCCTTCACGCTCCGTGTGCGGATGTGCGCAATCGGGAAAAACAGCAGCCGGTCAGTAGGGAAGTGGAAATGTCGTTCAGGGTGATGGTCGTCGGTGGCTACGGTAATTTCGGCAGCATTGTTTGCCGGCATCTGGCGGTCATGCCGGGTGTGGAGCTGGTGCTCTCCGGGCGCAATCCGGACAAGTTGCAAGGCAAGCTCGATGAGCTGAACAGCCAGTCGGGGGCTGTCGCCGAAGGTTGGTGCGGCGATGCCATGGGCCTCGAGTTCAGCGCCGCGCTGCGTTTGCTCAATATCCACCTGGTGGTCCATACCGGTGGCCCGTTTCAAGGGCAATCCTATGCGGTTGCCGAGAGTTGCATCGCCGCCTCGGTGAATTACTGCGACCTGGCTGACTGCCGAACCTTCGTCAATGGCGTGGGCCTGCTCGATGAGCGGGCGAAAGCCGCAGGTGTGGCGATCCTCAGTGGCTGCAGTTCGGTGCCAACGCTGTCTTCGGCGATCATTGATCAGCAACGTCATCGCTTCTCCCGTATCGGCGTCATCGAGCACGGCATTTCCTCCTCGGCGAAGATGCCGGGGCTGTCGACCATCGAAGGCGTGCTGGCCTACGCCGGCAAACCGATCCGGCAACTGAAGAATGGCCAGGTGCAGGAAGTGTCGGGCTGGCTGGACCTGACCTTGCGCAAGATGCCGCAACTGGGCACCCGGTTGCTGGCCAACGTCGACGTGCCGGACATGGATATCTTTGCCGGTCGTTATGGCGCACACACCCTCAGTTTCAAGGCTGGCGCCGGACTGAAGCTCGGCGGTATTGCCAATGGTCTGCTGGCGCAGGCATTGAAAGTCGGGCTGGTGCGCGACCATGCCGTCTGGGCGGCACGCCTGCATCGACTGGGCACCCGGTTCGAACGCTTCGGCGATGGCAAGAGTGCGATGTACATCGATGTTCAGGGCGTGGGCGTTGACGGCAAACCGCTGTCGATGACCGCGCAACTCACCGCCCTGAATGACAGGGGGCCGGAAATCCCAAGCTGCGCCGCTGTGGCGCTGGCGGCAAAAATGGCTCAGGGCTACGTGCCGTCACCCGGTGCCCGGCCATGTGTAGGGGAAATCAGCGTCGACGAATACCTTGCGGCGATCAACGATCCGGCCAACCTGAGCCTGTCCGTGCAATTTTCTGACGGGCAGCGCTGAACAGACACTATCTGGCTGCTGACCTCGCTGGTCAGCTGTCGGAGTCAGCGGCAGACGGCGCCGCCATTTTCAGAAAGCGCTATTCGTGGTCAGGATTGGGCAACAGACAGGTATCGTATTTGCCGAACAGTCGATAACGATTCAGCGCAACGCGGTCATAGCCCCAGTCGCGCAGCACGCGTGGAAAGATGCGCAGCAGTCGCAAAGGCTGCCAGCGGCCGGGCAACTGCTTGATGACTTCGAAAAAGGCATCCGAGCGTTCCCAGTAATGCCGGTCACGAATCACCGCCATGGTGTCGAACTGATCCAGCGGCAACCCCGCCCACGCGAGCAGCGCCTGTCCCTCGGGCGACTGCACCGCCGCCAGGCGCACACGCCGCTGATGATCATGCCGAATCAGGAACCGCGCCCAGCCATTGCACAGTTTGCACACACCGTCGAACAGCACCACCGTTTCGCCGGGCTTGAGCAATGGCGCGGGGGTAGGGCGGGGTTGCGCGGTTGGCATGGTGGAAGTCCATTGGGTTGGGGTGAATGGATCATAACCGTGGGGATGATTGGCGTCTGCTTCCAGGAATACCCGGCTTATCTGCGGACAATGCAGAGCGTTTATGTGTCGATACGACTGGGTGTTTTGGAGGCTACCGGGTAGTGGCTTCTGAAGGCATTTCTGCTGGTCCTGGCACACAAGCGCCGCCGTTTATTGAACAGCGGCGTTTGTTTTGAGTCATTGCCTGAGCGGGTACCCGGCACCGAGTTTGACCAGGAGTAACGCCATCACTTTTACGGTGAAACTGCGGCTACTGTTTCGCGGAAAGCACCGCCATTGATACTTTCAAAGAAAGAGGCTACCCAGCGTTGTGATGCCGGCTCCCACTCGAGCAAGTTGTATGAAACAGGTGAGCCCTCAGCCCCTAGCGAACTGCCACAGCCGATCGCCGTCAAACGAGCGCTGTGTGAGTCGCGCTTAACCTCGCGCTCAACGTACCGCGCTTTATGTTTGTGGCCATGGAGAATGGTTTTTACATTCCAGTCCATGCACCAATGGTGCAGATCCTCAGCGTTAGTCAGCACAAGGAATGCTTCATCTCCGAAACCAAACGCCTTGAGTGCTTTCTGAACCAGAGTCTCGGCCTGCACTTCAAACGAAAACGGATGGTGATGAACCAAAGCAATGGGCAGATATTCTTTCAATTCCGGCCGCGAGGCTGTCAACGTGCGGTACTCGCCTCCCAACTGTCGAAATTGGGATTTGGTAATTCGACCCCGTGCGAAGGATCCTTTTTCTGAGGAGTTAAAGCAGATGAATATCATCTTGCATTGATCATCAACGACGATTTTCTGTGACCCGATCATCGCCACATGTTTGTAGTTTTCGCCGAAAACACCAATCATTCGTTGATCATGGTTTCCGGGGATTACGATGGGTTCGCGGCCCCCGGAAAGCCTCGTGATGTTTTGTTTGAAGTTTCCAAATAGCGTTGCATAGTTTTTATTTGGCGTATCAAACAAGTCACCAGTGATAACCACTCGGTCCACACGTTGGACGATTTCACTTAGCTCGGAATCAAGGATCGCCTGATTCTCTATCGCTTCTTCCGTACCAAAATGGAGGTCACTCAAGTGAAGTATGCGACGGTAGTTCCGCCCTCGCGGTGTAGACCATTCTCGAAGAGTATTATCAAAGTCTGAGGGCGTCCCAGGTCGCCGTGATCTTGCTCCGTACCGTGCGTCCCTTAGTGCATGAAGGATTTCGTCTAGATCTTCCAGTTTTACAAATGCGCTCGCGCCTGATTGTGTCCAAAACAAGAATCCCGGCCAGTCGGGTGCCGCGTGGAGCGCTTTGGAAAAGGCAGGCAGAGGATCAAGCACCTCGAAATTGCGCTCGGATATGTTGCTCTCTGGAATGAGCACGAGTAGTTGTCCACGCATCTGCTCACTTGCCAGTTCCCGCGCTGCAATCTTAAGCGCGGGGCCTGAGCCTACCGCCAACGCATAAAGCGGGAAGGAAGAGAATTCTTCTCTAAGGCCCTCTAGCACCCGCCCCAACGTCGACGGAGGAACGATGGTTTGTTCACGAACCGACGCGGGACTTTCGTGCAATCTCCTTGCTGCCTCACGTGCGACATTCGCGATGTCATCTAGCCAGAATGCGTTACCGCGCTCCGAGATCAAGTAGCGATTGACCTGGTACGAGAGGGCTTCAAGAAACTCGTTGAGGTGCTGCCTGACCACTCGGGGCGGCGAGTCCGCGCGTGACGTGATGTACGTCATGATATTCGCGTGTTCGAGTTTGAAAATCGCTCCCATTGCTTTCTCCTTGGCGTCGTTCGGGTGCCGCTGTGCTTGGGTTATGGTGGCTTGAGTCAAGTTAAGGTAAGGCGCTTTTCCCTGCGTCAGATCGCTATTGCAGGGGCGTTATGGCGATCCCCTATTACTGGACAAAGGAAAAATAAATAATTGAAAAAACACTGATTACGCCGCCTGATATCGGCGTCGAAACGATTTCTTGTACGAGATGATCGTTTTTGTCTGCGATCACTGAAGTACTGCCTTGTGGTTTCAGGACGCCTGGCTATCTGGGGGCGACAGCAGTATCGAATTACGCTCGGCCGATTGCGCGTGCCGTGGTTTTTTTACTCATGCATAAGTTCCTTTTGTGCTGAGTCTCGTATCGGAATCGCGATATAGAGCGAGGGTGAAAAGAGGTGTGCTCTAACCACACCCGCTAGTTGAAGCAGCGTGATCATAGACTGCTTTTGGCCGTAAGTCGCCAGTAGCCAATAGAGCTAATCGCCCCGTTAGGTGGAGTCCATTAGCTGGAATTCAGCCACGCCGGCTGCTCCACCCGTTTCCGGTCGACAGATCAACACTGATATTGCGGTTTTGCGGAATCATTGACTGCATCAATAACAACCATTAACGCAATCAGGTTCTCATATCAGCACCTCGGCGTAAGATCGGCTCCATTCCCAACCACTGCACATCGGAGCACATCAACATGAAACGCCAAACACTCCTCGGCATTGCCTTCTCACTCTTCGCCCTGAACGCGGTTGCCGCAGCCACCCAGACTGATCCACTGTTCAGCGACGCGGTTGCCGCAGCCACCCAGACTGATCCGCTGTTCAGCGACGCGGTCGCCGCCGCAACTCAAACCGATCTGCTGTTCAGTGATGCCGTCGCTGCCGATGGTTCGGATCGCCTCAAAGGTAATCTGGTTGCCGAAGGTGGTGCAGACCGTCTGCTCGAACGCCGTGCCGCGTGAATGCAGGGTTTGACCGCAGTACTCGACAAGAGCCCGGCCTCATCAGCCGGGCTTTTTTTTGCCTCGAACATCTGGAAACAACCTGTTGATTGCCAATCTGTAAATCGCCTGTTTGCATGCCCGTCCACATAAGCATGAAGGTCAAGGAGACGGTCAGTGAAAACCATGGTGGTTGGCGCAAGCAAAGGGTTGGGCAAAGCCTTTATCGATGGACTGGGTGAGCAGGGCGATACGTTGATTGGTGTTTCGCGTAGCCGTCCCGAAACGCTGCCCTCCAGGCCCGGGATCGAGGTGCGGTGGATAGAGGCCGATCTGGCTGAACCCATGAAAGCTGTGTCGGTGATTGAGCGAGCGGTTGCCGAAGGCGGGCTGGATACGCTGATCTACAACCTGGGCATCTGGGAGGACTTGGCTTTCGACCCCGCGTACGACTTCCTGGCTGATCACGACGATCAGGTGCAGGCGATCGTCAACTGCAACATTACGTCGACCATTGTGTTGATAAAACGCTTGCTGCCGGTGCTGCTGAAAAGCGCAAACCCAAGAATCATTCTGACCGGCTCGACTTCTGGCTTGGCGCAAAGTGGACGACCCGAAGTCACTTTCGGCGCTTCCAAGTTCGCACTACGGGGCATTGCCGATGCATTACGCGAAGGCTACAGGCAGCAACGCCTGGGCGTGACCTGTCTGAACCTCGGCTACCTGAATACCGACGATCCCCTCAGCACGCCCAGAGTGCTTGCCGAACAGCGCGGCGAGGGCAAGGTCATTCCCGTTCACGACGTCGTGCAGGTGGTGCGGATGATCTTGAGTCTGTCCTCGGCAAGCTTCGTCAAGGACCTGACCTTGCCGGCGATATTTGATGAGCGCTTCTGAGACCAGGGTTTAGCCGCGCGGTTATGTTGGCCGGCGTCTCACCGATTGTCGGCAGCGACCTAATCAAGGACTTGAACGAGTGATCGACGCTGGCGCTTCGACCCGCGCCGAAATCCACTCACGGCTGTAAGCCAGCACGCTTTCAGCGATGGTTGTCGGAAAGTGGATGAAGCCGTGTGGGGAGGAGGGCAACAGGTACACCTCGACGGGTGCTGAATTCATCCAGCGCTCGGCGATATCGAGGGTGTCGTCACGCAACGGATCCAGCTCACCGGCAAACATCAGGGCCGGCGGAAAGCCGCTGAAATCGCCGTACAGCGGGGACAGCGGCGGTTGCCGGCGCTGCTCGTCATTCAAGTCCGGCGTGAGCTTGCGCAGCGCTTCAACCATGCCAGGTCCGTCCAGCAGCAGGGTTTCTGGCGGTGCTTCGCGCACGCTCGGCGTTCCGGTCATGTCGTAGACGCCGTAATAGAGCAGTGCGCCGTTCACCCGTTGCAGCAACCCGGGCGAGTTTTTCAGCGCCAATAGCGTCGCCGCCGCCAGATGAGCGCCGGCCGATTCACCGACGACGATCACCGGCAGACCGGCAAATTCGTTCTGGCTGAGCAGCCAGCGGGCGGCTGCCACGCAGTCATCCATCACCCCTTCGATGGGCGTCGATACCGCCAGACGGTAGTCCACCGAGACGACCGTCACGTTGCACGTATTGACGATGGCGATGTTGAAGTTGTCATTCATCTGCGCATTGCCGATCACCCAGCCGCCGCCGTGGAAATCCAGCACCACGCCTTTGGCTCGACCCTTTGGCCGAATGATCCGCACGGCCGCGCCAAGATGATCAATCCTCTTTCGCTCAGCCAGGAGGCCATGCTTGCGCAACTTGCCTTCGCCGCCAACCTGACTGACACGTAGCAACGCCTGAATCAGGCGTGGCACGACGCGATTGCGGATTTTAAAGCGCGGCAACCACGCGAGTTTCTTGTTGAACTCGCGCACTTGCGCCAACTCGCGCTCGCCTTGGGGCCATGGTGCTTTACGGGGGGAGTGGGGCATCAGCGATTCTTGACCAGAATGGAAAAATTCAAGGCTGCGGCAACACACAGCCACGCCAGATACGGGAACAAAATCAGGCCAGTGATCAAATCAAGCTGCACAGCCATCACCACCATTGCCGCGACCACCAGCCAGAGCAGCGTCAGGATCACCATCCCGGCAACAATGTGATGCGCGCCAAAGAACACCGGCGTCCACAAGGTATTCAGCGCAATCTGCGCGGCCCATAAAGCCAGCACCGTCTGGCTCCCGGGGATCAGGCTTAAGCGATAGCCGGCCCAGGCCAGCAACAGATAAATCACCGTCCAGGCCACCGGAAACGCCCAGTTCGGTGGGGTAAAGCCGGGTTTGGCCAGCGATTCGTACCACTGGCCCGGTTTGAAAATGATGCCCGTGCTCGCGGCAGCCGCGCAGGCCAGAAGGAAAATGAAAAAGGTCATTGCCAGTCCTTAGCTGTGGTCAGCTTAACGGGGGTGTAAACAAAGGACGCCCCGTGGCGCGAAAAGTTTGCATTGAACAATGACATTTATTGAAGCATCTGCTGTTCGTGATGAGGTTGAACCAAGAGCTGACTGGTCAGTCAGGATAGTCAGTACCTCTTCTTTCCAACGCGGATGAAACCATGCACACCTATCTTCTGAAATACCAGTTCAACGGCGAGCCTCGTGAACATTCACTCGAACTCAAACAGCCACGACTCGCCGATCACGAGGCCGCGATGCATCTTCTGGAATTGCATTATGGCGATGCGGAAAACAGTCTGCTCATGCCCACGGCAGATTCCACGCCGCCAGAGATCCTTGCGCAAGCCGAGAATCGAGGCATCACGCAGATTCGGGTCGAAGGCTAACACCTGTCCCTGAGGGAGTGGGTTTGCTCGCGAAGGGGGCGTATCAGCCAGGACTAATTCACGCTGAAACGCCACCTTCGCAAGCAAAGTCAGGGTAAGACAGTGGACTCCGGCTCATCCCCTATGCAGTCGGGCGCATTCGGGCCGATGTCGATCATGGCGGCGGAGACCCGGGGCAACTCTCTGAAACCCCAGCTCAAAGGCCCGCCATCAGCCACCAGATCGTAAATTTCACTTTCACCCAGCAGTTGCCCGTTGCGCTGATCGTACAGACGAAAAAACGCCGGTATCTCCCACCGGGGAAACCAGGCAAGCGGCACCGTTTCGTCCGGATGGGGGCGGGGGTGAAAAATGCCGGGCAGTACCCAGAAGGGTTTGAAATCCTGAACTCGGTAGCAACCGTTGGGACTGATGCGCGCTGCGCCCGAAGGCGTTGCCAGGGCTTTTTCCCACCATTGGGAAGCGGCCCACAACGCGACCCATGAACCAACGCAGAAGAAAAGCGCCGCAAGGATTTGTCGGGAAGGTTTGGTCATGTTCGCGGACCTTTCACGGACCTGCCGTTCAGACACGCCGATGTGCCACGTGTGGCAGCCTGCGCATTTTCAATCCGGTGCATGGAGACATCCTGTCGCAAAAGGTCGGCAATTGTGCCGGTTCTGGAAATCCAGTCAAACAGCTGTTCCCCGTCACCCAAGTCCCCCATGTGGGAAATCTATAAAAAGGTATCGATATGGCCGAAACACGCGTGCCATGGACCAATCGCGCAGCCATTTCGATCCAGAGTCAATCTGTCATATTCGGTATCACTTCATTGCAGATAGTAGCCAGCCCAATGCTTATTCCATGAGGCTGCACTGTGTTCCAACGTCTTCTGTGTTCGCTGTCCGTTCTGAGTCTGTCCATCGCCGCTGCCCATGCCGCCGGGCCTGTTGCTCTCGATACGCCGCGCCTGACAAGCATCGACAACTTCCGTGATATCGCCGGCCTCACCACGGCCTACTCCACGGCCCATGACGGCACGATGCGCAGTGGCGTGTTCTACCGTTCGAATGCGCTGACGCCGTCGACGGCGGATCTGGCGACGCTCAACAGCCTTGGCATCAAAGCCGTTTACGACCTGCGCACCCCCAGCGAAATCGCCGCTACACCGGACACGATGCTCAGCGGCGCGACCTACGAAAACATCGACATCATCGGCAGCACCACCTCCGGCTCGAACATCACCAACATCTCATTCAACAGCGCCGCCGACGCGATCGCGATGATGGAGCAGACCAACCGCGCGTTCGTCAGCGACGCGGGGATGCGCGGTCAGTTCGCCAAACTGTTCAATGAACTGGCCAGTGTCGACGCTGCTCAACTGTTCCACTGCACTGCCGGCAAAGACCGCACGGGCTGGACAGCGGCGGTATTGCAGAGCATCGCCGGGCTCGATAACGCGACGATCATGGCCAACTACTTGGCGACCAACGATTACACTGCCGCCCGCGTCGCCGCGACCCTCAAAGCCATGCCGCCAAGCATGGCCGCCATTTACGCGCCGCTGCTCGGTGTGGAGGCCAGCTACTTGCAGGCCGGTCTCGATGAAGTCAGCGCGCAATACGGCAGCATGGACAACTACCTCAAGCAAGGTCTGGGGCTGTCGCAGGAAACGATCTATGTGCTGCGCGGCAAACTGGTCGAGTACAACAGTCTGCCGGGGCAGGCGGGACTGGTCGGCAATGCGGCCGCAGGTGCCGAGTTGTTGCGCCAGTTGCAGAACACCAACCTGTCCGGCACCTACAGTGCCTACAACTATTATCTGCAGTCGGCCATCGACGCCGGCACTCTGGGCGGTGTCGAGTCCACGGTCGGTGGCCAGGTTCACGCCGATGCGGCCAGCTACATGCTGCGTCAGAACGCGCTGATCGAACAGGCTGCCGCGCCGTTCGCGAGCGGCACGGATCTGCGAGTCGGCCAATATCGTTTGTGGACGACCGCGCTCGCCGGATATTTGGGCACCGACGGTTCCGCACACGCTGACAGCAGCAACGAACACAGCCAGGGCCTGATGGTCGGCATCACTCAGCGTTTCAGCGAACAACTCAGCGCCCGTGGTGGCTTCGGTTATAGCAAAGGCTCGGTGGGAGGGGCGGGTGGCGAAGCGGATACTGATTTCACCTTCTTCAACATTGGCGCCCGTTATGGCTTCGCCAGTCTGGAGCGCGGCTTCTATATAGATGCCAACGCCAGTGCCGGTTACACCGACTACGACAGCAAACGTGACCTCGGCGGTGGTCTCGGTTCAGCCAAGGGCAGCACTCACGGCAATCTGACGGGGGCGACTTTGGCATTGGGCTATCGCGTGCCGGTGCGCGGCATGACGCTGGAGCCGAGTCTCGGGGTGCGCGTCAGCCATCTCGATCTTGCCGGCTTCAAGGAGAAGGGCAGCGAGCTTTCTCTGGATGTCGATGACAACACGCAAACCCGTCGCAGCGCTGTGGCTAATCTCGACGTGTCCTTCGCCCCGATTGCCTTAGGCAATTGGCAACTGGTGCCGGGTGCGCGCGTGGGTTACGAACATGTACTCGGCGAGCATCAGGTCGATAGCGAAGGTCACTTGTTGGGACTGGATATCGAACAACGCGCTGCATTCGACAATCGCGATCAGTTCAGCGGTGGCGTCAATCTCATGGCCAGCCTTGGCCCGGTCAGCGTGGGGGCAGAAGTGGGGGCCAGCGGTGGTGGCGACAGTCAC
>NZ_AP021903.1:5415000-5542500 GCF_018326005.1 Pseudomonas sp. Seg1
CGCCACATGCGGCTTGGTCAGGCCAACGGTGTAGGCGATTTCGCCGAGGCGCGAGGCGCCCAGTTCGATCACCGCCGAAGTGTGCTCCGGGGCTAGTTCGAGCAGGGTCAGCGGCGCGCCGAGGTCGTTGTTCAAATTGCCACGAGTGGCCAGCACCGGGCCGCGCGTGCGCAGAATGCTCGCGAGCATTTCCTTGACCGTGGTCTTGCCGCTGGAGCCGGTGATGGCCGCGACTGGCTGAGTGAATGCGGCACGGTTCAAGGCGCCCAATTGGCCGAGGGCCTGACGCGTGTCCTTGACCAGCAATTGCGGCAGCGTGCTGTCGGCGACTTCACGCTCGACCAGCGCAGCCACCGCGCCTTTGGCGGCGACGTCGTTCAAATAGTCATGACCGTCGAAACGCGGGCCGGTCAGGGCAATAAACAGTTGGCCAGGTTTGATCGCACGGCTGTCGATGCTGACGCCGTCGAAACTGGCATCGGCGCTGATCAGGCGTGCGTCGAGCGCGTTGGTCAACTCGCTGAGTTTCAGGGCCTTAAGCATGGGCCACCTCCCAAGCGGTCAGGGCGTGATCGGCCTCGACCAGATCAGAGAAGGCATGGCGCTCGCCGTTGATTTCCTGATAGTCCTCGTGACCTTTACCCGCCAGCACAATCACGTCATCCGCCGAAGCGCCGGCAATCAGTTGCGCAATCGCCTGGCCACGGCCGGCGACGAAGGTGACTTTATCCACAGCCGTGAAACCGGCGCGGATGTCATCGAAAATTACTGCCGGGTCTTCAGTGCGCGGGTTGTCGTCGGTGACCAGCACTTGATCGGCCAGACGCTCGACCACTTCGGCCATCAACGGACGCTTGCCGCGATCGCGATCACCGCCACAGCCGAACAGGCACAGCAGTCGGCCTTTGACGTGCGGGCGCAAAGCGGTCAGAACTTTTTCCAATGCATCCGGAGTGTGGGCGTAATCGACCACCACCAACGGCTGAGTGCCGCCGCCCAGACGCTGCATGCGACCGGCCGGACCTTCGAGTTTCGGCAGCACTTTGAGAATTTCGTCGAGCGCGTAATCCAGACCGAGCAAGGCACCGACCGCCGCCAATACGTTGCTCAGGTTGAAGCGACCGAGCAAGGTGCTGCGCAGATGATGTTCGCCCTGCGGCGTCACCAGCGTGGCGCGCACACCGTGGTCGTCGAACTGCGCTTCGCGGCAAAACAGGTAGGCGCTGCTGTCGAGCAGGCTGTAGGTGATCAAACGCGACTCGCGTTTTTCGGCAGCCAGTTGCCGGCCGAAATCGTCGTCGAGGTTGACCACGCGGCACTTCAGATCATTCCAGGCGAACAGCTTGGCCTTGGCCTCGGCGTACGCCTCCATGGTGCCGTGATAATCCAGATGATCGCGGGACAGGTTGGTCATCACCGCCACGTCGAACGCCAGCGCAGTGACCCGGCCCTGATCCAGACCGTGGGACGAGACCTCCATGGCCACGGCTTTGGCGCCGGCCTTTTTCAGGTCGCCCAGGGTCGCTTGTACGGCGATCGGATTCGGCGTGGTGTGCAGACCGCTTTCCAGTGCGCCATAGAAGCCGGAACCGAGGGTACCGACGATGCCGCAATGCTGGCCAAGCAGATCCAGTGCCTGCGCGACCAATTGGGTCACGCTGGTCTTGCCGTTGGTGCCGGTCACGCCGATCAGGTTCAGGTGATGGCTTGGCTCGCCGTAAAAACGCCCGGCGATATCCGACAGCTGCGCCGCCAGACCTTTGACCGGAATCAGCGGCACATCGGTGATCGGCAGCACAGTGGCGCCTTCCACTTCATAGGCCACGGCCGCCGCGCCGCGCGCCAGAGCATCGGCAATGTGCGCACGGCCATCGAATTTTCCGCCAGGCACCGCGAGGAACAGGTCGCCCGCGCGTACGTTGCGACTGTCCAGCGCCAATTCACGGATCAACAGATCGTGGCCGGCGTGGGGGAATATCTTGTTCAGACTTAATGACATCAGCCGCGCCCTCCATTGGCTTTCAGCGGAACGACCGGGGTAGCGTTGGCCTGTTGCGTGGTCGGCAGGTTGTCCGGGGTCACGTTCATCAGGCGCAGGGTGCCGGACATCACACGGCTGAACACCGGTGCGGAAACCAGACCACCGAAGTAACCGGCCTTGGACGGTTCATCGATCACCACAACGATGGCGTAACGCGGATCGCTCATCGGCCCGAAACCGGCGAACAGCGAACGGTAAGAGTTTTCGGCGTAGCCCTTGGTACCCACCGAAGTCTTGCGCGCAGTACCCGATTTGCCGGCCACGTGGTACGCCGGCACCTGTGCACGAAACACGCCGCGCGGGGCTTCGATCACTTGCGTCAGCATGCCTTGCATGGTTTTCGCGACCGCTTCCGGCAGCACTTGCGTGGTTTGCGGCGGCTTGTCGGTTTTGATCAGAGTCAATGGCGCCAGACGACCATTGTTGGCCAGCGCCGAGAACGCGTGAACAAGCTGAATCGCGGTCACGGAAATACCGTAGCCGTAAGACAGCGTGGCAGTTTCAGCCTTGCGCCATTCGCGGTAGTTCGGCAGGTTGCCGACACGTTCGCCCGGGAAGCCGAGGCCGGTGTCCTGGCCAAGGCCGACTTTCTGCGCGAGACGGAAAATCGTTTCGCCGCCGATATCGAAGGCAACCTTACTCATGCCGACGTTACTGGAATTGATCAGGATGCCGGTCAGGTCGAGTACCGGACCTTCGGTCTTGGAAACGTCCTTGATCGTGTACTTGCCGATCTGCAGGGAGCCCGGGTACACCTCGACGGTATCGCTCGGTTTCCAGCGGCCGGTTTCGATCGCGGCGCTCATGGAGATGGCTTTCATGGTCGAACCCGGTTCAAACACGTCGATCATTGCGCGGTTACGCATCATCGCCGGTTGCAGGTTGCGACGGTTGTTCGGGTTGTAGGTCGGCTGGTTGACCATGGCGAGAATTTCGCCGGTCTTCACGTCCATGATCACCAGACTGCCGGCCTTGGCGCCGTTCTCGATGATCGCGTTACGCAGCTCGCGGTTGGCCAGATATTGCAGACGCAGGTCAATGGACAACGCCAAGGGCTTGCCGGCCTTGGCGTTTTTGGTGACCTGGACATCCTTGATCAGCCGACCGCGCCGATCCTTGATGACCTGTCGTTTGCCCGGTACTCCGGCGAGCCATTCGTCATAAGCGAGTTCGACACCTTCGCGACCGTGGTCATCGATGTCGGTAAACCCGACCATATGCGCGGTGACTTCACCGGCCGGGTAGAACCGGCGGAATTCTTCGATGCCGTAGACGCCCGGCACTTTCAGATCGAGTACAGCCTGGCCCTGCTCGGGGGTCAGCCCGCGCACCAGATAGATGAATTCCTTGTTGGCTTGCGCTTCGAGGCGTTCGGTCAGGGCTTTCGGGTCCTGACCCAGGGCGGCAGCGAGTGCCGGCCACTTCTCTTTGGCGGTCTGCATTTCCTTGGCGTTGGCCCACAGCGTGGTCACCGGGGTACTCACGGCCAAAGGCTCGCCGTTACGGTCGGTGATCAGACCACGGTGAGCCGGAATTGGAATGTGACGCAGGCTGCGCGCGTCGCCCTGACCTTTGAGGAAGTCACGGTCAACCACTTGCAGGTCGATGATGCGCCAGCAGATCGCCGCGACCATCACGCCGAGCAGCGCCACCATCAGGCGGAAGCGCCATGGGAACAGTGCGCCTTCGAGTTTCATCATGGCGCCACCATCTTCACGTCAGCCGCGCCGGGAATGTGCATCTTCAGTTGTTCGGTGGCCAGCACTTCGATCCGGCTGTGCGCTGTCCAGGTGCTTTGTTCGAGAATCAAACGGCCCCACTCGGCCTGCGCCTTGTCGCGCACGCTGAGTTCGTTGTACAGGGTGTTGAGCAACTGCCGGTTCCAGTGCGCGCTGTAGGACACGGCGATGGCCGACACGAGCACGCCGATGAACAGCAGCAGCATCAGAAAGCTGCCGCCGGGCAGTGGCTTGGCGAAAAGCTTGCTCACCGCAGCTTCTCCGCGACGCGCATGACGGCGCTACGGGAACGTGGGTTGGCTTTGAGTTCGGCGTCGGAGGCCGTCTGCGCTTTGCCATGGACTTTGATTTTCGGTTCGAACGCCACGTGGCGAACCGGCAGGTTGCGCGGCAGGTTGTCGGCTTCGCCTTTCACCAGCTTGCGCATGAACAGTTTGACGATGCGGTCTTCCAGCGAGTGAAAGCTGATGACGACCAGACGGCCGCCAACTTCCAGAGCTTCGAGTGCGGCTTCGAGGCCGGCTTCCAGATCGCCCAGTTCGTTGTTGACGTGAATGCGCAAACCCTGGAATGCACGGGTGGCCGGGTTCTTGCCCTTTTCCCACGCCGGGTTGGCGACTTTCAGCACTTCAGCCAGATCGGCGGTGCGCTCGAACGGTTTGATATCGCGACGCTCGACGACGGCGCGAGCCATACGACCGGAGAAACGTTCTTCGCCGTATTCCTTGAACACCCGGGCGATTTCCTCAGCCGGCGCGGTGTTGACGAATTCGGCAGCACTGATGCCACGGGACGGATCCATGCGCATGTCCAGCGGGCCATCGTTGAGGAAACTGAAGCCGCGCTCAGCGTCGTCGAGCTGCGGAGAAGACACGCCGAGGTCGAGCAGAATGCCGCTGACCTTGCCACTCAGCCCCTGCTCGGCAACTACCGAACCCAGCTCGGCAAAGCTGCGCTGCACAACGACAAAGCGGCCGTCTTCGGCCGCTAGCGTTTGCCCGGTGGCAATCGCTTGTGGATCTTTGTCGAACCCGATGAGCCGACCGTCCGTGCCGAGCTGGCTGAGGATCAGCCTGCTGTGTCCGCCGCGCCCGAACGTTCCGTCCAGATAGCAGCCATCAGGACGTACGGCGAGAGCCTCGACGGCTTCGTCAAGCAGTACGGTGATGTGGTTAAAGCCGCTATCAATAGTCACAGGATCAAATCACGCAGTTCATCAGGCATCGCGCCCGGTTGTTGAATAGCAGCCAGGTCAGCGGCAGAAACCGCATTCCAGGCATCCTCGTCCCACAATTGGAACTTGTTCAGTTGGCCCACCAGCATCGCTTTCTTATCAAGCCTGGCGTACTCGCGCAGACGCGGTGGAACCAGGAAACGACCACTGCCATCGAGTTCGAGGTCGACGGCATTACCAATCAGCAAACGTTGCAGCCGACGGTTCTCTTCGCGAAGCGAAGGAAGCGCGCGCAACTTGGTTTCAATAATTTCCCACTCGTCGAGCGGATAGACACACAGACACGGATCAACGGCATCAATGGTCACGATCAACTGGCCGGAACTGCGCGAATCGAGCTCGTCACGGTACCGGCTCGGCATGGCGAGACGGCCCTTTGCATCGAGACTGATAGCGTTAGCTCCGCGAAACACGTCTGCGTTTCTCCAATTTTTATCGTTTTGAGCTCAAAAAACCCACTTCATGCCACTTTCCGCCACTTGCGCACACTATAGGAATGCGCCCACCACACCGTCAAGGCGCGGATTAAAGGAAAACCCTTACAGAACGGAGATTTAGGAGCATAAAAGGAGGAGCAACGAGAATCTGGCGGATACTTTTGACCTATAACTTGATGCAGCACTGAAAGCTGCGCTCGAAAGTTAAAGTAATTTGTTAAGAGTAAGATTTTTTCGGTATTACAAAAGCGCTTCTGCTGTTGATTGAAGCAAGGTGGGAAATGGCTATTACTGCATTTGCCGCTGCCGAACTTTCAGCGCAGGCCTGCTGATAATACACAGCCCTGATGCCATTGATTCAAGCAGGGAAAGAAAAAGGTGGAGAGTCGATCTGTAAGCCGGGTTCTGTCTTGAACAGTCATTCGTCTACGATGGCCATCACTGGACATCTTTAGCAACCTACCCGGTCCCAGCGCGGGCCACGCCTTGGGACCCTATTTGGTCTTGCTCCAAGTGGGGTTTACCTAGCCACGAACTGTTGCCAGACGTGCGGTGCGCTCTTACCGCACCTTTTCACCCTTACCGGCGCTTGCGCGCTTAGGCGGTTATTTTCTGTGGCACTTTCCGTAGGCTCACGCCTCCCAGGCATTACCTGGCACTTCGCCCTATGGAGCCCGGACTTTCCTCCCCCCCTAATTTTCATAGAGGGCAGCGACTGTCCGATCGACTCTCCGCCGCGAAGGTTAACGGCAGAGCGGCCGAAGAACAAGCGCTAAAAGCCCCAAGAGCGTTATGGGCGACGGCTTACACGTCTTTTTGTTTGTCGAGCGCGACCTGATACAGCACGTTTTTACGCTCGCCGGTAATCTGCGCTGCCAGCGCGGCGGCACGCTTGAGCGGCATCTCCTCAAGCAACAGATTGAGGATGCGCATCGCCTCGCTGCTGACGGCATCTTCGGACTCTGGCGCGCTCCAGCCGGCCACCAGCACGACGCATTCGCCGCGCTGCTGATTGCTGTCGGATTCAACGAACGCGCGCAGCTCAGCCAGCGGCAAACCTTTAAGCGTTTCGAAGGTTTTGGTTATTTCACGGGCTAGCAAGGCCTGACGCTCACCACCGAACACCGCCTCCATATCCTGCAGACATTCAAGAATACGGTGCGGAGCTTCGTAGAAGATCAACGTGCGCGGCTCTTCCTTGACAGCTTCCAGGCGCGCCTTGCGGCCGACCGACTTGGCTGGGAGAAAACCTTCGAAGATGAAACGGTCAGATGGCAGACCTGCGGCCGACAGCGCGGCGATCAACGCACACGCGCCAGGAACCGGCACTACATTGATCCCGGCAGCACGGGCCTGACGCACCAGGTGGTAACCCGGATCAGAAATCAGCGGCGTACCGGCATCCGAAATCAGCGCGACGTTGTCACCTCCCAGCAAGCGGGTAATAAAGCGACTACCTTCATCTCGTTCGTTATGTTCGTGACAGGCAGCCAACGGCGTGGAAATCCCGAAGTGCTGCATCAGTCGCTGCGAATGACGCGTGTCTTCGGCAGCGATCAACGACACTTCGCGGAGAATTTTCAGGGCCCGGGCGCTGATGTCGTCCAGGTTGCCGATGGGCGTCGCCACCACATAAAGCGAGCCAGCAGCGGAATTCAAAGGACCTGGAGCAGTCAAAGCGCACACCTCGTGATGGGTAAAAGGCGGCATTGTAACGCGTCACGAGGCTTGCGACGTGCACCGCCCATGCTCGGTTTTGCGTGTCGTTGTGCACTGACGCAACATTTACTCCAGCTAAATTGCCTGATTCACACCAGTAACATCGCGCCCCGGCCAGTGCTTGGGTACAATTCGACGCTAATTTGATCGAGTATCAGGAACACTTACATGATCGCTTGCCTGCGGCTGTTCACTGCCCTCTGCCTCGCTGCCTTGTTGGCGGCTTGCGCCAGCTCCCCTTCCTCCAGCCTTGGCGAACTTCCACGGACCCCGGATGCCAGCATCGAGCAACTGCTCGAACAGGCTAGTCAGGCGAAAACCCCGGAAAAAGCCGCCCTGTTGCGCCTGAGCGCTGCGGACCTGGCTTATCGCCAGGGCAATGCCGGACAGTCCGCGCAAATCCTGCAACAAGTGCCGATGGAGCAACTGAAGCCAGGCCAGCAGATTTTCGCCAGCACCTTGAATGCTGAGCTGGCCATGACCCGCAATCAGCCGAAAGCCGCGCTGACTGCACTGAGCCATCCAAGCCTGCAACACCTGGGCGAGATGCCAGAAGAGCAACAAGTACGCACCGGCACCGTACATGCCCGCGCCCTTGAAGCCGATGGCCAGACACTGGCTGCCGCTCGTGAACGTGTGTTCATCGCACCGATGCTGCAAGGCGAAGCCGCCAGCAAAAACCACGAAGCGATCTGGACCCTGATTGGCTCGCTGCCAACCGACCAACTGCAACCGAACACCACCGACGATCTCGGCGGCTGGATGGGCCTGGCCATGGCAGTGAAATCCGCCGGCACCCTGGAACAGCAGCAAGCAGCGATCGACGCCTGGCGTGCGCAGAATCCAAAGCACCCGGCCGCCATCAACCTGCCGCTGCCATTGACCAAGCTCAAGGAACTGGCCAGCCAGCCACTGAGCAAGATCGCCCTGCTGTTGCCGCAGGACGGCCAACTGGCCGCAGTCGGCAAGGCTCTGCGTGAAGGCTTCATGGCTGCGCACTACCAGGCTCAACAGGCCGGGCAAAAGCCGCCAGCGATCGAGTTCTACGACAGCTCCAAGCTGACTTCGATGGACGAGTTCTACCGCAAGGCTCAGGCTGACGGCGTGCAACTGGTCGTCGGCCCGCTGGAAAAACCACTGGTCAAACAACTGAGCACCCGTCCGCAACTGCCGATCACCACCCTCGCGCTGAACTACAGCGAAGGCGATCAAGGTCCGGCGCAACTGTTCCAGTTTGGTCTGGCGGCTGAAGACGAAGCCCGTGAAGTGTCCCGTCGCGCTCGCGCCGATGGCCTGCACCGCGCCGCAATCATGGTGCCGAAAGGCGAATGGGGCGACCGCGTATTGCGTGCGTTCAGCCAGGACTGGCAGGCGAATGGTGGCAGCATCGTTGCCACCGAACGTGTTGATCAGCCAGTGCAACTGGCCCAGCAGATCGCCGACATGTTCCAGCTGCGCCAGAGTGAAGCCCGCGCCAAGAGCCTGCAAAATGCTGCCGGCACCAACGTCGCCGCACAGCCTTCGCGCCGTCAGGACATCGAGTTCATCTTCCTCGCTGCAACCCCGCAGCAAGCGCAGCAGATCAAGCCGACCCTGAACTTCCAGTACGCCGGTGACGTTCCTGTGTATGCAACCTCGCACGTGTACAGCGCCAGCGGTGACGTCAACCAATACAACGACATGAACGGCATTCGCTTCTGCGAAACCCCATGGCTGTTGGAAACCAGCGATCCACTGCGCCAGCAAGTGGTTGCACAGTGGCCGCAAGCGGCAGGCAGCCTCGGTCGTCTGTACGCGATGGGCGTGGACGCCTACCGCCTGGCGCCACGCCTGGGCCAACTTAAAGCCTTGCCGGACAGCCGCATCGATGGTGAGTCGGGCAGCCTCGGCATGACCCAGACCCAGCGCGTTGTGCGTCAGTTGCCTTGGGCGCAGTTCGTCAGCGGTCAGGTACAACGCCTGCCGGATACGCCACGCTGATGCCTGACAGGTCACGCTCGCAAAGCGGTAAAGATGCCGAGCGCCAGGCGCTCGAGCATCTGCAGGATCAAGGTCTGCGCCTATTGGCGCAGAACTGGTTATGCAAACGCGGCGAGCTTGATCTGGTCATGCTTGATGGCGATACAGTAGTATTCGTTGAAGTTCGCTACAGAAAAAACACTCAATGGGGTGGCGCGCTCGCTAGCATCGATGCGCGCAAGCAGCAGAAACTGATTTTCGCTGCGCAGTATTTTCTTCAGCGCGAGTCGCGCTGGGCCAATTCCCCCTGCCGCTTCGACGTGGTGGCCATCGACAGCCATCCGAGTCAGCTGAACTGGTTGCAGAATGCTTTCGACAGTTGACCTGCAGCCAACCCGGACTTTTTCATCCGACAAATTTTGCTCTTTGCTTTGCGGGCTGCACATTCATGTGCCGGACAGCCGCGCTACTTAAGGTCACACAGATGGACATGCAATCCCGAATTCGCCAGCTTTTCCAGGCCAGTATCGACACCAAGCAACAGGCGATGGACGTACTTGCACCGCACATCGAGCAAGCCAGCCAGATCATGGTCAACGCCCTGCTCAACGAAGGCAAAATGCTCTCCTGCGGCAACGGCGGCTCTGCCGGCGACGCCCAGCATTTCTCTTCGGAGTTGCTCAACCGCTTCGAGCGTGAGCGTCCAAGCCTGCCGGCCATCGCCCTGACCACCGATACGTCGACGATCACCTCGATCGCCAACGACTACAGCTACAACGAAGTGTTCTCCAAGCAGATCCGCGCACTCGGTCAACCAGGCGACGTATTACTGGCGATTTCGACCAGCGGTAACTCGGCGAACATTATTCAAGCGATCCAGGCCGCACATGATCGCGAAATGATTGTCGTAGCTTTGACCGGACGCGATGGCGGCGGCATGGCGTCGCTGCTGTTGCCCGAGGACGTCGAGATTCGCGTACCGGCCAACGTCACTGCACGTATTCAAGAAGTCCACTTGCTGGCGATCCATTGCCTCTGCGATCTGATCGACAGCCAACTGTTCGGGAGTGAAGAATGACCCCTAATCGCCTTGGCCTTCTGGCCTTGACCCTGTGCCTCGGCATCAGCGGCTGCACCTCGGTGGTGAATGCCAGCCGCGAAGCGCCGATTGAAGACGACCGTGGCACCCGCACCTTCGGCAGCAAGATCGACGATTCGCTGATCGAAACCAAAGTAGGCGTGAACGTGGCCAAGGCCGACCCGGCTCTGGACAACGACTCACACATCGTCGTCACCAGCTTCAACGGCGTTGTGCTGCTGGCCGGTCAGACGCCCCGCGAAGACCTCAAGGCCAAGGCCGAACAGGCCGCCGCCAACGTGCAGCGCGTGAAGAAGGTCCACAACGAACTGCAAGTGCTGCAGCCCTCCTCCCTGCTGGCTCGTCAGAACGACGCGTGGCTGACCACCAAGATCAAGACCCAGATGCTCACCGACGCCAGCATTCCCGGCTCGCGCATCAAGGTCGTGACCGAGAACGGCATCGTTTATCTGCTGGGCCTGCTGACCAAGCAGGAAGCGGCGCAAGCGACCAACTTGGTACAGGGCGTTTCCGGCGTACAGAAGATTGTAAAACTGTTTGAGTACATCGACTGATACGCACCCTGCAGATCATAAAAAAGGCGATCCATCCGGATCGCCTTTTTTTATTTCACCACTTTCAAACTTGGCCGACCGCTTGGGCGCGGCGGCTCGCTGTCCGGTGGCGGCAGGTCATCGTCCTGCTCGATATCATCTTCGTCATCCATCGGCGACTCGATATCGAACACCATGCCCTGACCGTTTTCCCGGGCATAGATACCCAGGATGGCGCTGATCGGCACGTACAGACTGTGCGGGACGCCGCCGAAGCGCCCCTCGAAGGTCACCACGTCGTTGTCCATGTGCAGATGACGCACGGCACTGGGTGAGATGTTCAGGACAATCTGCCCGTCACTGGCGAAACCCTGCGGCACCTGCACGGCCGGGTACTCGGAATTGACCAGCATGTGCGGGGTGCAATCGTTATCCACAATCCACTCGTAGAGCGCGCGGACCAGATAAGGTCGACTGGAGTTCATAGCGGCTCCTTAAGCCTTAGCGCATATCGCGTTCGACACCAGACAGACTCGCCTGGAAAGCCTCACGCGCAAACGAGCGCTCCATATAATCAAGCAACGGCTTGGCTGGCCGCGGCAGTTCAATACCCAGAATCGGCAAACGCCAGAGTATTGGCAATAGGCAGCAATCCACCAGACTTTGTTCCTCACTGAGGAAAAACGGCTTGTCGGCAAACAGCGGCGACACGCCCGTCAGGCTTTCACGCAATTCCTTGCGCGCCACGACACGCGCGGCCTCCTTGGACTTGGGATCCAGAATCAGATCCACCAGACCACACCAGTCACGCTGAATGCGGTGAATCAGCAGACGACTGTTGGCACGCGCCACCGGATAAACCGGCATCAACGGCGGGTGCGGGTAACGCTCATCCAGATATTCCATCACCACGGTCGACTCCCACAACGCCAGGTCGCGATCGACCAGCGTGGGCAGGCTTCCGTAAGGGTTCACCTCAATCAGTTTAGGCGGCTGGCGACCAGCTTCCACATAAATGATCTCGGCGCTGACACCCTTCTCTGCGAGCACAATGCGCACTCGGTGGGAATAGTGGTCGGCGGGGTCGGAGTAACAGGCCAACCGATTGGTCACGCCCATGGCGATCCTCCTCGCTTGTTGAAATTATCGGAACCGGAAAAACGCGCGCGCCCAGAGGGCGCCTCCCGCAACACCTGGCTGACCAGACGTTGCGCTATCGGAGACGCCCTTGGGCGCGCGCGATTAACAGCAATGCTTTTGAAGCGTATCAGTGCACGTCTTTCCAGTATTCACGCTTGAGCAGATAGGCGAACACAAAGAAGAACGCCAGGTACAGCAAGACGTAAGTACCGATGCGCTGATGTTGCAGCTTAACCGGGTTAGCCGAGTAAGCCAGGAAGGTTACCAGATTCTTGACCTTCTCATCGAACTGCTCTTCGTTCAGAGCACCGGACTTCGGCACGATGGTCAGCTGATCGCACGCTTCATGAGTCAGCGGCGTACCGGTCAGCGGATCATATTGCTTCTTGCCGTCTTCGACGATCTGCACCTGTTTGCAGCCCACGACCTGACGACCTTGCAGGCCGACCAGTACGTTGGGCATGCCGACGTTCGGGAAAACCTTGTTGTTCACGCCCCATGGACGTGCCGGATCTTCGTAGAACGACTTCAGGTAACCGTAGAGCCAGTCAGTGCCACGCACACGAGCGACCAGCGTCAGATCCGGTGGCGCAGCGCCGAACCAGGTCTTGGCGTCGGCCGGCTGCATGCCGATGCTCATGTGATCACCGATCTTGGCACCGGTGAACACCAGCTTCTCCAGCATCAGCTCATGAGGTACGCCGAGATCATCGGCAACTCGCTCGTAACGTTGGAACTTGGCACTGTGGCAACCCATGCAATAGTTGGCAAAGGTACGCGCGCCATCCTGCAACGCAGCCTTGTCGGAAACGTCGATGTCGACTTTTTCCAGCTCCGGACCACCATGTTCAGCGGCGAAGGACAGCACTGGCAGAGCAGCAAAAATCAGAGCAAAAAATAACTTTTTCATCAGCCAGTCACCCTTTCCGGAACCTTTTTGGTCTTCTCGAGCCTGGTGTAGAACGGCATCAGAATGAAGTAGGCGAAGTACAGGAACGTGCAGATCTGCGATACCAGCGTGCGCTCAGGTGTCGGAGCGAGAACGCCCAGAATGCCGAGAATCACGAACGAAATGCAGAACACTACCAGCCAGATTTTGCTCATCCAGCCTTTGTAGCGCATCGACTTGACCGGACTGCGGTCGAGCCAAGGCAAGACAAATAGCACTGCGATTGCCGCACCCATGGCGATAACACCCATGAGCTTGTCCGGGATTGCCCGCAGGATCGCGTAGAACGGCGTGAAGTACCAGACCGGCGCAATGTGCTCTGGCGTCTTGAATGGGTTAGCCTGCTCGAAGTTTGGTTTTTCGAGGAAGTAGCCGCCCATTTCCGGGAAGAAGAACACGATAAAGCAGAAGATGAACAGGAACACTACGACACCGACAATGTCTTTCACGGTGTAGTAAGGGTGGAACGCAATGCCGTCCAGCGGGATGCCGTTTTCGTCTTTGTGTTTCTTGATATCGACGCCATCCGGGTTGTTCGAGCCGACTTCGTGCAGCGCCAGGATGTGCAGCACCACCAGACCGAGAATCACGATCGGCAGAGCGACAACGTGCAAGGCGAAGAAGCGGTTCAGGGTGATCCCGGAGATCAGGTAGTCACCGCGAATCCACTGAGTCAGGTCGTTACCGATGACCGGAATCGCACCGAACAGCGAGATGATCACCTGGGCACCCCAGTAGGACATCTGCCCCCAAGGCAACAGATAACCCATGAAGGCTTCAGCCATCAGCGCCAGGTAGATCAGCATGCCGAACACCCAGACCAGTTCACGCGGCTTCTGGTACGAACCGTAGAGCAAGCCACGGAACATGTGCAGATAGACCACGATGAAGAACGCCGAGGCGCCGGTCGAGTGCAATAGACGCAGGATCGAGCCGTACTCGACATCGCGCATGATGTATTCGACGGAAGCGAACGCTTCTTCTGCTGATGGCGTGTAGCTCATCGTCAGCCAGACACCGGTGACAATCTGGTTGACCAGCACCAGCAGCGCCAGCGAGCCGAAGAAATAGAAGAAGTTGAAGTTTTTTGGAGCGTAATACTTGCTGAGATGGTCTTCCCACATCTTGGTCGCAGGGAAGCGCGCATCAACCCAATCCATGAACTTGCTCATCACGCTTTCTCCGTATCGACGCCAATGACAATCAGGTCATCGGTCTCATAGGAATGCGGGGGAACTGGCAGGTTCAAAGGCGCAGGTTGCGACTTGTAGACGCGGCCAGCCAGATCGTAGTGGGAACCGTGGCACGGGCAGAAATAACCGCCCACCCAGTCTTTACCCAGATCCGCAGGTGCCACTTCGGGACGGAAGGTCGGTGAGCAACCCAGGTGCGTGCAGATCCCGATCAGCAGGAGAATTTCCGGCTTGATCGATCGCACCTCAGGGTCGACATAGGTAGGTTGCGTGGAGTTTTTGGAGGTTGGATCGGAGAGCTGGCCCTCGATCTTCTTGAGATTCCCCAGGATTTCCGCAGTACGACGAACAATGAACACCGGCTGGCCGCGCCACTCAGCAATCATCTGCTGCCCTGGCTCGATTTTGCTGACATTCACTTTCACCGGTGCACCGGCGGCTTTCGCCTTGGCACTGGGAAACCATGACCCCACGAACGGGACCGCAGCCCCCACCGCTCCTGCAGCACCCACCACGGATGTGGCTGCTACCAAGAAGCGACGCCGGCCTGCATTCACGCCGTCATTGCTCATTCAGTCCTCTCCCATCAGCTTTGTGGCCTGTTAAATCAGGCATCTACTAAATAAATCAATGTTACTTATAAAAATTTTGCCGAGATGGTAATGAAAAGCCCCAATTCTGACAAGGGAATTACCCGGAGCTCTCACCCTCAAGCCTTGCAGTATAGGGGGTCTACGAATGTGGCAAGTTGTCACAGCGCAATTCTTTTGATAAATCGCAGGCATAAAAAAACGCCCGGTTCCGTGAGGAATCGGGCGTTCTTTTTGAACGTGGAAGCGAAATTAACGCTTCGAGTACTGCGGACGCTTACGCGCTTTACGCAGACCAACTTTCTTACGTTCAACTTCACGGGCGTCGCGAGTAACGAAGCCAGCTTTGCGCAGAGCGCCACGCAGGGTTTCGTCGTAGTCCATCAGAGCGCGAGTGATGCCGTGGCGGATTGCGCCAGCTTGGCCACTTACACCACCGCCGATCACGGTGACGTAGATGTCGAACTTCTCGACAGTCTCGGTCAGCTCCAGCGGCTGACGAACTACCATGCGGGCAGTTTCGCGGCCGAAGAAGTTATCCAGCGAACGGTTGTTGATGGAGATGTTACCAGTACCCGGACGCAGGAAAACGCGTGCGGTTGCGGTCTTGCGACGGCCAGTGCCGTAATTTTGAGTCGCCGACATAATGTACTATTCCGTTAAAACTTCAGTTCTTGGGGCTGCTGAGCAGTATGTGGGTGTGCAGCGCCCGCATAGACTTTCAGCTTACGGTACATGTCGCGACCCAGTGGGTTTTTAGGCAGCATGCCTTTAACCGCGGTCTCGATCACGCGCTCAGGGGCTTTGGCGATCAGCTTTTCAAAGTTGATCGACTTGATGCCGCCCGGGAAACCGGAGTGGGAGTAGTACATTTTGTCAGTGGTTTTAGCACCGGTAACACGGATCTGCTCAGCGTTGATTACGACGATGTAGTCGCCGGTGTCAACGTGAGGAGTGTACTCAGGCTTGTGCTTGCCACGCAGACGGCTCGCGATTTCGGTGGCCAGACGACCCAGGGTCTGACCAGCAGCGTCGACGACAAACCAGTCGCGCTTTACTGTTTCCGGTTTAGCAGTAAAAGTTTTCATTCTTTATAGCCTCAGGGGCCGCCCTGTAAATTAGACGGCGGATCTTACTGAATAGTGCGTACTTTGACAAGTCAAAGGCAGCCGGATACAGACGCTTTCGGGGGCTCGGGTCGGCGCGTCCGTTCAACGGCAAGATTCTTCGGCGGCGGCGCATCACTTCCACTGCAGAAAGAGGTCGGCAATTATGCAGATTGCGAAAAATATTTCAACCTGCTTTTATGATTGTTTTGCCCAAGGAGCACCCGATGGACTATCGCCAGCTAGGCCGTACCGACCTGAACGTGAGTGCAATCTGCCTCGGCACCATGACCTGGGGCGAGCAAAACACTGAAGCTGAAGCCTTCGCGCAGATCGAACGGGCCAAAGAGGCCGGGATCAATTTCATCGACACCGCCGAAATGTATCCGGTGCCGCCAAAAGCCGAAACCTACGCCACCACCGAGCGCTACATCGGCAATTACTTCAAAAGTCGCGGCGACCGCGCCGACTGGATCCTCGCCAGCAAGATCGCCGGTCCCGGCAACACTATCGATTACATCCGCGACAAAAACCTGCGCCACAACCGCCAGCACATCACCGAAGCGGTAGATGCCAGCCTCAAGCGCCTGCAGACCGACTACATCGACCTTTACCAATTGCACTGGCCTGAGCGCAGCACCAACTTTTTCGGGCAGTTGGGCTACAAACACAAGATCGAAGCCAACCTCACCCCGCTCGAAGACACCCTCGAAGCACTCGACGAGCAGGTTAAGGCCGGCAAGATCCGCCACATCGGCCTGTCCAACGAAACGCCATGGGGCACCATGCGTTTTCTCGCCTTGGCCGAAGCTCGTGGCTGGCCGCGTGCGGTGTCGATCCAGAACCCGTACAACCTGCTAAACCGCAGCTTTGAAGTCGGCCTGGCGGAAGTCGCCATTCGCGAACAGTGCGGGTTGCTCGCCTATTCGCCGCTGGCGTTCGGCTTCCTGTCGGGCAAATACGAAGGTGGTGCGCGTCCGCCAAAAGGCCGCCTGAGCCTTTACAGCCGCTTCAGCCGCTATTTCAATGCGCAATCCGAAGCAGCGTGCAGCCGTTATGTCGCGCTGGCCCGAGAGCACGGTCTGGATCCGGCGCAAATGGCGTTGGCGTTCGTCACTCAGCAACCGTTCGTCACCAGCAACATCATTGGCGCGACGACGCTTGAGCAACTGGACAGCAACATTGCCAGCTTCGATCTGAAGCTTTCCGATGAAGTGCTGGCGGGGATCGAGGCGATTCACAAGGATCATCCGAATCCTGCACCGTAATCCAGGAAGATGATCGTTCCCACGCTCTGCGTGGGAACGCATACCATGACGCTCCGCGTCACTCCCAAAGCGGACGCAGAGCGTCCATGGCGGCATTCCCACGCAGAGCGTGGGAACGATCATCATCCCGCTGTATTACAGCGACCGCGCAATAATCTCCTTCATGATTTCATTGGTGCCGGCATAAATCCGCTGCACGCGCGCATCCGCCCACGCCCGGGCTACCGGGTATTCCCACATGAAGCCGTAACCGCCGTGCAACTGCACGCACTCGTCGAGCACCTTGCATTGCAGGTCGGTGCCCCAGTATTTCGCCATCGCCGCCGTCGGCACGTCGAGCTTGCCTTGCAGGTGCAGTTCCAGACATTTATCGACGAACACTCGACCGATCTGGATTTCAGTTGCCATCTCCGCCAGCTTGAAGCGCGTGTTCTGGAAATCGGCAATCGCCTTGCCGAACGCCTTGCGATCACGGGTGTAATCCAGCGTCCACTTCAGCGCAGCCTCGGCTGAGGCCAGACCGCCGATCGCCACGGTCAAACGTTCCTGCGGCAACTCCTGCATCAAATAGGCAAACCCCGCCCCGGCCTGCCCCAGCAAGTTTTCTTTCGGTACGCGCACATCCTGGAAGAACAATTCCGACGTGTCCTGGGCCTTCATACCGACCTTCTCCAAGCGCTTGCCCTTCTCGAAGCCCGGCGTATTCGCCTCGACCAGAAACAGGCTGGTGCCCTTGGCGCCGGCCTTCGGATCGGTCTTGGCGACGACGATGACCAGATCGGCGAGAAAGCCGTTGGTGATGAAGGTTTTCGAACCGTTGATCACATATTCATCGCCGTCCAGCACGGCGGTGGTCTTCACGCCCTGCAGGTCGGAGCCGGCACCCGGCTCGGTCATGGCAATGGCCGTGACCATTTCGCCCGAGACCAGTTTCGGCAGGTATTTGTGCTTCAGCGTTTCACTGCCGTAATGCAGGATGTACGGTGCAACGATGTCCGAATGAAGCGAGAAACCGATCCCGGTCAGGCCCAATCGACCGACCTCCTCGATCACCACCGCGCTGTAAAGAAAATCCGCCCCCAGCCCGCCGTATTCTTCCGGCAGATGCGAGCAGAGCATCCCCGCCTCCCCTGCCTTGTTCCACAGCTTGCGGTCGATATGGCCTTGTTTTTCCCACTGAGCATGGAACGGCACGGCCTCTTTTTCGAGGAAGGTTCGTACGCTGTCGCGGAACAATTCGTGCTCGGAGCTGAACAAGGTTCTGGGGATCATGCGGCACCTTTCTTTCTTGTTGGAGGGTTATGACCTTCAGAGACTAAGCCTCGCCTCCGATACAGGACACTGGACACATCCGACAAAAAATAAGACGATCCAGCCGTCTGGTGACCACTTTCCCTTATAAAAACAAAACAAAAGTTGAATTATGTCTAAGCAAGTCTCCACGCCCTTGCGGCGCGTCAGCATCCTGGCTATCGACCGGGTTTTCGCCTCCACTCTCATGCAAGCCAAGGATTTCTTCCATCTGGCCAGCCTGCGTTACGGCAAACAACTGGGCCACGGCCTGACACCGGCGTTTGAAACCCGCCTCGTCAGCCCCGACGGCAAACCGGTGAACAGTTTCAGTGACGTCGTGATGCCGGTGGACGGCGGTCTGGAAAACGCCGACGTGATTATCCTTCCAGCGTTCTGGGACGATTTCGACACGCTATGCAGCCGTTATCCACAAGTCCTGCCATGGTTGCGCGAGCAGCATGCACGGGGCGCCGTGTTATGCGGCGAAGCCACCGGGGTGTTCTGGCTGGCCGAGGCCGGGCTGCTCAACGGCAAGGAAGCGACCACCTACTGGCGCTTCTTCAATGCCTTCGCCGAGCGCTTCCCGAAGGTTTACCTCAATCAGGACAAACACCTGACGGACGCCGACAATCTGTATTGCGCCGGCGGCACTACTTCGGCGTGTGACCTCTACATCTACCTGATCGAACGTTTCTGCGGGGCCAACGTGGCGCAGGCCGTGGCCCGCGACATCCTCTATGAAGTGCAGCGCAGCTATTCGCCGGGACGTATCGGTTTCGGCGGCCAGAAGCTGCATCAGGACGTGATCATCCTGCAGATCCAGCACTGGCTTGAAGAGCACTTCGCCGACAAGTTCCGCTTCGAAGACGTGGCCCGCGAGCACGGCATGAGCATCCGCAATTTCATGCGCCGCTTCCAGACCGCGACGGGCGACAAGCCGCTGCACTACCTGCAACGTCTGCGCATCGAGACGGCCAAAGGCTTGCTGTCCGGCAGTCGCAAGAGCATCAAGACCATCAGCTATGAAGTCGGTTACGACGATGCGAGCTTCTTTGCGCGATTGTTCCGCCAGCACACCGAACTGTCGCCGAACCAGTATCGGCAGCAGTTTCAGCAGGCTGCTTAACCCCCCGAAGCAAATACAAAACCTGTGGGAGCTGGCTTGCCAGCGATAGCGGTTTGTCAGAGACATAAATATCACCTGACACGACGCCATCGCTGGCAAGCCGGCTCCCACAGGGATTGCGGTGCATTCGAGCTGTTCTTCAGCGCATAAAAAAGGCCTGCAATTGCAGGCCCTTTTTTTGGCGAATCCGCTTAAGGCTTGTGCGCCCGCGACAGGAATTCGTGCGATTGCATCTCCAGCAGACGGCTCAGCGTGCGCTGGAACTCGAAGTTCAAACGTCCACCGGTGTACAGATCCTTCAGCTCGACTTCAGCAGAAATGATCAGCTTGACGTTACGGTCGTAAAACTCGTCGACCATGTTGATGAAGCGTCGGGCGATGTCGTCGGTGGTGACGCTCATCTGCTCGACACCGCTGAGCAGCACGGCGTGGAAGATTTTTCCCAGTTCGATGTAATCGTTCTGGCTGCGCGGGCCGTCGCACAGTTCGCGGAAGTCGAACCAGGCCACGTCATCGCAGGTGCGCAGGGCGCGGATTTCGCGGTTTTCGATGATCAACACATCGTTTTCCACGGCCGCAGTGCATTCCGGTGTCAGCGCTTTGAAGCTCTTGCGCAGACTTTCGTGCGCGGCTTCGTCGAGCGGATAGTGGAACAGTTCCGCTTGTTCGAGGTGACGCAGACGGTAGTCGACGCCGCTGTCGACGTTGACGATATCGGTGTTCTGCTTGATCAGCGCGATGGCTGGCAGGAAGCGCGCACGCTGCAGGCCATCCTTGTACAGACCATCCGGAACGATGTTCGAGGTCGCGACCAGGGTCACGCCGTTTTTGAACAGCTCTTCCATCAGCGTGCCGAGGATCATCGCGTCGGTGATGTCGGAAACGAAGAACTCATCGAAGCAGATGACCCGCGACTCAGTCGCAAAACGCTTGGCGATGATGGTCAGCGGGTTTTTCTCGCCGCCGAGGGTTTTCATCTCTTCGTGCACACGCTTCATGAAGCGGTGGAAGTGGGTGCGGGTCTTTTCCTTGAACGGCAGCGCTTCGAAGAAGGTGTCGACCAGGTAAGTTTTGCCGCGACCCACGCCGCCCCAGAAATACAGGCCCTTGACCGGGGTCTGATCCTTTTTGCCAAACAGTTTGCTCAGCAGGCCCGGCTTGTTCTGATCGGCGGCGATCAGATCCTCGTACAGGCGCTGCAAATGACGCACAGCAGTTTCCTGCGCGGCATCATGGAAGAAGTCCGGGCGTTTCAGATCAGCTTGGTATCGTTCTAGGGGCGTCATAATTCGTTAGCAAGGCAACAAAAACGGGCCGTCACTGTAGCGACGGCCCGTGGGAATGGCAATCAGCCCTTGGTCGGGCCGGCCCGTTGATTATTCCTGAACCGGTGTCAGAGCGATCCGCAAGGCCTCGACGGCCGCATCCCGCGCAGCAACATCGGCGAACGCCGGGCTGTCGCCGACGCACTCGCCTTCCAGCCACACGCTGAAGCTCAGGTCTTCGCTGCGCACATCCAAAGGCTGGCCGGATTGCAGTTGCTTGGTCACCTGGCCGGCGGTTTTGCCGTCGGCGAAGTTGCGCGACAGCAGCAGTTGCTCGCCATCGGCCGCCAGCAGACGGAAACGGAAGCTGCCGTCGTCTTCACGGAAACTGACGAAGCGTGCGGCTTTCGCGGCTTTCTTCTTGGTGGTCGCGGCGACCTGCACCTGATTGACGAAAGAGCGCAGGCCAACGGCTTCGCGCAGTTCGTTGAGAAACGGCGTCGCCACGGCACGGGCCTTTTTCGCGCCGATCTGCAGGATGTCTTCCAGATCAGCCGGACGCTCGATCAACTGGTGATACTTGTCGCGAGCCTCGCCGAGTTGGTTGTCGAGCAACTGGAACAGACGGTTCTTCGCCTCGCCCCAACCCAGACCGCCCAACAGTTCGCTGCGGAATTCGTCGGATTGCGCCGGCGTGGCGAAGGCCTGGAACAGAGTGAACAGGTGCGAGTTGTCCGGATCCTTGGCTTCGCCTGGAGCTTTGGAGTCGGTGACGATCCGCGAAATCGCGTCCTTCATCTCTTTGGCGCTGGAGAACAACGGGATGGTGTTGTCGTAGCTCTTCGACATCTTGCGACCGTCGAGGCCTGGCAACGTCGCCACACTTTCCTCGATCAGCGCTTCGGGCATGGTGAAAAATTCTTTGCCCTGACCGAACAAGTGGTTGAAGCGCTGGCCGATATCACGGGCCATTTCCACGTGCTGGATCTGGTCGCGACCGACCGGCACCTTGTGCGCGTTGAACATCAGAATGTCCGCAGCCATCAGCACCGGATAGCTGTAGAGGCCCATGGTGATGCCGGCATCCGGGTCTTCGCCGGTCTCGACATTCTTGTCCACCGAAGCCTTGTAGGCGTGGGCGCGGTTGAGCAGGCCCTTGGCGGCGACGCAGGTCAGCAGCCAGGTCAGTTCAGGGATTTCCGGAATGTCGGACTGACGGTAGAAGGTCACGCGATCAACGTCGAGGCCACCGGCCAGCCAGGTCGCGGCGATTTCCAGACGCGAGCGCTGAATGCGCAGCGGGTCATCGCATTTGATCAGGGCGTGGTAGTCGGCCAGGAAGTAGAACGAATCGGCATTGCTGTCGCGGCTGGCGAGAATCGCCGGGCGGATGGCGCCGGCGTAGTTGCCCAGGTGCGGCGTGCCGGTGGTGGTGATGCCGGTGAGGATGCGGGTACGGTTCGTCATGGGTAATCGCTTGTCAGACTGCAATCAATTCGAAAGACGCGGCAGGATCAGATCCTTGAGATCGGTCAGCTTGCCATGAAAAAAGTGTCCGCATTCTGCCACTTTCAGCAGCTCATGGGGGCGCAGGAGTTGTTCCGACCAGTCGTAAACCAGTTGCGGATCGATGACTTCGTCGGTTTCTGGCTGGATCACGGTGAGTTCGCCGTGTTGTGGCAGTGGATCCTGTTCGCCAAGACGCATCACCGCCGGGGCAACCATGAACAGGTGCTTGAGCGGCACGCCTTGCGCTTCGAGGCGCCCGCCGAGACTTGCTGCAACAAATCCGCCGAAGGAAAAACCGAACAGGGTCAGCGGCAGATCCGGGTGTTTTTCCCGCAGCCATGCGGCGGCAGCCTGGGCGTCATCGACTTCGCCGGTGCCCATGTCGTGCGTCCCTTCGCTGGCGCCGACGCCGCGATAGTTGAAGCGCAAGGTGATCAGACCCGCGTCGCGCGCGGTGCGCTGCAGGGTCGAGACAACCTTGTTGAGCATGGTGCCGCCCTGCACCGGGTTCGGATGGCAGATCAGCGCGATGCCGATTGGCTGCTCGTTATCCAGGTACAGGGACTCAAGTTGACCCACCGGGCCGTCAATCACTACAGGGGTTTCACGCATCAGCAAGGAAGGAACTCCGTGACCTCGAATCGGGTCGACTCGTCTAGCAAATTGTCTGTGCCAATCTATTGCAAGTGAATCGCGGTATACAGCGCAGGTTCGAGCCGTTAACGTAAAGCAAAGCCGTTTATAGAGGAAGGACTCGTGGAACACTCGCTCTTAGTTTGGTTGTTACCGACTCTTGCCCTGGTTGTGGGTGTCGCCATTGGATTCCTGATCGCGCGCGTTGCACCAAACGCCGCACCGAGCCGTACGCAGCGTCAACTGGATGATATCCAGGAGCGTTTCGACAGTTATCAAAACGAGGTGGTCACCCACTTCAACAGCACCGCGATGCTGGTCAAGAAACTGACCCAGAGCTATCAGGAAGTGCAGGATCACCTCGCCGAGGGCGCCAATCGTCTGGCCCTGGACGAGCAAACCCGCCAACGCCTGATCGCTGCCCTGCACGCCGACGCGGCGCAGGCACCACGCGAACGCCTGACGCCACCGCGCGATCAGGAACCACCGCGTGATTACGCACCGAAAGCCCCGAACTCGCCAGGCATGCTCGATGAGCATTATGGTTTGAAGAAGTAATCAGTCTTCGCACCAAAGAAAAAGCCCCCGGACAATGTTGTTGTCCGGGGGCTTTTTTGTATCCGCCGATTTGTGTCGCCAGTGATGGCCTCATCGCGGGCAAGCCCGCTCCCACAGGGTGATGTGTGGAACACAGGTTTTGTGTACACCACCAATACCTGTGGGAGCGGGCTTGCCCGCGATGAGGCCATAACAGGCCAGACAAAAAAATGCCCGATCACAGGACCGGGCATTTCTTCATTCAGGCAATCGCTTACGGATACTGCTGAACGGTGCCCGGCTGTTGCTGCTGGCCACCATACTGCTGGCCAGGAATCGCTTTCAGGTTGACTTCAACCCGACGGTTCTGCGCGCGGCCATTGACGTCGCCGTTGCTGGCAATCGGATTATCCGGACCGGCACCACGGGCCGACAGATTGGCACCGCTGACGCCTTGCGAGGTCAGGTAGGTTGCCACGCTCTGCGCACGACGCTGGGACAAGTCCATGTTGTGCTGGCGGCTGCCGGTGCTGTCGGTGTAGCCGACGATTTCGATCTGGTTCTGGTTGAACTCTTTCAGCGAGTTGGCCAGATTGTTCAGCGGCTGATAGAAGCTCGACGCGATGTTCGCCGAATCGGTAGCGAACGTGATGTTGCCCGGCATGATCAGCTTGATCTGATCGCCCTGACGCTGCACTTCAACCCCGGTGTTGGCCATGCTCGCGCGCAGCTTGGCTTCCTGCTTGTCAGCGTAGTAACCGTAACCTGCCGCCGAAGCACCCACCACGGCCGCACCGATCAAGGCGCCCTTGCCACGGTTGTTATGGTCAATGGCAGCACCCGCCAGGGCACCGGCCAGCGCACCCAGGCCACCGTACTTGGCGGTTTTGCTCATGCCTTGGGAGCCACCGTCGGCCTGGCCCTGATTGTCATACGGGTTGGGCGAGGCGCAGCCGGACAGCAAGGCCACGGCGGTAGCGACAATAATCAAACGACGCTTGGTGAACATTGAGAGCTCCTACTTTTGCATTCTGTGATGCAGCGGCCGTTTGGCAATGGACCTCTGCGGGCGTTGGATCCTGACAATGCACAAAAATTCCGCCGCACACTCGTGACAAAATATTTAGGCCCGCACAAACGGGTTTTCGCGCATTTCATCGCCCAGACGCGTGTCCGGACCATGCCCGGCAACGACGATTGCGTCTTCGTCCAGGGTGTACAACCGCTGCTTGATCGAACGCACGATGGTCGCCTGATCGCCGCCCCACAAATCCGTGCGCCCTACGCCGCGACGAAACAGCGTGTCGCCGGCAATCAACAGCTTAGCCTCGGAAAACCAAAAGCTCATGGAACCTGGCGTATGACCCGGCGTATGCAGCGCCACGCCGCAACCACAGGCCAGTTCTTCGTCATCGCTGAGCCAGTGATCCGGCGACGGCACCGGGGTATAGGGCACACCGAACATCTGGCACTGCATCTCAAGGTTGTCCCACAAAAACTGGTCATCCTTGTGCAAATGCAGGGTCGCGCCGGTTTTCTCTTTCATCTGGCCAGAGGCGAGAAAATGATCGAGATGCGCGTGGGTGTGGATGATGCTGACCACTTTCAGACCCAGCGCGTCGAGGCGCGCCATAATCAGGTCCGGATTGCCGCCCGGGTCGACGACGATGGCTTTCTTGGTGATCGGATCGCCAATGATCGTGCAGTTGCACTGTAGCGGACCGACGGGGAAGGTTTCGCGGATGAGCGCGGGCAATAAATTTGCCATAGATACTCCTAAAGTCTGATCACATCTGGTTTGCGCAACGCGCTTCAGAAAGAGATCATTCTGCCAGCATTCGCCCTGAGCAGTTGAGATCGATAACTCAGTGAAACATCTGAACAATCCAATCAAAGATGCCAAATTGAGCACGTCCACCCTGCAACTGAGTTCTTACCACTCTCATACAATTCCATTGTGAGCCGCACATATGTATCAACAATATAAAAACTATTTCACATCAACGGATGACATCCACGCGCATTTTTTTGAAATTTCAGCATCACCCTACCCTTCATTTTTCTATGAAGAGTCTCTGACATTGGGTAGCGGCTCGCTCAAAATACATATCATCGATCAATTTTGCGGAAAGCGCCCCGCCCTTTTCAATCATCAGTTCTGCACGAACAACTCTGAATTAGAACTCCAGTTCTGGTGTTCAATCACCCTGGATTCGCACGTTGCAAGTTTACTGCACGAATACGTGGAAAACCCAGAAGCACTATCGTCTGAAAGTCATCAAACTGCTGAAGAATTTATACTTCACTTAGCTGAAAAAAAATTTGATTTCTCACCGATTTTTTATGTTACAGAGAGCTATCTTAAATCGACACCTGACAACTTCAACAGGCATATCCCAAAAGTTTTGACATCCATCTTAAAACTACAGGCGATGTGTGAAAAAACCTTCATCGAACATAGAGAAATCAAAATTAAACCCGACGCAATCGCTTACTACTGCGACTTATACAAACAAGAAAACCTTAGAGATTGCGCAAATGCCTGGGCACAAGAAATTGCGGCACGCATCAACAGGGAAGACACACAATACATTGTAGACTTCACTTACGCCTGCCTACTGAAAATGGTGCTCATAAAGTTCGCTGACAATAGAGGCATCGTAAAAAAATGCGAACAGTTCGAAAAGTTCATGATTGACGAACTGGGCATTCGTCTTGCGAGGGAATCAGGTTTAGCCCTCTGCTACTTCAGCGGACTGGCTGACAAACTTGTAAACACACAAGCCAACAAGTCACTGACAAATGCCATACATGACCTCAAGGCAACTGCATGGGATATGTTCCTGCTTAAAATGCCAGAAATATCTTTGACTCCAAACCACCTTCCAGAAATAAAAATATCCTATGTAGCGACCTCGGAAAAAAAGCTGTACGAACTCGGAAAGTTATTCGACGTACAACACCTGGCCTGCAGGACTGACGACGCTGGAACCGGCCTTCCACTGATCAGTTTCAGCATGGAGTCAGTCAATGAAAAAAATGACGATATAGCCGTTCAAAAACTTATTATGGCCAGTGAAGAAATGGCCTTCCGGCGAATGGCTGTTTCAAAAATTATCGCCTGTTCACCCGACAAACTGAAAGCAATCATTTTTGAATTGGAGTCCCAACTATCCAATTTCTGCCAATAACAGCACATTCCCTCAATCACAGCACCCCCAATTCCTTCGCACGCGCCACTGCTTGCGTCCGCCGCTCAACCCCCAATTTACTGTTGATATGGCTAGCGTGGGTTTTCACGGTATGCAGCGAAATGAACAACTGCTCGCTGATTTCCTGATTCGAACAACCCTGCGCGATCAGACGTAACACTGCCAGCTCCCGACTGCTGAGTTGTTCGGTGGCCGCGGACTCGGCGGCTGGACGGGGTGTGGCAGGTGGAAAATGTTCGAGCAACTGCTGCCCCGCCAGCGCTGGTGAAGCCTGTAAATGTCCGCGTAACCAGTCGGCATGTCTTTTCACCAAAGCATCGAACGGTTGCAGCACACCCCCAGCCGCGGCTTCCAGCGCCTGGCCCAACGCCTTGCGCGCTTCCGGCTCGCGCCCACCTGCCAGCAGCAACGCAACCTTTTGGGTCAACGCCATCACACTGAGCAACTGTCGCCCGGTTTGCTGACCGTTCTCATGCAGCACGTTCAGCCGCCCTTCGGCGAGCATCGGTTGCCCCTGGATCATATCTAGCAATGCCTGTTGCAACTCAACGTGCAGCGGCAGCTGTGGATGAAATTCCGGTGGTGCGGCGGCGCGTTCGCCGGTGTAAGTCTGGCCCAGACGCGCCAGCCAGGCCTCGGCCAGATCGGTGCGACCCTGCGCCAGCCACAGCTCGCATTTGACCAGGGTGATCATCGCCAGATAGTAGATCGGCGGCACGTCCCAGATGTGCATCAGCCGTTCGGCTTCGGCGAGTTCGGCGAAGGCTTTGGCGAATTCGCCGGTGGCGCCGTCCAGGCGGGCGATCACGCTGTGTCCGATCAACACGCTGATATCGCGGCAGGCCCGCGCTTCGCCGATCCCGGCCAGCAGACGCACGCGGGCGGCTTGCGGCTGCAAGCGCATCGCCAGCAGAAAACCTTCATACAAGGTCAGCCGTGCGCGCACCGCGTATAACCGTTGTGGGGACAATCCGCGCAGGCGTTCCAGTCCTTGATGGACTTCATCCAGCGCGCGGAGGATTTCGCCGCGTGCCTGCAAGACGCGGGCACGGTCGTAATGCGCCAACGCCTCGAACAACGGGTTACCAACGCGTTGCGCCAGCTCAAGGGATTCGCGGTTCAGACCACGAGCGCGCCAGAGATCACCGTCGGCAATCGCCAGATTGGACAGCGTCGACAAACACATCAGCCGTTGACCGTAGCGTTTGGCAGGAAGGCTCTCCAGGGCTTCGCTGCAATACCTGAGGGTCAATTCACGATGGCCGCGACCACGAGCGATGATCCCGCTCAGCGCCAGCCATTGCGCCAGCATCGACCTTTGTGCCGTGGCGGACGGCGCCGGAAGGAAACGGCTCAAGTGGCTGGAGAGTTCTTCGGCCGCATCGAGCTGACAGGCCAGCCCCAGCGCCCAGCTGTAGAGGACGATCAGCCGCGGCGTACTGATCAGCAGGCTGTCGGGCAAGTCCATTTTCCAGCGCAGCAGCATGCCGACGTTCTGCTCGGCGAGCAGTTGCTCCTCGGAGAGGTTCTGTACCAGATTCGCTGCCACGTCGAGGTGGCCGGCACGCAAGGCCTGCTCCACCGCTTCGTCGAGCAAACCTTGAGCGTTGAACCAGCGACAGGCGCGCAAATGCAGGGTCGCGGTGGGCACCATGGCTTGAGCAATCGGCCGACTGCGCAACAAATCAGAAAACAGATGGTGATAACGATACCAGTGCCCATGTTCATCCAGCGGCACCAGAAAGACCTGATGCGCAAGCAGGAAACGCAGGATCTCGGCGCTGTCGTGGGCCTCGCGAACGGCGTCGCATAGCTCGCTGCAAAAGCGCTCCTGCGGGGCAGTGTCGTAGAGAAACGCCTGGACTTCGGCGGGCAGGCAATCGATGACTTCTTCCAGCAGATAGTCGCGGATCAACCCTTCCCCGCCGTTCAGCGCTTGCGGTAACGCCGCATCACTGCCGGCCTCGGACACCGCCAGCAACCAGAAGCGCAGCCCGGCGACCCAGCCTTCGCTGCGCTGGATGAGGTTTTCCAGGGCTTCGCCACGCAGTGATGTGCTGTGGCGATCAAGCAGGGTCAGGGCTTCGTCGTGGGTCAGGCGCAGATCCGCCTCGTGCAACTCCAGCAACTGCCGCGACAGCCGCAGGCGCGCCAGATGCCAGTCCGGACGCTGCCGACTGGTGACCATGACCAGCAAGCCATCGGGCAAATGATTGAGGAAAAATTGCAGGCAACGGTCGAGCACTGGCCCTTGGGCGAGATGGTAATCGTCGAGAACCAGCAACAGCGGCGTGGCCGGATCGAGGTGCAGCGTCAGCTCATCGAGCAAACCGTCGAGCCATTCTTCGAAGGCAAACGGCTGGTGGCGCTGCCGCATTTTCAGCAGGCCCAGTGCGCGGCTGCCCAGTTGCGGAAAGTAGTCTTGCAAACCTTCGAGCAGACGTTCGAGAAACCGCCCGGGGTCGCTGTCGCGCGGGCTCAAACCCAGCCAGAGGCTCTGCCAGTGCGCCGGCAGACTTTGGCAGAATTCCACCGCCAGCGAGCTCTTGCCAAACCCGGCGGGGGCGCTGACCAGCAACAGGCGCCCACCGAGCCCGGCTTGCAGGCGCTCGCAAAGGCGTGGTCGCAAGACGTAGCCATCGGGCAGCGGCGGGCGAAAAAAACGCCCGTCCAATGCCGCGACGGCAACGCTTGCGGGACCCGGAAGTGGGGACAGATCAGTCATGGCCGGCTCTTGTTCGAATTGCTGTTGGCGGCGTTGCAGATGTCCGCAGACTAGCCTTAAACGAACCGGTTATGAAGGTTGCTGCTACAAATGGCTACAAAAAGACTACAGGCAAAAAAACGCCCCGAACCAGTCGGGGCGTTTTCACGAGGATGCGGCCTCGCGTTTACAGCGGTTTAGCGAACACCATCCTGACGCAGTGCAGCCGGGGTGAAGTCGCTGGTGGTGGCGGTGAAGCCGAAGTCATACGCCTGCTTCTCTTCGTTCTTCATGCCTAGTGCCAGGTAGCGGCCGGACTGCAGGTCGTAGAGGGTTTCCAGGGCATACCACGGCACTTGCTTGTCGTAGTAGTTCTCGGCATGCGCCTCGGCCACACGCCACAGTTGACCACGACCGTCGTAGTGGTCGATGACGGCAGCTTGCCAGGTGTCTTCGTCGATGTAGAAGTCACGTTTGGCGTAGATGTGGCGCTGACCTTCTTTCAGGGTTGCAACCACGTGCCAGACGCGGCGCAGCTCGTAACGGGCGAGATCCTGATTGATGTGGCCGGCCTTGATGATGTCGGTGTACTTGAGCTTCGGATCGTCGAGCTTGTAGCTGTCGGAGGCGATGTACATCTCTTTCTTGCCTTCGAGCTTCCAGTCGTAGCGATCCGGCGCACCGTTGTACATATCGAGGTTGTCGGAGGTACGCAGACCGTCCGCCGCAGTACCCGGACCGTCATAGGACACTTGTGGCGCCCGGCGCACACGACGCTGACCGGCGTTGTAGACCCACGCCGAACGTGGCTCCTTCACTTGGTCGAGGGTTTCGTGCACCAGCAACACACCACCGGCCAGACGTGCCGGCGCCGTCACTTTCTGCTTGAAGTAGAACAGGATGTTGCCCGGGTTTTTCGGGTCGTAGTCCTTCATCTTGTCGCGGAACACGAACTGGTCCTGGAAGTACACCAGACTGAACGAGCCGTTCGGCTGTGGCGTCGCCTGGGTCACCAGACGGGTCACGCTGCCGCCGCGATAGCGGGTGATGTGGTTCCAGATGACTTCCACACCGCTTTTCGGAATCGGGAACGGTACAGCGGTTTCAAAGTTTTCCAGACCGTTGCCACCGGACACCAGATTGGTGGTGGTGGCGTTTTTCTTGATCGAGGCGAACACTTCATCCGGCACGGTGGCGCCGCGATGCGACGGATACACTGGCATCTTGAAGGTGTCCGGGTAACGCTTGAACATCGCGTACTGGCCCGGCGCAAGCTTGTCCTTGTATTTGTCGGCGTCCTTCGCAGTGATGGTGAACAGCGGTTGCTCACTGGCGTACGGGTTGGACAGGAAACCTTTGCTGTCGACGCTGCCCGCATTCTTCGGCAGCGGCTTCCAGGCCGGGATCGAACCGTCGGCATTGCCGGCCATTTCGGCGCCCATCGGGGTCAGGCTCTTGCCCAGTTTGTCGGCTTCGGCAGCAGGCACTGCTGCCATGACACCGGTCGCCAGCAGCGACAGGCCCAGTACACCGGCGTGGAACAGACTCTTTGTTATTTTCATAAATTCGTTCGTCCTGAAATGCAGTGCTTAGAAGTTCACGCCGAAGCTGAGCGCAACGAAGTCGCGATCATCCACGGTGGTGTACTTGCCGTCGAAGAAGTTGGTGTAAGCCAGGCTCGCGGTATAGGTGTTCTGGTACTCGGCATCAACGCCGAGGCTGACAGCCTTGCGCCCTTCCTCGAAGTTGCCGCCAGGGCCTGGCGAGTAACCGCTGACGTCGTGGGACCAGGCCACGTTCGGCTTGAGGTTCACACCCGCAAACACGTCGTTGTATTCCCAGATCGCCCGACCGCGGTAGCCCCAGGACATCGATGTGGTGAAACCGTCGTTGTCGCAATTGCGGCTGCGGTTGTTCTGCGGCGAGCCAGGCCCGGCGCCATTGATGGTGCTGGCGTTGAGAATATTGGCGCAGGTATTGACGCCGCCAGTGGCCGGCAACTCACCCGGGCCATATACCGGATCGCGGCCATAACGTTTGTCGGAACGGCTTTCCAGGCCGCCGACGTAGGTCGCGCCGACTTCACCAACGAGGGTCAGACGGCTGGCGCCCATGACCTGATCGAAGAAGTGCGTGAACGTTGTCTGCAGCTGGGTGATTTCCTTGCGCTCGTAACCGTGCAGATCCTGACCCGGCACGCCATTGAGTATCGAAGCGTTGGTCAGTGCGCCGCCGATCGGACGCACACCGGCGAACAGGATATCGGTGGAGTTCAGTTGCACCGGTGCGTTCGGACGGTAGCTGATCTCACCGCTCCACGCCGTACCGGTAGGCAGGGTGGTGGAGAAGCTCAGACCGTAGAGACGAATGTCTTCAGGATATTCAATGAAGTAGTTCGAGTTGCCCGCGACCAGCAGTGGTGCGAGTGCCGCAAAAGGCCCCGGCAGCGCGCGCGCCGTGTTGTAGACCGATTGTGGCGCACCGGTGGCGCTGAAGATCGGCGCACGGCTGTGGTAGTTCATGAAGTAGGCGCCGAACTCGGTGTCCAGCGGTTCATACATGTACTTGAAGGAGGCGCCCCACTGCCCGCTGTCACGGGCATCGCGATCCGGGCCACGACGTACCAGCACGCCTTCCTCGTTGACGTTGACGCCGTTGGCGCCCAACGGCCCCAAGGCAATGGCCGGGATTTGCGAACGCTTGTTCAGCACGCGCAGGTTGTCGTTGCAACCGTCGGCAACGATGTCCGGCTGCGAGAAGAACGTGCCGCAGTTATCGACAACGGTCTGGTCCCATTCCAGCTGATAGAACGCTTCGGCCGAAAGGTTTTCGGTCAGGCTCTGGGACACGTAGAACATGTTGACCGGAATCAGGCCTTCCTTGATCTCGGCACCTGGACGGCGGAACGCCGACACATCGATCGGGTTGATCGAGTTGATACCGCCACCGATGAAGGTACTTTCACCCCAGCTCACCACCTGCTTGCCCAGACGCACGGAGCCTGGCTGATCGGCGATCGAGTAGTTGTGGTAGACGAAGGCGTCGAGGATCTGCCCGCCGGACGACTTGGCGCCCTCTTTGCGGCCCGAATCGCTGATGTCCTTGAACTCGCGGCTTTCGTCCTTGAGTTCGAAGTCGTACCAGTATTTGCCACGGACGAACACGCCGGTGTCGCCGTATTTCAATTCAAGGTCATGGATGCCCTTGAAGATCTTCGAAAAGGTTTCGCCGCTCTTGAAGTTGGCGTGGCCGTCGTCGGAAGTCTGCGACAGACCGTGACCACCATTGTTGACGCCGATGAGGTTCTTGTTCGGGCTCTGGGTAGACCAACTGGCGCCGATCGACAGGGATGAATCGAACTGACCTTCGATTTCACCGACGTTGAAACTGACGCCGAATGCGGGCCCGGCGAGCGAAGAAGCAAGACTGACCGCCAGAGGCAGTTTCGCCCGGCGCCAGAACTGGTTTACTGAGGTCATCGACGCTACTCCATGTGCATTATTGTTATGGCAGTGAGTACTTTTAAAAACGTTGTGGATGACCGGGTGCCAGCGGCGACCCGAAATCACTCCAAAGATGCATCGCCCCGATGTGTGCGTGTGCCCCGTTCTTAAAAATCCTTGAGCGGACTATAGCCAGCAGGTGGTACTGCTTGATCCCTCTAAAGTGTGATTTGCAGTCGCCAACCACTCTGGAACAGTCCTTTCGCCAGTCCGACGCATGTCGGCACGGCAAGGATGGCTGAATTTTTCGATTTCACAAGGCAAGCGCTTGCTTGGTGGGTCTGGCGCGCCGTTTTCGGCGCGCCAGCAGACACTCAAAGTGTCGAAAGGAAGGTGCTGTTGTTGGTCTGCCATTCCGTGATGTCGAGGCGGATGCGCTTCTTGTCGAGCTTGCCGACGCTGGTCTTGGGAATTTCGGTAACAAGGGCGATCTGACTCGGAATCGCCCACTTGCTCAGGTGCCCAAGTTCCACGAACGGTTTGAGGTGTTCCTTGAGCTCGCGCGCCCCGATTTCATGACCTTCACGAATCACCAGCAGGGCAAACGGGCGCTCGCCCCACTGTGGATCGGCGATGCCCACCACTGCTACTTCGCGTACCGCGACATGACGACTGATCAGGTCTTCGAGATCGAGCGAAGAGATCCACTCGCCGCCGGTCTTGATCACGTCCTTGATGCGATCGCGGATGTCGATCACGCCCATGCTGTCGAGCGTCGCCACATCACCGGTATGCAGCCAGCCGCCGGCCCAGAGTTCGGCGCCCTTTTGCGGTTCGTTGAAATACCCCTCGGTCAGCCATGGCGCGCGCAGCACCAGTTCGCCCTGGGTTTCGCCATCGGCCGGGAGGAAGTTGCCCTCGGCGTCGACGATGGCTGCCTCCACCAACGGCCCCGGCACACCGGCCTTGATCCGGTAGGTGGTGCGCTCGTCTTCAGTGCCGGCCATCAGCTCATCATTGAGATGCGCACAGGAAACCAGTGGCCCGGTCTCGGACATGCCGTACGCAGCGGTGAGCTGAATGCCACGAGCCTTGGCGGTTTCATACAAGGTGCGATTGAGCGCGCTGCCGCCAATGACGATTTTCCAGCCACCAAAATCGGTGCCCTGCGCGCCTTTGGCATTCAGCAACATTTGCAGGATGGTCGGCACGCAGTGGGAGAACGTGACCTTCTCCTTGCGCCACAGCTCGACCAGAAACTCCGGATCGTAACGCCCCGGATAAACCTGTTTGAGTCCAAGCATGGTCGCCACGTAAGGCAGGCCCCAGGCGTGAACGTGAAACATCGGGGTGATCGGCATGTACACGTCGTTGGTGCCGAGCAGACGCACGCTGTCGATCGAGCCCATGATGGTCGACACGCCCATGGTGTGCAGCACCAGTTGTCGATGGGTGAAATACACGCCTTTCGGGTTGCCGGTGGTGCCTGTGGTGTAGAACGTGGTGGCGACCGAATTTTCGTCGAAATCCTGGAAGTCGTATTGCGGGCTGGCGGCTGCCAGCAGTTGCTCATACTCGCCAACCAGGTTCGGCAGCTCGGCGGTTTTTTCCGGCAGATCGGTCAGCAGCAGGGTTTTCTTCACTGTGGTCAGGTGCGGCGCGATCGCTTGATACAGCCCGACGAACTCGCTGTTGACCAGCACAAAGCGGTCCTCGGCATGGTTCATGGTGTAGAGGATCTGCTCCGGCGAAAGGCGCACGTTGATGGTGTGGATCACCGCGCCGATCATCGGAATGGCAAACATGCATTCCAGGTAACGATGGCTGTCCCAGTCCATCACCGCCACGGTATCACCGGCCTTCACACCGGCCGCCGTGAGCACGTTGGCCAGCCTCGCGACGCGCTCGATCAGGGTCGGATAGCTGTAGCGCAACTGGTCACGGTAGATGATCTCGCGGGTTTTCTCGTAGCGGGCGCCGGACATCAGCAGCCGTTTAATCAGCAATGGATACTGGTAGGCCCCATCGGCCGGGGGAATGACGCGAGTCTGCAACATAAGAATCCCTTTTCTGACTGCACGGTGTTGGCGTAGAGATTTGTACTCTAGAACCCTTATACGCCAGCCAAATCAGCCGAAGGAATGATTTGCACAGCCGTACAAATGCTAGCTTTGCGCCAGCATTTGCCGGAATTCGCCACCGCTCAGGCGGTTTGTCCTGCGGCCTCTTCGGAAGGTGTGCGTGGGAAAACCACTGCGGCCAGGAAGGTCAAAGCACCGAAACCCGCCAGAATCAGATAAAGCCCCACAAAACCCTGGCGCGGTTCGACATAGGAAATCAGCGGAATCGCCGTCGCACTGGCACCGAACGATAAACAGTAACGCAGGGCAAAGACCCGGGATTGCCACTGCGGTGCGACGAAGTTGGCGACCATGGCATCGTTCACCGTGACCTGACCGAACACTACAAACATGAACGCTGCACCGAGGGCGATCACCGCCCAGCCGTCGGCATAGGCCAGCGCAAACAGCAGCGGTGCCTGGCACATCGTCAACACAATGAACGGCCATTTCAGACTGATCCGGTGCAACACCCGACCAATGCTCAACTGCGCGACCGCACCAAACGCGTAGGCCAGACTGACCACCACGCCAAGGGTTTGCGGCGAGGCAAACAGCTCATGCAAACGCTCCTGAAACAATTTCGGATAGGTCATGGTGGTGGCGTTGAACACCACGCCACCGGTGGCCGTGGCCAGCGCCAGCACGCCGAACACCATAACCATCGAAATGCGCTGGCCGCCGGCGCCTTTGAGGGCGGTGTGCGGGCGTTTCGGAATCGGCTCCTCACGCACCTGCAAGGCAAAGCCGATACCCAACACAATCGCCACCGCCCCCGGTAACAGAAACGCCGAGCGCCAGCCGAATTGCGCCACCAGCAAACCGGTGATCAGCGCCGAAAACGCCACGCCGAGGTTGCCCCACATACCGTTGATGCCGATTTCCCGGCCTCGGTTCTGCGCGTACGCGACCAACATTGCCGTGCCCACCGGGTGATAGATCGCGGCAAAAATACCGATCAGCGTCAGGCCGATCACCAGCATGGCCGGGCTGTTACTCAGGCCGGTGAAGATCGCCGAAGCGCCGATGCCGAAGAAAAACACCAGCATCATCTGCCGCCGGCTCCAGTGATCGCCCAGCCAACCGGCGGGTAGCGAACAGGCGCCGAAAGCGATGAAGCCGCCGAGGGACAGGCCGATCAGCGCGGCGTAATCAAGGCCGAAGGCCTGGGTCATGCCGAGCACGGCAGCGGGAAATATCAGCATGAACATGTGATCGATCACATGGGCAGCGTTGATGTAGCGGATGACTTGGCAGGATTGATTCATTACGGCACGCTTTTCGTTGTTGTGATGTGCCTATGCTAAGTTGGCGAAAAAGCGCATTCCTGCCAAACAAGTCATCAAAACCGCCATGTTGATCAGCCACTTCGAACACGGCCCGGTGAGCGCCTATCCCCGGGATTATCTGGACGGCGCGCACCAGCCGCTGCACCTGCATCGCGAGGCACAGTTGCTGTATGCCGTCTGCGGCGTCATGCGCGTGGTCACGGAATCGGGCGCGTGGGTGATTCCGCCCAGCCGCGCGGTGTGGATTCCGCCGGAAGTGGCGCACGAGATTTTCATGTCCGGCGATGTGCAGATGCGTTCGCTGTTCATCGCCCCTGAGCTGTCGCCGGCCAGCTTGCATCAGTGCTGCGTATTGGCGGTCACGCCGTTATTGCGCGAGCTGATCCTGCGTGCCGTGCAAGGTCCGCCGCATGCCGACAATCCGCTGATTCAGCAACTGATGCTGGAAGAACTCGCCAGCCTGGAAAACCTGCCGCTGCACATCCCAATGCCCAGCGACCGGCGACTGCAAAACATTTGTCTGGCGCTGCTGCAAACCCCGGATCATCCCAACACGCTGGAAGACTGGGCGCAGCAGGTCGGCGCCAGTTCGCGCACACTGACGCGGCTGTTTCAGCAACAACTGCAGATGAATTTCAATGCCTGGCGCCAGCAACTGCGCCTGATGGAAGCCCTGCCGCGCCTGCTCGCCGGAGACAGCGTACAAAGCGTGGCGCGGGACTTGGGTTACGGCAGCGCGCGGGCGTTCAGCGCGATGTTTCGACGCCTGCTCGGGGAGAATCCCCGCGAGTATCTCAATACCCTCAGCAAGCTCAGCGAACTCCTTTAGGAATCACCCCAATACCTTGTGGGAGCGAGCCGGCTCGCTCCCACAGGTTGTTTGCGGTGTTTTCTCAATGCATTTCGGTAAACGCGATTTTCACGCCGAGCGCGATCAGCACCGCGCCCATGGTGCGATCAAACCAGTGGCCCATGCGGGCAAAACCGGCGCGTACCCGTTGCTGGCTGAACAGCATCGCCACCAGGCAGAACCAGAACGCGGTCGCGACCGCCAGATAAACCCCGTAACCCGCCTGAATCGCCAGCGGCGTGTGTGGGTTGATGACCACGGTGAACAGCGACAGGAAAAACAGCGTGGCTTTCGGGTTCAGACCGTTGGTGACGAAACCCGAGGTGAAAGCGCCACGGGCAGTGCGCACACCCGCTTCCTTGTGCAGGTCATCGGTGACGGTTTTTGCCGGCTGAGCGCGCAAAGCCTTGAAACCGATGTACAGCAGGTAAGCCGCGGCGGCCCATTTCAAGGCGTTGAACAGCACGATCGACTGCGACACGATCAGGCCGATGCCCAGCAGCGAATATCCCACGTGCAGGAAAATCGCCGTGCCGACACCCAACGCCGTCCAGGTGCCGGCGCGCCGACCGTGGGTCACGCTCTCGCGCACCACCACGGCAAAGTCCGGGCCGGGGCTGGCGACGGCCAGCAGGTGGATAAGTGCAACGGTCAAGAACTCGGTCCAGTACATGGGGGCTCCTCTGGGGCAGCTTGGTCAATAAATAAATCTGTAGGAAACGCAGTGCCTATGGTGAGGGGATTTAGCGAAACGTCGCACCGCCCCGACCGACTGCGCAGCAGTCGCAATACCATTGCCATTGCCTGGTCTGATCCGCCCAAACAGCCGTTTTTGGGGCTGCTTCGCAACCCATCGGGGATAAATCCCCTCGCCACAGGGTATTGCGGGCGCTGTGCGTAACGATTTGTTTCATCTGGTAGGCTCGGCAGATTACGCCTTCCGTTCAAAGCACAAAAGGTACAGTTGATGACGAACCCGCGCCGCGCCGTATTCCTCGATCACCCTTCGCTGGACCTGGGCGATCTCGACCTCAGCCCGTTGCGCGCCTGCTTCAGCGACCTGCAACTGTTTGCCCAGACCTTGCCGGAACAAGTCACCGAACGCCTGCAAGGCGCCACAGTAGCGATCTCCAACAAGATCCTGATCGACGCCGCCGCCATGGCCGCCAACCCGGATCTAAAGCTGATCCTGATTACCGCCACTGGCACCAACAACGTCGATCTCGCCGCCGCCCGCGCTCAGGGCATCACCGTTTGCAACTGCCAGGGTTACGGCACGCCATCGGTGGCGCAACACACGATCATGTTGCTGCTTAACCTCGCCACACGGTTGGCCGATTATCAGAAAGCCGTCAGCGAAGGTCGCTGGCAGCAGGCGAAACAGTTCTGCCTGCTCGACTACCCGATTGTCGAACTAGAAGGCAAAACCCTTGGCCTGCTCGGCCATGGCGAACTCGGCGGCGCCGTCGCGCGTCTGGCTGAGGCTTTCGGCATGCGCGTATTGCTTGGGCAGATTCCGGGGCGCCCGGCCCGCCCGGATCGTCTGCCATTGGATGAATTGCTGCCGCAGGTCGACGCCCTGACCCTGCACTGCCCGCTCAACGAACACACCCGGCACTTCATCGGCGCACGCGAACTGGCGTCGATGAAACCCGGGGCGTTCGTGGTCAACACCGCCCGTGGCGGACTGATCGACGAGCAGGCGTTGGCCGATGCCTTGCGTGCCGGCCATCTCGGCGGCGCCGCCACCGATGTGCTCAGCGTCGAGCCACCCACCCAGGGCAATCCGCTGCTGGCCGCTGACATTCCGCGCCTGATTGTCACCCCGCATAACGCCTGGGGCAGCCGCGAAGCCCGGCAGCGCATCGTCGGTCAATTGACCGAAAACGCCGAGGCGTTCTTCAGCGGTAAGGCGCTGCGGGTCGTCAGTTGATAAACTGCGGCACTTTTTTTTGAGGAGCAGTTATGGATCCGCGCAGTGAAGTACTGCTTCGTCAGGCCGAGTTATTCCAGGGTTCGCTGTTGCTGGCCGGTTTGCCTGCCGACGATTTGCTCGGGCGCCTGCCCAATGCGTTTGGCTGGTGCTGGCATGCCGGCGATCAAGCCGCCCTCGAGGCGCGTTTCGAAGGTCGCAGTCATTTTGGCGTGAACATTCCAGAGAGCGAGTTCGACAGCGCCGTGGTGTTTTTGCCCAAGTCCAAGGACCTGACCGATTACATCCTCAACGCGGTGGCTGCGCGTCTGGCTGGGCGCGAAGTGTTTCTGGTCGGCGAAAAACGCAGCGGTATCGAAGGCGCGTCCAAGCAGCTCAACCCGTTCGGTAAGCCACGCAAGCTCGATAGCGCGCGTCACTGCCAACTGTGGCAAGTCACGGTCGCCAATGCGCCTGAAGCGAAATCGCTGGACAGTCTGGCGCAGACTTATGAGCTGCCACTGGCCGAAGGCCCGCTGAAAGTCATCAGCCTGCCGGGCGTGTTCAGCCATGGCCGACTTGATCGCGGCAGCGCGCTGCTGCTGGAGCATCTGGACAAACTGCCGAGCGGTCATCTGCTCGACTTCGGTTGTGGCGCGGGCGTGTTGGGCGCTGCGGTCAAACGTCGCTACCCGCACAATCAAGTCACGTTGCTCGATGTTGACGCATTTGCCGCCGCCAGCAGCCGTCTGACATTGGCTGCCAACGGCCTGGAAGCCGAGGTGCTGACCGGTGACGGAATCGACGCCGCGCCGATGGGCTTGAGCGCCATTCTGAGCAACCCGCCGTTCCATGTCGGGGTACACACGGATTATTTCGCCACTGAGAACTTGCTACGAAAAGCAGCGAAACATCTGAAAAACGGCGGCGAACTGCGCTTGGTGGCGAACAGCTTCCTGAAGTACCAGCCGCTGATCGAAGAGCATCTGGGCGTGTGCGCAATCAAGGCAGAAGGCAATGGTTTCCGGATTTACCGGGCCAAGCGCGGCTAGAAATTTGTGCTTGCTCAATCGGATTTGCCTAGGCAGAATCCGCTCCGTCCTAGGGGAGTAGTCTCCCACGAGCGCCAAGCTCGTCCGGCATACGTCAACATACTTGATCCTCAGATCATGGCGTATGCGACCCAAGCGTCCGCATCAGACGGATCGCAGGGTTTGACAAGACCTATGACACGCACACCTTACCCGGGGCGGGAAGGCTGTACGTGTCATAGCCGTGTCGACCCGCCCCTTAGGAAAATCCTGATGCTGGACTCATTACTCGTTCCCACCGCAATCGTTGCCTTGGCCGAAATCGGCGACAAGACGCAACTGCTCGCGCTGATTCTCGCCGCTCGCTTCCGCAAACCCTGGCCAATCATTGCCGGTATTGTTGCCGCGACCCTGGCCAACCACGCAGCAGCCGGTGCGGTCGGCGCCTGGTTCGGCAGCTTTTTCTCAGACTCTGTTCTGCACTGGATTCTCGCCGCAAGCTTCGCCGCCACTGCGTTGTGGACGCTGGTGCCAGACAAAATGGACGACGATGAAACCAGCACCGCACGCAAGTTCGGGCCTTTCCTGACCACGCTGATTGCGTTCTTCCTGGCCGAAATGGGTGACAAGACACAGGTCGCGACAGTGATGCTCGCCGCGCAATACCCGGAACTCTGGCTGGTGATTATCGGCACCACGGCGGGCATGTTGATTGCTAACGTGCCGGTGGTATTGGCGGGTAATTTTGCGGCGGATAAATTGCCGTTGACCTTGATCCGTCGCCTGGCAGCTTCGGCATTCCTGATTCTGGCGATCGTCGCGGTGTACAAGGCGATGCAGAGCAGTGGCTGGGTTTAACCCTGAGAGAAGGATCGTTCCCACGCTCTGCGTGGGAATGCAGCCGGGGACGCTCTGCGTCCCTTTTGGAACGCGGAGCGTCCCTTGAGACATTCCCACGCAGAGCGTGGGAACGATCACCGACTCAGGATTTCGGGGCCTGTTCGTACAGCGGCATAACCTTAGGGATCGCCGCTTGCAACGAGGCAATCCGGCTGGTCGATGCCGGGTGAGTGCTCATGAACTCCGGCGGCGAACCTTCCGACGCCTTGCTCATCTTGTTCCACAGCGTGATCGCCGCGTTCGGGTTGTAGCCCGCGCGTGCGGCCAGCTCCAGACCAATCAGGTCGGCTTCGTTTTCGTTGGCACGGCTGTTGGGCAAGGTCATGCCGTAGTTGGCCACGGTGTCGGCCAGCGCCAGACTGTCCTGACCCAGACCGAGCAACGCGCCCGCGCCCTGCTTGGCCATTTCAACGCCATAGGCTTTCGACATCGCTTCACGACCGTGCTCGCGCAAGGCGTGGGCGATTTCATGGCCCATCACCGCAGCGATTTCATCGTCGGTGAGTTTCAGGCTGTCGATCAGCCCGGTATAGAAAATGATCTTGCCGCCAGGACCACAGTTGGCGTTGAGCTCATCGCTCTTGATCAGATTGACTTCCCACTGCCACTGCGCCGCATCCGGACGGAAGTTCGGCGCCTGGGCGATCAAACGGTTGGCAATCGCCTGAACCCGCTTGGCCTCTGGGCTGGTCTTGTCCAGCACGCCTTTGCTCGATGCTTCGCCGACGGTCTTCTGATACGACTGGGCATACATCTGGTCGACCTCTTGCGAGGACAGCATGCTGAACATGTACTGCTTGCGCTCCACACCCACGGCGCCGCCGCTGGTGGTGTTGACCGACTGACAACCGGCCAGCAACAGCGCTGCGCTCAGTGCACTTACAACCAATGTCTTGTTCATTCAAAAGCTCCCTGAAAACCTGCGCGTATCCTAGGCGGGTAATTGTATCGACGCCAGATACAACGGACGTATTGCAGCGACTTTCAGAAATTTCCCGCACCCCTGTCGTAAAAAATTCACAGCGCCCGACAAGCCTCTGCCACGGCGTCGCCCACTGATCCATTTGCGACATCCCTGGGCAAATCCCTTCGCCGCGACTCATGGCGCAATGCCTGCTGCCGATACAACAGCGCAGACGTCCTCTTGCGTGCGGAGCTCCCATGAAGTTCAAGTCGATCCAGTTTTCCGTCGCCGCCCTGGCCGGCGCCATCGTTCTCAGCGTGGTCGCCGCGCTGGTGCTGTATGCGCTGTTTTCCGGCGCCCGCACTCAGGATATGGTGCAACAGCGCACCCAGGCCCAGTTCGAGCAAGTCATCGAACAGCGCCTGACCTCGCTGGCACAAACCCAGGTCAGCCAGATCCAGCGCGAACTCGAAGCGCCGCTGCTGATTGCCGGCGGACTCGTACGGGTCAACGCCCTGCTCGGCACGCCGGGCGCCGATGGCCAGCCGCGCTTGAACGTCAGCCGTGAGCAACTGATCAGCCTGATCAAAGAGAACGTCGAGAAGAACCCGAAGATTCTCGGCACCTACATCGGCTGGGAAAAAAACGCCCTCGATCACAACGACGCGGCCTACATCGGCAACAGCGTGGTGGGTATCGATGCGGCCAACGGGCGCTTCCTGCCGTGGTGGTTCCGTAATGACGACGGCACGCTCGGCCTCGATAAACTGGTGGACGTCGACGATCAGAAAGTCCTCTCCACCGGCGTGCGCGCCAGCGAGTACTACCTGTGCTCGAAAGAGAGCAAGAAATCCTGCGTGATCGATCCGGCGCCGTACAAGGTCGGCGACAAAATCGTCATGCTCGCTTCATTCATTGAGCCGATCATGCTCAACGGCGCGTTCCAAGGCATCGTCGGCGCCGACCTGTCGGTGAACTTCATCCAGGAAATGCTTCTGGGCGCCAACCAGAAACTTTATAGCGGCGCCGGGCAGATGGCGCTGGTCGGCGGCAACGGGCGGATCGTCGCCTACACCAAGGACACGAGCAAATTCGGCGAGAAGGTCAGCGACATTCTCGACGCCGAGCAGATTGCCAACATGGCCAATCTCAAGCGCGGCGAAGTCACTTATTCAGTCAACAAGGACAAGGGCCGCATCGAGCTGTACCTGCCGTTCGGCATCGGCCAGACCGACGCACGCTGGACACTGATGCTGCAATTGCCGTTGAACGCGGTGATGGCTGACTTGCAGAAACTTCAGGCCGACCTCGACGCCCAACGCAAATCCGACACCTTCGGCATGGCCATGGTCGGTCTGATCATCGCCGGCGTCGGCCTGTTGGTGATCTGGCTGGTCGGCCACGGCATCGCCCGACCACTGAAGCAAATGGTCGCCATGCTCGATGACATCGCTCAGGGCGAGGGCGATCTGACCCGGCGCTTGAGCAGTGACCGCAGCGATGAACTGGGCTCGATCGCCAAGGGCTTCAACACTTTCCTGAGCAAGTTGCAGGCGATGATCACCCAAGTGGTGACGTCGGTGCAGAGCGTTAGCGATTCGTCGGAACACACGGCCGACATTGCGATTCGCACCAACATCGGCATCCAGAAACAGATGGCCGAGATTGATCAGGTTGCCACGGCGGTGCAGGAAATGACCGCCACCGCGCAGGACGTGGCGCGCAACGCCACCCAGGCCGCGCAAGCCGCCAGCCACGCCGACCAGGCCGCCGGTCAAGGCATGCAGATTGTTCGCGACACGTCGAACTCGATTGGCGTGCTGGCGGTGGAAATCGGCAAGGCTGTGGAAGTGGTGCAGACGCTGGCCAAGGACAGCGAGAATATCAACGCGATTCTGACCGCGATTCGCGGGATCGCCGAGCAGACCAATCTGCTGGCGCTGAACGCGGCGATTGAGGCTGCGCGAGCCGGTGAACAGGGTCGCGGGTTTGCGGTGGTGGCGGATGAAGTACGCAATCTGGCGCAGAAAACCCAGAAAGCCACCGAAGAAATCCAGTCCATGATCCAGCAACTGCAGCAGGGCACGCGCGACGTGGTGCGGGTCATGGAAGACAGCCAGAACCGCACCGACGAAAGCGTGCAGCACGCGGCGAAAGCGGCTGAGGCGCTGGAGACGATTACCCGGGCGGTGTCGGTGATCAACGACATGAACACGCAGATTGCCAGTGCGGCCGAGGAGCAGAGCGCGGTGGCCGATGACATCAATCGCAACGTGATCAATATCGGTCAGGTAGCCAATGAAGTGGCGGGCGGCGCGGATGAGTCGAGTTCGGCGAGTGCTGATTTGACCAAGTTGGCGGAGCAGCAGCGGCGGTTGATCAATCAGTTCAAGGTCTGAAAAGCCAAAAGCCCCTCACCCCAGCCCTCTCCCGGAGGGAGAGGGGGCCGACCGAGGTGTCTTGCACGACACATCGACCTGAGAAACTGAGTCGATTATGGATTCAGTACAGACCTTTCAAGTCGGTGTATTTCGTCAATATCCCCCAATCAGTCCCCTCTCCCTCCGGGAGTGTATGTACCGGAGACATGGTGGACACATGTTCGGAGACATGGTGGACGGTTTTAGATCTTCTTACCTGCCGTAACGATCTGCAAGTTCAAGTCGATTCGGGCAATACGATGTCTACTCCAGTAGACATCGTGGATGCCATCTTCCGTCGTTTCCCTGATAGCTACTGACCTCCCATAAAAAGCTTTTCCGACTGTGTATTCACGGTTCCGCCAGTAGATCTCGCCCTTCACCTGAACCTTCCTGACCACATCCCCATCGTCGTACTCCGGCGCCGCGGGCTGCTCCTGATATTCCCGTGGGCTGCTGCTGTAGCGAGTAGCAGGCACCTGCATGTCCAACGCTTGATGTGGACGCTTCTGGTTGTAGATATCACGCCAGATATCAAACGCCCGTTGTGCACCGTTGAGATCAATAAAATGTCGGTCTCGCAGGACTTCATTTTTCAGGCTGCGGTGGAAGCGTTCCAGCTTTCCTTGGGTTTGCGGATGATAAGGTCGAGAGTGCCCGACCTTGATGCCCTGACTCATCAGCCAGACCTCCAGCGCGGTATAAACGCCAGTCTGGTCACCCCAGGGTGAACCGTTGTCCATCGTCATGCGCAAAGGCAGACCATGACGCCGAAAGACCCTGATTAGATGCTCCTGAACGGTTTCACGTCGCTCATCGAGGCAGGCCGCGATACACAGCGAAAACCGCGAATGATCGTCCAGTATCGTCAACGGATGGCAACGTCCCTGAGCCAGGCTGATATGGCCCTTGAAGTCCATCTGCCAAAGATCGTTGGGCGCTTCATGCTCGAAGCGGATAAACGGTTTAATCTCAGCGGCCTTTGAATCAACGCGTGAATGACGCTGTAAAACCGCATGCACGGTACTGACCGAAGGCATTACTGCGCCGCTGTCTTCCAGCACACGTTTGAGCTTGCGAGCGCCCCAAGCCGCGTATTCCTCACTCACGGTCAGAATCTGCTGCTCAACCTCGTCAGCGCAGCGTTTGGGTGACGTCTTCGGTCGTCGAGACTGATCGATCAAGCCCTCTGCACCTGAAGTTTCAAACCTGTTGAGCCATTTGTAGGCAGTGCTTGGGCTGATATTGAATCGGCGGCAAAGCTGCCGGACATTGGCTCCTTCTTGCCGAGCCAAATGCACGAACTCTGAACGAAGCTGCACGGTGGACACCTCTTCCCAGGACACAGGTCATCTCCTTGGTGATGAGCAATGTGTCTATTAAAAAGTGTCCACCATGTCTCCGAACACCTGTCCACCATGTCTCCGGTACATACAGGGAGAGGGTTAGGGTGAGGGGCTTTTGATCTACAGGCTTTAACCCGGCGTCAGACACTCCGGCCCATTGAGCTTCGGATCATTGACCATATTCGCCAACACCCGCTCACGCAGCGCGGCAGGTTCACTGGCGAGCAGACCCTGCAAGACATGCAACGGCGTCGCGGGATCCAGCCACGCCGCCTGCCCGGCCTCATCGAGAATCAACGGCCGGCGCTGACTGGCCGCCGCTTGCGTGATCACCGCCGTGCTCAGCCACACCTGTTCCTGCACCGGATACGCTTCCCAGATCGCCGCAAAAAACAGCGAGGAGCCCTCCCCCGGCGTCAGCCAGTACGGGCGTTTGCGCTGGGTGCCACGCCATTCATAAAAGCCGTTGGCCGGCAGCAGGCAACGACGCAGACGCAAGGCTTCACGAAACATCGGTTGCTCGGCCACGGTTTCCGCCCGGGCATGCGCTGGCGTGCGCGACAGATCGGTCAGCCACGGTGGCGTAAGCCCCCAGCGCGCACGGGCCAATGTGCGCTGGCCGTCTTCAGCGGCACGCAGCATCAACACCGAATCACTGGGGGAAATGTTCCACTGCGCCAGTTGATCGGCAGGAAAACCTGGCAGGGCCGCGAAATCACGGTTCCAGCGAAACAGGGCATAACGTCCACACATGGGGCAACACGACTCAGAAGTAAAACGAACGTCAGCCTAACAGACCAGCGTACCGGGGAAGCTCTCCGGTTCATCGCCGGGCAGCGGCAGCGCGGCATTGTACGCGGTGATCAACTCGCGGGCGTACTCGGCCTGATCGTTGTCGACCGACAGTCCCAACAGGCCAAAAATTGGCAGTTCACCCGTACCGCCGAGCAGATCGCGCCCCACCAGGTGCGCCTCGATGCCTTCGCTGGCGAGCATGCCCTTGAGCATTTCGCCTTCCATCAGGTTTTCCGGCTCGTAGATTCGCTGCATGGGCGCGCCTCACTCGTTTTCGCTGAAGACTTCCAGAAACCAATCCTCTTCATGTACCTGCAATACGAACGTGATCGGCCGACAACACACCTGACAGTCCTCGATGTAGGTCTGATCCCCAGCGGACAGGTCCACCGTCGTCTCGACCTCTTCACCACAATACGGACATTCATACAGTGCGGTTTCCAGCATCGCGGTCTCCCAAGTGACTTGTGCGTATAATCGCCGGTCTATTTGCAGGGCTATTTTTGTCTGGCTACTTTTTCAGACCGTGCCCCGTGGTGTTTGATCAACACCTTTACTTACCCTAGCCGTTTCCAACAAGAGAGCATGATGGGCGAATTCGATGCCATCCGACCTTACGACGACAGCGAAGTACCTGTGGTACTGGCAAGGCTGCTCGGCGACAAGGCGTTTCTAGATATCCTCACCCACTTCCGCTTCCCGCGTTTTGCCGGTGCCTTCGGCTGGATGCTCAAACCACTTATAGCCCATCGGCTGCGTCGTGAGTTTGCCGACGTGACCTCGGTGGCGAGTTTGCAGGACAAGGTCGAGTCTTACGTCGACCACACTATCGAGCGCGCCACCGACGGCGTGACCTACACCGGTGTCGAGCAATTCAAGTCCGGCAGCGCTTATCTGTTCATCGCCAACCATCGCGATATCGTGATGGATCCGGCCTTCGTCAACTACGCCGTGTACCACGCCGGCCTGCCGACGCCGCGCATCGCAATTGGCGACAACCTGCTGCAAAAGCCGTTTGTCAGCGACCTGATGCGCTTGAACAAAAGTTTTATCGTGCACCGCTCGATCACCGGGCGCCGCGAGAAAATGGCCGCCTATCAATTGCTCTCGGCGTACATCAACCACTCGATCCGCAACGATTGCGCGTCGATCTGGATTGCTCAGGCTGAAGGCCGGGCGAAGGATGGCGACGACCGTACCGAGTCGGCGATCCTCAAGATGTTTCACATGAGCCGCAAGGACGAGCCGTTCGGCGAAGTGATCCAGTCGCTGAACGTCACCCCGGTGTCGATCAGTTACGAATACGACCCGTGCGACCAGGCCAAGGCCCGCGAGCTGTACATCCGCGCCACCACTGGCACTTACGCGAAGGCACCGGGCGAGGATGACGTGAGCATCGCCAAGGGCATCACCGGCTACAAGGGCCGCGTGCACGTGAACTTCGCGGCGCCGATCAAAGAACTGTTCGAAGACACCAAGCAATTGGCAGTCGAAATGGACAAGCAGATTCTCGGCGGCTACCGGTTATTCCCGGTGCACTACCTGGCGTATGCACAGTGGGCGGAAGCTGATCCGGCGCTGAATGTGCCAAAGGCTGCCGAGGTGTTCCCGGCGGATGAACTGGCCAAGGCGCAGGAAGAATGGCTGAGCCGACTGGATGCCTGCCCTGAGGAGCATCGACCGTATCTGGTGCTGCAATATGCGACGCCGGTGCGTAATCAGTACCGGGTCAAGGCTGGGTTGCCGCTGTAATCAACAGCGCTGCGCACCTGTGGCGAGGGGATTTATCCCCGATGGCGCGCGAAGCGGCCCCAGGTTTCTGCCTGAGAAATCATGGGCCTGCTGCGCAGGCCATCGGGGATAAATCCCCTCACCACAAGGTTTTGCATTCGCTTCAGAAGCGGGTGCTGATCCACGAGATGATCAGGGCCAGGCCGAGGCAGGCAAACCCGAAACGGTAGAAAAACCGGTTCATGCGCAGCGTTGCCCAATCGAGGATCGGCTCGGCGTTCGGTTGCGCCTGACGCTGAGCAGCAATGCTGGCCATCGCGCGCTGTTCACGGCGGCGGGTCGCGTGCAGCAGCCAACTGCCCGGGAACGCCAATAACAGCGCGAGCAGGTTGATCAATTTGGCGGGATGGGCGGTAAACAGCGTCATCAAATGCAGCGACATCACAGACCTCAAACGTAATCGGTGTGGCGGACGCCAGACCGACGACCGCGGCGGGATTCTACCGAAACCTGCCCCCGACGCCTGCCCTTTACGACAAATAACCCAACAATCGACCGATGGCTGTCCTGTGTCACGGCTTCGTCATGTAGATGCACCACCATGCGCGCCTCGAAACCGACACGGAACGCGACATGCTTCACGCTGAAAACCAGGATCGCCTGTACCTCATCGCCCCTTACGACGAACAGCAAAGCCTCGTCGGCAGCCTCGCCTTCAATGTTCAGGATCGCCATTGGCTGGTGTATTGCGCGCTGGGCGGGCACCAGCATGCGGATTTGCCCGAGACCGATTTGCTGACGGGGGTCAGCGTGCTCGACTTTTACTCACAGGCCGCCTGACACACCACTGCTTCTGTGAGAGGCGGCTTGGGTCATTCAGGGAAGTCGTGCAGACATGAAAAAGCCCGAAACCATCACTGGCCCCGGGCTTTTTCACATCAGGCGATTGCCTTACTCAGCAAGCACCTGACCCACAGTCGGGTCCTTGAACAGACGCGTCAACGCATCGCTCAATACATCGCTGACCAGTTTGGTGTTGGTTTCCTGGTTCGGTGCCATGCCGAAACGCTGGTCCAGCGAAGCACCGTAACGGCCGCTGTAGCGACGGTTGGCGTTCTGCACGTCGGAGCGGAAGGTTGCGCCGATGGTCGCTTCGGTCACGTACATGCCTTCTTTCGGCGACTGGTATTTCAGCTCGGCCAGGGTCACGGTCAGCTGCGGCGCGTTTGGCGCGTTGTTGGTCGGGGTGAAGCCGAGCAAACGCACGGCGGCTTCCGCCTGAGCCTGCAACTTCGGCAGGATCTGCTCGCGCTGCACGGTGATGGCGCTGGTTTCCGGGTACAGACCGCCACGGGTGCCGAGGGTTGGCGACGGACGACCGTCGACCACACGTACTACCACAGGCTGGCCACGGCCGACCGCAGCCAACTGCGTGGTCAGCTTCGGCTCCGGGCTCAGTTGTTGCGGGCTGTGGGCGCAGCCGGCCAGGGTCAAACCGGCCACAGTGATCAAACCGAACAACAGGCGTTGCAACATGCTCTTCTCTCCAGAATCAGGCACAAACAGGCCGGCAGTATAGCGGTGGGCCACTGCAGCTCACCAGCATCGCGCAGTGAATACTGAAATGTCTGACAAACCCCGTCGAAAGCGGTTCCTGTCACAGATTCTTCACCGCCCATACACCTTGACGTCACGGCCGTTGGGCAACCTTCCAATCAGTCCTCCAACAAGGTACTCGGCCATGCGTTATCTGATCTCGTTGTTCGCTCCACGTCCGCTGCACCGCAGCTTTGCCCTGCTCGACCGCAACGGCCACTGCCAGGCGTTCAAGCAGTGCAGCCTGCAACCGATGGGCGATGGCTGGGTGGAAATCGAAGAAATCCGCCTCACCTGGTTGAACCAGCCGCTGCCGGCCAGCGCACGGGTCGTACCGCGACAAATGCGCGCACGGGCCCAGGTGCAGTTGAGCATCTGACCGGATGCCTAATAAAAGTCATTAAACACGAGCAACTCCGCGCATTTCTTCGATACAATCTCCCCCCGATTATAAGGACGTCTCCTGATCGGGCCCCGCAACAGCGTCAATGCGCTTGCATTGGCATCAAAATCGCCCACAGAGAGCCGCCCACACAGATCGAGTGAAGTTGGCGCGCTTGCCTGTTCTTCCGGCAAAACCCCGCTTTTCGCGAATCTGCAGAGCTGTCATTACGCTCTGCCACCGAGCTGTTTTGCCTTTGCGGGCACGGTGCCAGGCTTCGACAGCCCTTTTTGAGGTTCACGTCTTCAAAAGAGCGTGAAAAAAACGGGTTTTCACAACTTCACAAGAGTGTGGCGAGCAAATGAATAGTTTTGCGTCTGAACATGCACCATTAGCGTCTGAAACAGCCCAACGACACAGGACCGGGTATACCTCGAATATCGGAGCCTGAAGCCTGTCCGCTACGGATTTGGTTGCACAAAAACGGATGTCTCGACCATAAGTCGAATTGCCAGCCACGTGCTGAAATGAGTTCATGGAGCTCTTGAAGCCAGGCCGCACGCATCCGTCGAAGTTGCGAAAAATTGCGAAGATTCGGACATGGCGACCTGACCATGGATAGCTGGGGCACAACAGATCTGTCCCGGAACGCCTGGCAGCCATGCCGACAATTTGGTGCTGCAGATTTTGGAGACGCGTTAAATGGCGCATAACGAAGCAGTCGACGTAGTACTGGTTGGGGCCGGCATCATGAGTGCCACCCTTGCCGTGCTGCTCAAAGAGCTCGACCCCGCGATCAAGCTGGAAGTCGTCGAGCTGATGGATTCCGGTGCTGCGGAGAGTTCCAACCCGTGGAACAACGCCGGTACCGGTCACGCCGGCCTGTGCGAGCTGAACTACACGCCGCAGGCTGCCGACGGCACCGTCGACATCAAGAAAGCCGTGCACATCAACACCCAGTTCGAAGTGTCCAAGCAGTTCTGGTCATACCTGACCAAGAAAGGCACCTTCGGCTCGTGCAAATCCTTCATCAGTCCGGTGCCGCACCTGAGTTTCGTGCAGGGCGACAAAGGCGTGTCGTTCCTCAAGGAACGCTTCAACGTGCTGAGCAAGCACCACGCCTTCTCCGACATGGAATACACCGAAGACAAGGCCAAAATGGCCGAGTGGATGCCGCTGATGATGCCGGGCCGCTCGCCGGACGAAGTCCTCGCCGCCACCCGCGTGATGAACGGCACCGACGTCAATTTCGGCGCCCTGACCAATCAGTTGCTCAAGCACCTGACCAGCGCTCCGGATACTCAGGTCAAATACTGCAAACGCGTGACCGGCCTCAAGCGTAATGGCGCCGGCTGGACCGTCAGCATCAAGGACGTCAACAGCGGCAGCAGCCGTGAAGTCGATGCCAAATTCGTCTTCCTCGGCGCGGGCGGCGCGGCTCTGCCACTGCTGCAAGCCTCGGGCATCGAAGAAAGCAAAGGCTTCGGCGGCTTCCCGATCAGCGGCCAGTGGCTGCGTTGCGACAACCCGGAAGTGGTCAAGCATCACCAGGCCAAGGTTTACAGCCAGGCTGCCGTCGGCTCTCCGCCGATGTCGGTACCGCATCTGGACACCCGCGTAGTCGATGGCAAGAAATCCCTGCTGTTCGGGCCATACGCCGGTTTCACCACCAAGTTCCTCAAGCACGGTTCCTTCATGGACCTGCCGCTGTCGGTTCGCGCCGGCAACATCGGCCCAATGCTGGCGGTGGCGAAAAACAACATGGACCTGACCAAATATCTGGTCAGCGAAGTGATGCAATCGATGGAGCAGCGCCTGGACTCCCTGCGCCGCTTCTACCCTGAGGCGAAAGCCGAAGACTGGCGCCTGGAAGTGGCCGGCCAACGGGTGCAGATCATCAAGAAAGACCCGAAAAAGGGTGGCATCCTGCAGTTCGGTACCGAACTGGTGGCCGCGAAGGACGGTTCCCTCGCCGCCCTGCTCGGCGCTTCGCCAGGCGCTTCGGTGACTGTTTCGATCATGCTGGAACTGATCGAGAAGTGCTTCCCGGCCAAGGCCAAGGGTGAATGGGCTGGCAAACTGGCCGAGATCTTCCCGGCCCGTGAAAAGGTTCTGGAAACCGATGCTGCGCTGTATCGCAAGATCAACACGCAGAACAACATCGCCCTGGAACTGGTTGAAGAAAGCAGCGAGACCCCAAGCTTCGCTTGATCTTGCGGCATGAAAAACGCCCCGTACTCAGTGAGTGCGGGGCGTTTTTTTATGCTGGGGTAAAAACCAACACTGCTGGCTCACCTACTTTTGTGGCGAGGGGATTTAGCGAAACGTCGCACCGCCCCGATCGGCTGCGCAGCAGTCGCAAATCCGGTGCATGCGGAGTGCCTGATACACCATGCATTCAGATTTTGGGGCCGCTTCGCAGCCCATCGGGGATGAATCCCCTCGCCACAGGTATCGGGTGACCTCAGGTACGGGACTTTTCGATCAGCTCGATGTAGTCCGGGGCGTTGCGTTGATCAGCGATCAGGTCAACGAAGGTCTTGCCCTGCTCGTCCTTGCCATCGATGTCATATCCTGCCTCGACAAAGAAGGTCAGAAAGCGCTCGAAATCATCAATGCGCAGACCACGATAAGCCTTGACCAGTTTGTGCAGCGACGGCGAAGTGGCGTCGACCGGCTCAAAATCGAGGAACAGCTTGATCTGCTCATCGCCGATCTCGTCACCAATCACTTGTTTCTTATCTTTACGCATTGCCGACTCCAGCTCGCAGACATTACACGGGGCAGGCAGTTTACCCCTGCCCTGCCGCCGGGCTCAACGCGTGCGCACGCTGCCGGTGTGCAAATCGGCCCAGATATGACCATTGGCGTAGCTGAGGAACTGCACATAGACGGTATCGTTGCGCAGCAGATCGATGACCACGCGATATTGGGCCAGCGGGTAGAACAACGTCAGGGTTTTGCTCTTGTCGTCATACAGCGGCTTTTTCAGGCTTTTGCTTTCGCCATCGAAATTGACCAGCACCTGAGTGATCGTCGCGCCTTTGTTCAGGGATTTGCCCTTGAGGCGGATCATCAGCGGGGATGTGACCGGGATCGGTTGCTGATTGGATTGGCGTTGCGCACCGACTACCACGGAATAGTCGGTGACCTGCAGCAGTTGTTGCTGTTCAGGTTCGGCATCGCGCAGGGTCAGATCGTCCGGCGGCAGAAATTGGCTGTGCATCGGGGCCGGGGCGGCAGAAATTGGCAGGCTGATGGCCAGCAACAGGGCGGCAAAGCTGCGGATCAAGAGGCGCATGACAGGCTCCGGAGGCGGGGCCGAGCACTCTAGCATGGGTGTACAAAACGGATCAGCACACACAAAACAACTGTGGGAGCGTGGCTTGCCCGCGATAGCGTCGGCACATCCAACATTGATGTGTCAGACAGTCCGCCATCGCGGGCAAGCCCGCTCCCACAGGGATCGGGCTAGCCCGGGATTACATGCCTTTAACGGCAAAGATCCCGTTGGCGTTGCGCCAGTAGCCTTTGTAATCCATGCCGTAACCGAAGATGTAACGGTCAACGCACGGCAGGCCGACGAAATCGGCTTTCAGGTCAGGACGCGCCTTGCGGTCGTGATCCTTGTCGATCAGCACGGCGGTGTGCACTTTGCGCGCGCCGGCGTGTTTGCAGAAGTCGATGATCGCGCCCAGGGTGTGACCTTCGTCGAGGATGTCGTCGATGATCAGCACGTCGCGGTCGATGAACGAGACTTCCGGCTTGGCTTTCCAGAACAGGTCGCCGCCGCTGGTTTCGTTGCGATAGCGGGTAGCGTGCAGGTAGGACGCTTCCAGCGGGAATTGCAGGTGAGTCAGCAGCTTGCCGGAGAAGATCAGGCCGCCGTTCATCACGCAGAACACCACCGGGTTGCTGTCAGCCAGTTGTTCGTTGATTTGTGCACCGACGCGGGCGATGGCAGCCTCGACTTCAGACTCGGTGTACAGGCAGTCAGCCTCTCGCATGATTTGACGGATATGCTCGAGATCAGCGGACATGGCGCTCTCCAGGGGGATGTTTTTCGGAAAAGCGGGCAAAGGTACGCATCCCGCGAGGTCGAATCAAGCCTTAATGGACTAACGTACTCAATGTCCTATAGGACATCACCCTCGGATAGATTAATCTAGGCCGGTTTTTTTGCCCGCCGCCGGAGTTTTTCCATGCCCATCCTCGAGATCCGCCACCCGCTGATCCGCCATAAACTCGGCCTGATGCGCCGCGCTGACATCAGCACCAAGAATTTCCGCGAGCTTGCTCAGGAAGTAGGCGCCCTGTTGACCTATGAAGCTACAAAAGATTTGCCGCTCGAATCCTACGATATCGCAGGTTGGTGCGGCACCGTGTCGGTCGAGAAAATCGCCGGCAAGAAGATCACCGTCGTGCCGATCCTGCGCGCCGGCATCGGCATGCTGGAAGGCGTGCTGAGCCTGATCCCGGGTGCCAAGGTTTCCGCTGTGGGTGTCGCCCGCAACGAAGAAACCCTGCAAGCCCACACCTATCTGGAAAAATTGGTTCCGGAAATCGACGAACGGTTGGCGATGATCATCGACCCGATGCTCGCCACCGGCAGCTCGATGGTTGCGACCATTGACCTGCTGAAAAAGGCTGGCTGCAAAGACATCCGCGCGATGGTGCTGGTTGCCGCGCCGGAAGGCATTGCTGCCGTCGAGAAGGCTCACCCGGACGTGACCATCTACACCGCGTCCATTGATGAGCGTTTGAACGAACACGGTTACATCATTCCTGGGCTTGGCGATGCGGGTGACAAGATCTTCGGCACCAAGCAGAAGGACGCGTGACCATGCAGCAAGAGTTCAACGATCCGCTCTGGCGCACGGTGCTGTCCGGCGCCCAGATGCTGTTCGTGGCTTTCGGCGCTTTGGTGCTGATGCCGCTGATCACCGGCCTGGACCCGAACGTGGCACTGTTTACCGCGGGCTTAGGGACGATTCTGTTCCAGATCGTCACCGGGCGTCAGGTGCCGGTGTTTCTGGCGTCGAGCTTCGCTTTCATCACCCCGATCATCCTCGCCAAGGGCCAATTCGGCCTTGCCGCGACCATGGGCGGTGTGATGGCGGCCGGTTTCGTCTACACCTTCCTCGGCCTCGCCGTGAAGATCAAAGGCACGGGATTCATTGACCGTCTGCTGCCGCCGGTGGTGATTGGTCCGGTGATCATTTCCATCGGCCTGGCCATGGCGCCGATTGCCGCGAACATGGCGATGGGCAAGGCTGGCGATGGCTCCGAACTGATCCACTACCAGACCGCGATGATGATCTCGATGCCGGCGCTGCTGACCACGTTGATCGTGGCGGTGTTCGGCAAAGGCATCTTCCGTCTGGTGCCGATCATCTCGGGCGTACTGGTCGGCTTCGGCATGGCGTTCTATTTCGGCGTGGTCGACACCGCGAAGATTGCCGCTGCGCCGTGGTTCGCGATTCCGCACTTCACTGCGCCGGAGTTCAACTGGCAGGCGATTCTGTTCATCGTTCCCGTGGCATTGGCTCCGGCCATCGAGCACATCGGTGGCGTGATTGCCGTTGGCAGCGTGACCGGTCGCGATTACCTGAAGAAGCCGGGCTTGCACCGCACCCTGCTGGGTGACGGCATTGCCACCACGGCTGCCGGCCTGTTCGGCGGTCCGCCTAACACTACGTACGCCGAAGTGACTGGCGCGGTGATGCTGACCAAGAACTACAACCCGAAAATCATGACCTGGGCGGCGATCTTCGCCATCAGCCTGGCGTTCATCGGCAAGTTTGGGGCGCTGCTGCAAAGCATTCCGGTGCCGGTGATGGGTGGGATTCTGTGCCTGTTGTTCGGTTCGATCGCGGCGGTGGGGATGAACACCCTGATCCGTCACAAGATCGACCTGGGCGAGGCGCGTAACCTGGTGATCGTTTCGGTGACGCTGGTGTTCGGCATTGGCGGTGTACTCGTCGGTACCGGCACTGGTCCTGACGATTTCGGCCTCAAAGGCATCGCGCTGTGCGCGGTGGTGGCGATTGCGCTGAACCTGATTCTGCCGGGCAATGATGGCTGGAAGAACAAGAAGGCGGATGAGCCGCTGATCTGATCAAGCTGATCGTTCCCACGCTCTGCGTGGGAATGCAGCCCGTGACGCTCCGCGTCACTGGACGCAGAGCGTCCCTAGAGGCATTCCCACGCAGAGCGTGGGAACGATCATGTGGGAGCGGGCTTGCCCGCGATGCTTTTGGCTTTTAGAGGGCCAACGGCGCTCGTTCACATAGGGTGGCCAACGCCTTCGCCCATTGCGGATCGTCATTGAGGCACGGCACCAGCACCAGCTCCTCGCCCCCCGCTTCGCGGAACTGCTCCTTGCCGCGATCGCCAATCTCTTCCAGCGTCTCGATGCAGTCGGCAACGAACGCCGGGCACATCACCAGAATCTTTTTCACGCCACTTTTTGCCAGTTCATCCAGCCGCGCTTCGGTGTACGGCTCGATCCATTTCGCCCTGCCCAATCGTGACTGAAAGGACACCGACCATTTGCCATCCGGCAAGCCCATGCGCTCGGCGAAGAGCGCCGCAGTACGCAAGCACTGCGCGCGATAACAGGTAGCCAATACCGCCGGTGAAGCGTTCTTGCAGCAGTCTTCATTCTTGAAGCAGTGATTGCCGGTCGGGTCGAGCTTGGTCAGATGGCGTTCCGGCAAACCGTGAAAGCTCAGCAACAAGTGATCGTACTCCTGCTGCAAATGCGGCTTGGCGCTGGCGACCAAGGCTTCGAGGTATTCCGGCTGATCGTAGAACGGTTGCAGGATCGACAACTGCACATCGAGCTTCTTCGCGCGGATCACACGCTTGGCCTCTTCGATCACCGTGGTCGTCGTGCTGTCGGCAAACTGTGGATAAAGTGGCGCCAGCGTGATGCGCTTGTGCCCCGCTGCGACCAGTCTGGTCAGGCACGTTTCAATGGAAGGCTCGCCGTAACGCATCGCCAAATCGACCGGGCCGTGCTTCCACTGCGCCTTCATCTGCTCTTGCAAGCGTCGGCTGAGCACCACCAGCGGCGAGCCTTCCTCCCACCAGATCGACGCGTAGGCATGCGCCGATTGCTCGGGGCGTTTGATCAGGATCAACGAGACCAGCAGACGCCGCACCGGCCACGGCAGGTCGATTACATACGGGTCCATCAGAAATTGATTGAGGTAGCTGCGCACGTCGGCCACCGAGGTGGAGGCCGGGGAACCCAGGTTGACCAGAAGCAAGGCGTGATCGGTCATGCAACGTCCTATTTCAGAGGCGGCTGGAGAGATCATCCAGGGCCGCGCGTAAATCCGTGAACTGGAAAGTGAAGCCCGCTTCCAGCAAGCGTGCCGGCGTGGCCCGTTGGCCGCCGAGCAACAACAAAGACATTTCGCCAAGGCCGACTTTCAACGCCAGCGTCGGCATCGGCATGAACGCCGGGCGGTGCAATACGCTGCCCAGCGTCTTGGCAAATTCGCGATTGCGCACAGGTTTTGGCGCGCACGCATTATAAGGACCACGCGCCTGATCGCGGTGCAGAAGAAAATCAATCAGGGCGATTTGATCATCAATGTGAATCCACGGCATCCACTGCCGACCATTGCCCAACGGCCCGCCCAGCCCGAGTTTGAACGGCAGCAACAGCCGCGACAAAAAGCCGCCCTCGGCCGACAACACCAGACCAGTGCGCACCAGCACCACACGGATCCCCAGCGATTCGGCACGCAGGGCGGTTTCCTCCCAGGCGATGCACAACTGGCTGGCGAAATCGTCGATCACCGGCGGCGAGTCTTCGCTCAACTCACGCTCACCGCCGTCGCCGTACCAGCCAATCGCCGATCCGGAAATCAGCAGCGCGGGTTTCTGCGCCCGTGTTTCGAGCCAGGCCAACAGGGTTTCCGTCAGCTTGATACGACTGCTCCACAGCAGCGCTTTGCGCCGATGCGTCCACAGTCGATCGGCAATCGGCGCACCGGCCAGATTGATAATGGCGTCCACGGGCTCATCACCGAGGTCTTCCAGACGCGCGATACCACGCACCTGAGCACCACAGATTTTGCCAACTTTTTCCGGGCGCCGGCTCCACACCGACAAGCGATGGCCCTGCGCCAACCAATGCCGGCAGAGCTGGCGTCCTATCAAACCAGTACCGCCGGTCAGCAATATGTGCATGACTTCTTCCTCGCGTGGCGTTTTACCCGGATCACTAGTCTATTTTTATAAGCAGGGATCTTTTCTATTGGGCAGGCTCTATTGTTTAACCATAGGCCAAGCTGTCAGAACGAGAATGCTGGAAGTTATACCAAAAAACAAAATTGTACAGGTTTCATCCACGGCGTAGTCTGTACAGAAAGGTAAACGAGGCCCCTATGACTGTACCTATCGCAATCATCGGCACCGGCATCGCCGGTCTCTCGGCTGCTCAGGCTCTGACTGAGACCGGGCACACCGTCCAATTGTTCGATAAAAGCCGCGGCAGCGGCGGACGCATGTCGAGCAAGCGCAGCGACGCCGGATCGCTGGACATGGGCGCACAATATTTCACCGCTCGCGACCGGCGTTTTGTCACCGAGGTCCAGCGTTGGCAAAGCCAGGGCTGGGTCGCCGAGTGGACGCCGCAGCTCTACACCTTCCAGGGCGGACAACTGAACCTGTCGCCGGACGAGCAGACGCGCTGGGTCGGCGCGCCACGGATGAGCGCCATCACTCGCGGCTTGCTCGACGGTCTGGAGGTGCATTTCGCCTGCCGCATCACCGAGGTCTTTCGTGGCGAAGAACACTGGCATCTGCAAGACGCCGAAGGCTTCACTCACGGGCCCTTCAGCCATGTCGTGATTGCCACGCCGGCCCCGCAAGCCACCGCGCTGCTGGCCGCCGCACCGAAACTGGCCGGCGCCGCCGCCGGGGTGAAAATGGACCCGACCTGGGCCGTCGCCCTAGCCTTCGATACGCCGCTGGATACACCCATCGAAGGCTGCTTCGTGCAAGACAGCCCGCTCGACTGGCTGGCGCGCAACCGCAGCAAACCCGGGCGCGACAACACCCTCGACACCTGGGTGCTGCACGCCACCAGTGCCTGGAGCCGGCAACACATCGACCTGCCCAAGGAAGCGGTGATCGAGCAACTGCACGGTGCGTTCGCCGAACTGTTGCACAGCGCCATGCCCGCGCCGACCTTCAGCCTCGCCCACCGCTGGCTCTACGCCCGGCCTGCAACCGGCCACGAATGGGGCACGCTGGCGGATGCCGATCTGGGCTTGTACGCCTGCGGCGACTGGTGCCTGTCCGGGCGCGTTGAGGGTGCCTGGCTCAGCGGCCAGGAAGCCGCTCGCCGTTTGCACGAACACCTGCAGTGAACCGCCTCAATCCGCAAAAACTGCTGCTGTCGAAATGGACAGCAGCCCACCCGCAGAACCGCGAAAAGCATTTTCTGGTCACCGAACTGATCCGTGATGAGGACGGCACGGTGCTGGAAGTTGAACTGCAAGCGGTGTTGACCAAACGTGCCGAACGACTCGATTGGCACAGCCTCAAAAACAGCGAACACTGGTTATTGGGTTGGCAATAGATCCCCTTGTAGGAGTGAGCCTGCTCGCGATGACAGTTTGTCAGTCAACACAAACATTGAATGCCCGACCGCGATCGCGAGCAGGCTCACTCCTCCAGAGATCGCATTCAACCTCAAAACTTATACAAATTGTTTGACTTGTACACCATTGAATCTATGCTAATAAAAAGTTGTACAGAGATCGTTCTGTGTACAGGTATAGATTTGAGGTGCCCATGTCCGAATCTTCCGCGCTCAAACCAAAGATAGCCATCAGCGCTTGCCTGCTGGGTGCCGAGGTGCGCTACAACGGCGGACACAAGGAATCGCGACTGTGCAGCCGCACGCTCGCTGAATATTTCGAATTCGTCCCGCTCTGCCCGGAAGTCTCCATCGGCCTGGGTATTCCCCGCGAGCCGATCCGCCTGGTCGGCGACCCACAAAACCCAGAAGCCATCGGCACCGTCAACCCGGCGATCAACGTCACCGCCCCCCTTGCCGAATACGGGCAAAAAATGGCTGCCGAACTCGATGACCTCTGCGGCTATATCTTCATGCAGCAATCACCGTCCTGCGGCCTCGAACGAGTCAAGGTCTATCACGCCAACGGCGCCCCGGTGAATGGCGGTGGACGCGGCATCTACGCCCAGGCTTTCTGCGCACAACACCCGGACCTGCCGGTGGAAGAAGCCGGACGCCTCAACGATCCGGTGCTGCGGGAAAACTTCATCACTCGCGTGCTCGCCTACAGCGCCTGGCAGCAAGTGCTCGCTCAAGGCTTGAGCCGCCGCGCGCTCACCGAATTCCACTCACGCTACAAATACCTGCTGATGGCCCACAACCCGCCGCAATACAAAGCGCTGGGCAAGCTGTTGGGCAACATGGCGCAGAGCGATCCCGCCGAACTCGGCCCGCGCTATTTCAGCCAACTGATGGCGGCACTGAAAAAATGCGCCACACGCGGTACTCACTGCAACGTGCTGCTGCACATCAGCGGCTATCTGAAACAGGCGATCAGCGCCGAAGATAAACAGGAAATGGTTCACGTCATCGGCCAGTACCGCCAAGGCATCGTGCCGCTGGTGGTGCCGCTGACGCTGCTCAAGCATCACTTCCGTCTCCATCCCGATCCATACATTGCGCAGCAGGTTTACCTACAGCCGCACCCGGAAAATCTCAGCCTGCGAAACGCCATTTGATGAACGACAAACTCGACACCAGCGCCCAGGAAGACCTCGGCGCCGACTTCAAGAAAGCCCTCGACGAAGGCTGGCTGCCGATTCGCGAAGTGGCGCGCCAGACTGGCGTCAATGCGATCACCCTGCGTGCATGGGAGCGCCGTTACGGCCTGGTCATCCCCCAGCGCACGCCCAAGGGGCACCGGTTGTATTCGGCCGAACATGTGCAACGCATCCTGACCATCCTCACTTGGCTCAATCGCGGCGTCGCGGTCAGTCAGGTCAAGCCGCTGCTCGACACGGCGCAGGCCTTCAGCGAACCGGTAGAAAATGACTGGCAACGCTTGCAACACGCGCTACTGGCGGCCGTTACCCAACTCGACGAACGCGCCCTCGACGACAGCGTCAATCAAGCCATGGCGCTCTACCCGCCGCGCACGCTGTGCGAGCAATTGCTACTGCCGCTGCTGGCCGAACTCGAACAGCGCTGGCAGGGCCAGTTCGGCGCGCAGATGGAGCAAGTCTTTTTTTATTCATGGTTACGCAGCAAATTCGGCGCACGCATCTACCATAACAATCGTCAATTGCACGCCGCCCCTCTGTTGCTGATCAATCATTCCGACCTGCCACTGGAACCTCATCTGTGGCTGTGCGCGTGGCTGATCAGCAGCGCCGATTGCCCGGTACAAGTGTTTGACTGGCCGGTGCCGGCCGGAGAGCTGGCACTGGCGGTCGAACATCTGCAAGCGCGCGGCGTACTGCTGTATTCCAGCAAAGCCATGCAGCCTGGGCAGTTGCCAAAACTTTTGGCTGGCGTCGGTTGCCCAAAAATGATCGTCGGACCAACGGTGTGCATCCACCACGCCGAGTTGTCCGTAAAAACTTGCGAGATGGCTGATCTGTACCTGGCTGAAGACGCGCTATCAGCGCACCAGGCACTCGTTCAGCGTGGGCAGATTTAATGGACGCGACGACTACCGATATGCAATTGATCTGGCTGCGCAGCGACTTGCGCCAACACGACAACACCGCCCTCGCGGCCGCCACAGCGCGCGGCCCGACGGTTGCTGTGTATCTGCTGAGCCCAGAGCAATGGCTTGAGCATGACGACGCGCCCTGCAAGGTCGACTTCTGGCTGCGCAACCTGACAGAGCTGAGCAACAGTCTCGTTCAATTGAACATTCCGTTGCTGATTCGTACGGCGGCGCATTGGGATCAGGCGCCGGCAGAGCTGCTCAAACTTTGTCGGCAACTGAATATCCAGGCGGTGCACGTCAACGAAGAATACGGCGTCCATGAAAGTCGTCGCGATGCCGCCGTTGCCGAGACATTGCAGGCCGAGGGCATCGAATTTCACAGCTACCTGGACCAATTGCTGTTCAAGCCCGGCACCGTGCTGACCAAGACCGGCACGTACTTTCAGGTGTTCAGCCAGTTCCGCAAAGTCTGCTACGAACGCCTGCACCGTTCGATGCCGGCGCTGGTGAAAACTCCCGGCAAACAATCGCCACTGAACATCGACAGTGACCCGATTCCTGCGGCGGTCAAAGGCTTTGCTACCCCGAGTGAGTCGCTGCGCGACTTGTGGCCGGCGGGCGAGCAGGAAGCCCGGCGGCGTCTCGACACCTTCGCCGACGCTCAGATCGACTACTACAAAAATGAACGCGACTTCCCGGCCAAACCCGGCACCAGTCAGCTTTCGGCCTATCTCGCAGCGGGCGTGATCTCGCCGCGCCAATGCCTGCACGCTGCCCTGCAAAGCAATCAGGGGGAATTCGAAAGCGGCAAGGTCGGTGCGGTCACGTGGATTAACGAACTGCTCTGGCGCGAATTCTATAAACACATTCTGGTCGGCTATCCACGGGTCTCGCGCCACCGCGCGTTCCGCCCGGAAACCGAAGCGCTGGCCTGGCGTGACGCGCCGGACGATCTGCTGGCGTGGCAAGAGGCGCGCACCGGCCTGCCGATCATTGATGCGTCGATGCGCCAATTGCTCGAAACCGGCTGGATGCACAATCGTCTGCGCATGGTCGTGGCGATGTTCCTGACCAAGAACCTGCTGATCGACTGGCGTGAAGGCGAACGCTTTTTCATGCGGCATCTGATCGATGGGGATCTGGCGGCGAACAACGGCGGCTGGCAATGGAGCTCGTCGACCGGCACCGATTCGGCGCCGTACTTCCGCATTTTCAACCCGCTGAGCCAGTCGGAAAAATTCGACAGCGAAGGCCTGTTCATCAAGCACTGGCTGCCGGAATTGGCCGACCTCGACAAAAAGCAGGTGCACAACCCGGCCAGCGCCGGCGGCTTGTTTGGCGTCGCGGATTATCCGCCCCCGATCGTCAACCTCAGCGCCTCGCGGGAACGCGCGCTAACCGCCTTCAAGAACCTGCCTTCACGTACGTCTATCGGAGAGGCCGATGAGTGATTTCCTGCGCAACTTCGCCCGGCAATTTTCAGCGTTGAACAAAGACAATCTGCAACGCCTGGGCGAGTTGTACAGCGACGACATTCATTTCACCGACCCGCTGCACGAAGTTCAGGGGCTGGCGCAACTGCGCGACTACTTCGCTGAGTTGTACGCCAATGTCAGCGAGCTGCGCTTCGATTTTCACGGCTTCGACCAGATCAGCGAGGGTGAAGGTTATCTGCGCTGGGTCATGAGTTACCGCCATCCGCGTCTGGCCAGTGGCAGGGAGATTCGTGTCGCAGGCTGCTCGCACCTGCTGTGGCGCGACAAGGTTTATCGCCATCGGGATTATTTCGATGCCGGGGCGTTGCTGTATGAACATTTACCCGTATTGGGCCGAGTGATCGCCTGGCTGAAAAGGAGAATGGGATGAGTCGTACAACTCCACGGCGTTATTGGCTGACCGGTGCCAGCAGTGGCATCGGTGCGGCTCTGGCTGAAGAGATTCTGAAAACCGGCGCGCACCTGGCCGTCAGTTCCCGCCAGGTCGCTGCACTCAAAGTGCTCTCGCAGCGTTATCCCGGGCAAGTGCTGGTGGTGCCGGGGGATTTGACCAACAGCCAGACCGTGCGCGAAATCGGCCAGCAGATTGCCGAGGATTGGGGCTCGCTGGACTCGGTGATCCTCAATGCCGGCACCTGTGAATATGTCGATGCCCGGCAATTCGATTCCTCCATCGTCGAACATGTGGTGCGCACCAATCTGCTCGCCAGCAGCTACTGCATCGAAGCCGCCCTGCCGCTGCTGCGCAAAGGCACGGCGCCGCATCTGGTCGGCATGGCCAGTTCGGTGACTTACCTGCCGCTGCCCCGGGCCGAAGCCTACGGAGCATCGAAGGCCGGGCTGCGTTATCTGTTCGAATCGCTGCGCATTGATCTGGCCGATGAGGGCATTGAAGTCACCGTGATCAGCCCGGGCTTTGTCGAAACACCGCTGACCGCCAAGAATGATTTTCCGATGCCGTTGAGCTGGCCTGTGGATAAAGCCGCGCGGCACATCTTCGCCAAACTCAAGGACCGTCCGCTGGAGATCGCATTTCCGGCGCTGTTCATGGCGGCGCTGTGGCCGTTGTCGAAACTGCCCGCCCGTGTGCAATTGATGATCGGCAAACGCATGGTGCGCAAACCACCGCCACTGCGGGATCCAGCATGAAAATAGCCATCGTCGGTAGCGGAATCGCCGGGCTGACCTGCGCCTACCTGCTCAATCGCCGGCATGACGTCACGGTGTTCGAGGCCAGCGACTGGGTCGGTGGCCACACGCACACCGTGCAAGTCACAGTCGAGGATCGCCAATACGCGGTGGACACCGGTTTTATCGTGTTCAACGACTGGACCTACCCGAACTTCATTCGCCTGCTGAGCCAGATCGGCGTGCGCTTCAAGCCGACCGAAATGAGTTTTTCGGTGAGTGATCCGGACACTGGCCTTGAGTACAACGGCAACAACCTCAACAGCCTGTTCGCCCAGCGCCGCAACCTGCTGTCGCCGGGCTTCTGGGGCATGCTGCGGGACATCCTGCGCTTTAATAAAGAAGCCCAGCGCGACCTCGCCGAACTGCGCATCGCCGCTGACATGACCCTCGACGATTACCTCAAGGCCGGCGGCTATGGCGAGCGCTTCATCCTGCATTACATCGTGCCGATGGGGGCGGCGATCTGGTCGATGCCGATGGCCGAGATGCTCAATTTTCCACTGCAGTTCTTTCTGCGTTTCTTCAAGAATCATGGCTTGCTGTCAGTCAGTGATCGCCCGCAATGGCAGGTCATCGAAGGTGGCTCCAGCGCCTACATCGCGCCGCTGACGGCAACGTTCAAGGACAAGATCCGCCTGAACTGCCCGGTGACTCGCGTTGATCGCGACGAACACGGCGTGGTTATCCACAGCCCGGCAGGTATCGAGCATTTCGACAAAGTGGTGTTCGCCTGTCACAGCGATCAAGCCCTGCAACTGCTCGCCAGCCCGAGCGACGCCGAACAGGCGATCCTCGGCGCCCTGCCCTACGCCGACAACGAAGTGGTGTTGCACACCGATACGCGTCTGCTGCCCAGACGCAAACTGGCGTGGGCGAGCTGGAATTTTCGTCTGAACGGCGCGGGCCATACGCATGCAGCCGTGACCTATGACATGAACATCCTGCAAGGGATCGAGAGCGACACCACGTTCTGCGTCAGCCTCAATCAGAGCGCCGGCATCAGCCCGTTCAAAGTGCTCGCCAAATACACCTACGCCCATCCGCAATTCAGCCTTGCCGCCGTCGCTGCGCAGAACCGCTGGAGCGAACTGGACGGCGTGCACAACACGCATTATTGCGGCGCCTACTGGGCCAACGGTTTTCATGAAGACGGCGTGGTCAGCGCGTTGCGCGTGGCGGCGGCGTTCGGGGAAACCTTATGAACAGCGCCCTGTACAGCGGCTGGATCGGCCATCGGCGTTTCGCGCCGCGCCGGCATGAGTTTCGCTACCGGATCGGTTTGCTCTACCTCGACCTGACAGAACAGGACGCGGTCCTCGGCCTGTCGCCATTGGCCAGCCGCAGCCGTTTTGCGCCGTTTTCATTTCGCGAGAGCGACTACCTCAAAGCCTTTACCGGCACCGGCATGCGCCTGATCGACGCGGTGCGCCAGCAGGTCGGGATCGCCATCGGTCATGAACCACAAGGCGCGGTGTGCCTGCTGACGCAACCGCGCAGTTGGGGCCTGGCGTTCAATCCGGTGAGTTTCTTTTATTGCCATGAAGCCGATGGGCAACTGGCGGCGATTGTCTGCGAAGTCACCAACACGCCGTGGCGCGAGCGCTACCACTACGTGCTGCCGGCGGGTCGGCATGAACACCATCAACATTTCGCGGTGGCGAAGGCGTTTCACGTATCGCCATTTTTGCCACGCGATCTTGAATACCGCATGAGCTTCAGCCCCGCCGCGCAAAACCTCGGCGTGCACATGGCCGACTGGCAGGGCGAAGAGAAGCTGTTCGACGCGACCCTCAATCTGCAACGCGAAACGCTCGACCGTCATAGCCTGCATCGTTACTTGCGACGCTTTCCGTGGATGACCGCGAAAACCGCTTTGGCGATCTACTGGCAAGCCTTGCGACTGCTGGTCAAACGCGCACCGATCTTTGCTCATCAGGCTGCCGATGGCAGCTTTCAAACCGCTAAAGCGCCTCCCAGGGAGCACCGCCATGAAATCCTCTAGCCTTTCGGCCAGCCTGTTCAGCACCAACGGCCTGACAGGATCGCTGCTGCGTCGCGGTGTGTTGCGGCAAATGGCTCAGCTCAAACACGGCCAGTTGCTGGTGGTCGAGGACGGTGAGCAGATGCTGTTCGGCACCAAGGGCAGCCCTTTGCTGGGCGAGATCCATGTACTCGATCCGGCAGCCTGGGGCATGGTCGCCAGCAATGGCTCGATCGGCGCCGGCGAAGCATTTATCCACGGTTACTGGAGCTCGCCGGACCTGACCGCCGTGGTGCGGGTGTTCGTCAGCAACCTCGACGTACTCGATGCGATGGAGGGCGGGCTGGCCCGTCTCGGCCGGCCGCTGGTGCAAGGCCTGCACTGGCTCAACCGCAACACCCGCAAGGGTTCGCAGAAAAACATCGCCGCGCACTACGACCTTGGCAACGATCTGTTCGAGCAGTTTCTCGACCCGACCATGATGTATTCCGCCGCGCAATTCCTCACCCCCGAGGACAGTCTGGAACAGGCGCAACTGAACAAACTGGAGCGGATCTGCCAGAAGCTTGCGCTCAAGCCTGAGGATCATCTGCTGGAAATCGGCACGGGCTGGGGCAGCATGGCACTTTATGCCGCGCAGCATTACGGCTGCCGCGTGACCACCACCACGCTGTCGAAAGAGCAGTACGCCTTCACCGCCCGGCGCATCGAACAACTGGGCTTGCAGGATCAGATAACGCTGCTGCTCAAGGACTACCGCGACCTCACCGGCGAGTACGACAAACTGGTGTCGATCGAGATGATCGAAGCCGTCGGCCACCGCTTCCTGCCGACCTACTTCAAACAATGCGCACACCTGCTCAAGAGCAACGGCCTGATGCTGATCCAGGCGATCACCATTCGCGAGCAGCGCTATGAACAGGCCAAGCGCGGCGTCGATTTCATCCAGCGCTACATCTTCCCCGGCGGGGCCCTGCCCTGCGTGCAGAAGATGCTCGAAATCGTCAGCCGTGACACCGATATGAACCTGCTGCACATGGAAGATTTCGGTTTGCATTACGCCAAGACCTTGCGCCTGTGGCACGAGAATTTTCGTCGCGCTCACGGTCGCTTGAGCGAGCTGGGCTATGACGATTATTTCCTGCGGCTGTGGGAGTTTTACCTGTGCTACTGCGAGGGTGGCTTCCTCGAGCGCACCATCGGCACGGCGCAATTGCTGCTGGCCAAACCGGCGGCGATGCCGGCGCCGCTGCTCGGACGCTTCGATGCTTGAGCGGATCGCCAATGCCGTGTTGTTCCAGATCGGCTGGCTGACCTGCGTGCTCGGCGGCAACAGTTTGGGGCTGCTAGTGGCATTGGCGGTGCTGGTGATCCATCTGCGCTGGATCAGCAGTTGGGCAGCCGAGGGCCGCTTGATACTGAGTGTGGTGATTGTCGGCACTGCCGTGGACAGCGCTTTGCGTGGCCTCGGCGTGTTCGACTTTCAGGACCCATCGCCGTTGATTCCGCTGTGGCTGATGTTGCTGTGGGCGTTGCTCGCCACCACCTTGCGCCATTGTCTGGCGTGGAGCGCCCGGCCGTGGTGGCTGGCCAGCGTGCTCGGTGCCGGCGGCGGCGCCTTGTCTTATTACGGTGGCGGGCATTTGGCCGGGGTGCAATTTCCTTACGGCGAGTTACCCAGCCTGATCGGCATCGGCTTGCTCTGGGCGCTGCTGTTTCCGCTGCTCCACCTGATGGCTCGACGCCTGGGCCAGTGAGCGTCTGTCAGAGCATTCACACACGCGGCAAGCACTGCCTTACACTGCCGGCCATGAAAACCATCCCCCACCTCCAGATCGCCGAACCGGCGGTCACCTGTTCGACGTGCGCAGCCTGCTGCTGCCAGCTCGAAGTGATACTGATCACCGACACGGGCGTGCCTGATCGCTTTATCGATACCGATGAGTGGGGCGGCGAAGTGATGCTGCGTCTGGACGACGGTTGGTGTGCGGCGCTGGATCGCGACACGATGATGTGCACGATTTACGAGAAACGTCCGCTGATCTGCCGCGAGTTCGAGATGGGTGCGCCGGAGTGCATCGAAGAGCGCCAGGGCATCGCCACGGCGTACCGCTGATCCCAAGCACACCCTAAAACAAATGTAGGAGTGAGCCTGCTCGCGATTGCGGTGTGTCAGCCAACATTTGTTTGACTGACACTCCGCAATCGCGAGCAGGCGAAGGCCTACAGGGGTTATGCGTACTGCTTACAACGGCATCGTATAATGCAGCGCGTAGCTCTCTACCCCGTCGTTGTCGCTGGAAAGGCCCGCGTTGGAATAGTGCGTCGCACGAATCCCGACTTCATGCCCGCCATTGAAGCGCAGACCAAAACCGAGACGGTCTTCGAACTGGAAGGAACCGCCAAGATTGTTCGACTCATATTTGGTGTTGGAGAACGCCGCGACACCAATCCCCGCCTCGACATACGGTTTCACCGACTGGCCGGCAAATTCGTAAACGAATACCGGCGAGAACGACAGGCTGTTGTTGCTGGAGGTCTTGTCACCTTCCCAGTAGGTGTAGGCGCCACTCCAGTAACCGGTCAGGCGACCGACGTCGCTTTGCAGCCAGCTCTTGTCCCAGTCGAAATTCATTCCCAGGCGATAGGTCATGGTCGAATCGCTGGTAGCACCGACGGCGAATTCAACGCCGGCGGCTTGTGCGGTAATACTTTGCCCCATCAGTGCGGCCGCAATCGCGGCCAAACAGAATAGTCGCTTCACTTTGAAACTTCCCTTTCCGGAACGATCGTTTGGTTTTCCAGGTAACTCATCGCTATAGAAGTCAGCGCTTGATCAGAAGTTCAGCTGATTTTTCGGTTATTTCACATTTTTTTTACAAACTGAAGTTTTGCACGTCGCCCACGGTCTGCCCCAACAGCGGCAGGGTTTTGCGGAAGTGCTGCGGGTCACCACTGGTCCAGAATCTGACCGCTTGGTCGGGCCCCTCAGCGAGCAAGTCGCGTTCGGCCAAAAGACGTTGAAGTTGCCGCGCCACGGCGGCGCCGGTATCGATCAGGCTGATGGTCTCGGGGACCATCGACTTGAGCATCGGCTTGAGGAAGGGATAGTGCGTGCAGCCGAGAATGATCGTGTCACAACCGCTGGCCAACAGCGGATCGACATAATGCTTGAGCAACGCGCGCAACTCGGCGCTATGTAAATCGCCGCTTTCAATCAGCTCGACCAGCCCTGGACACGGTTGAGTGATCACCCGCACATCCGTGGCAAAACGGTCGAGTAACGCAGCGAACTTGGCACTTTGCAAAGTGCCGGTGGTGGCGAGCACGCCGACCACACCACTACGGGTCGCGGCAGCGGCCGGTTTGACCGCCGGCTCCATACCGACAATCGGCCAGTCGGGAAAATCATGACGCAGATCAGCGGCGGCGGCGACGGTGGCGGTATTGCAGGCAACCACCAACGCCTTGGCGCCCTGCTCGCGGAAAAACCGCGCCATCACGCCGCAGCGTTGACGAATGAATTCCGGGGTTTTCTCGCCGTAAGGAATGTGCCCGCAATCGGCGAAATACAGCAGTGATTCATTGGGCAGCAAGCGCTGGATTTCCGCCAATACCGACAAGCCGCCGACACCGGAATCGAACACCGCGATCGGTGCCTCACGCATGGCGCGATCCGCAAACGCTGCAACCCGGATCACGCTTGACCCGCAACTCGCGGAATCGCGAACCCAGAGCATCGATCAACAACAAGCGGCCCACCAGTGGTTCACCGAAGCCGACCAGCACTTTCAACGCCTCGAGCGCCTGCAGACTGCCGACCAGGCCAACCAGCGGCCCGACCACACCGGCTTCGCTGCAGGTCAGTTCGGCTTCGCTGCCGTGGCCGTACAAACAGTGGTAGCACGGGCTCTCGGGACGACGTGGATCGAACACCGAGAGTTGCCCCTCAAGGCGAATCGCCGCGCCGCTGACCAAGGGTTTGCCTGCGGCCACGCACGCAGCGTTGACCGCTTCACGCGTGGAAAAATTATCGGAACAGTCGAGCACCAGATCCACCGCCGTCACGGCAGCGGTGAGGGAATCCTCGTCCAGCGCCTGACGATGGGCGACCAGTTTGATTTCGGGATTGATCGCCCCCAGACGCTTGAGCGCCGAGTCGACCTTGCTCATGCCGACGCTGTCGGTGTCATGAATAATCTGGCGTTGCAGATTGGTCAGATCGACCGTGTCGAAATCCGCCAGATGCAGCTCACCCACGCCCGCCGCCGCCAGATACAGGGCCACCGGTGCACCAAGACCGCCGAGGCCGACGATCAACACACGACTGTCTTTGAGCTTCAACTGACCATCAATGTCGATGTGTTGCAGCAGAATCTGTCGACTGTAACGCAGCAGCTCTTGATCATTCAGCACGGCAGGCGCCCCAGACTGATCCGTTGATGGCCGCCCAGATCGGTGCGGCTGTGGACTTCTTCGAAACCGCGAGTCAGCAGCAGATCACGCACGGCCTCGGCTTGATCATAGCCATGTTCGAGCATCAGCCAGCCGCCGGCCTGCAGATGCTCCGGCGCCTGGTCGACGATCAGACGCAGATCGTCGAGCCCGTCTTCACCGGCTACCAGCGCACTGGCTGGTTCGAAGCGCACATCGCCCTCGACCAGATGCGGATCAGCGGCGGCAATGTACGGCGGGTTGCTGATGATCAGCTGGAACTGCTGACCTTCCAGCGCGCTGAACCAATGGCTGCTCAGCACGGTAGCGTTGTTCAAGTGCAGGCGTTGGCGATTGCGTTCAGCCAGGGCCACCGCTTCCAGTACACGGTCCACGGCGGTGACTTTCCACGCCGGACGCTCGCTGGCCAGGGCCAAAGCAATCGCGCCGCTGCCGGTGCCGAGATCGAGCACTTTGGCCGGGGTCGCGGGCAGCAATTCCAGCGCCGCTTCCACCAGCAGTTCAGTGTCCGGACGCGGGATCAGCGTGTGCGGTGCGACTTCCAGATCGAGTTTCCAGAAACCTTGCTGGCCGAGAATGTAGGCCACCGGCTCGCCGCCGCGACGACGTTGCAGGTACTCGGCAAAGGTCAGCGCGGCTTCACTCGGCACGATGCGCTCGGGCCAGGTGTGGAGAAAACTGCGTGACTTGCCCAGCGCAGCGGCGAGTAGCAATTCGGCGTCCAGACGCGCAGTCGGTGAGTCCGGCAATTCGGCGGCACGCAACAGGCTGGCAATGATGGTCATTTATTCACCTATCGCTGCGAGTTGGTCAGCCTGATATTCGGCCAGCAACGGCTCGATCACCGCTTCAACGCCACCGGCGAGAATTTCATCCAGCGAGTACAGCGTCAGGTTGACGCGGTGGTCGGTGACCCGGCCCTGGGCAAAGTTGTAAGTACGGATGCGCTCGGAACGGTCGCCGGAACCGACGAGCAATTTACGCTCGCTGGCGATGGCATTCGCCGCCGCTGCAGTTTGCTGATCGTTGAGCTTGGCCGACAACCAGGCCATCGCTCGGGCACGGTTCTTGTGCTGGGAACGCTCTTCCTGACACTCGACGACAGTGCCGGTCGGTATGTGCGTGATACGGATCGCCGAGTCGGTGGTGTTGACGTGCTGACCACCGGCCCCGGAGGAGCGGAACGTGTCGACGCGCAAATCCGCCGGGTTGATCTCGATGGCTTCGCGCTCGTCCGGCTCAGGCAACACTGCCACGGTGCAGGCCGAGGTGTGGATACGGCCTTGGGATTCGGTGGCGGGCACACGCTGTACACGGTGCGCGCCGGACTCGAATTTCAACTTGCCGTAAACGTTGTCGCCTTCGATGCGGGCGATGACCTCTTTATAGCCACCGTGTTCGCCTTCGTTCTCCGAGAGAATTTCCACACGCCAGCCGCGACGCTCGGCATAACGCGAGTACATGCGGAACAAATCGCCGGAGAAGATCGCCGCCTCGTCGCCGCCGGTGCCGGCGCGAATTTCGAGGAAGACGTTGCGGCCGTCATTCGGGTCCTTGGGCAGCAACATGCGTTGCAGGTCGGATTCCAGGGTGATCAGCAATTCCTTGGCTTCGCGGACTTCTTCCACGGCCATTTCGCGCATGTCCGGGTCGCTGTCCTTGAGCAGCGCCTGCGCGCCTTCAAGATCGCTTTGTACGCTGAGCAGCTTTTGATAGGCGTGTACGACCGGTTCGAGTTCGGCGTATTCCTTGGAGTAGGCGCGGAACTTGGCCTGATCGGCAATGATTTCGCCGTCGCCGAGCAGCGCGGTCAGTTCCTCGAAACGATCCTGGAGGGTGTCCAGCTTATTGTGCAGTGACGCTTTCATTGCGGTTTTTTATCCGAAAAGCTATCCGGTGAGCCCTCGAGGGCAAAGAGTTCCTGGGCCATGGCCAGCGCATCGAGGCGGCCTTCGGCAGAAAGCTTTTTCAATTGCACGCTGGGCGCATGCAAGAGTTTATTGGTCAGGCCACGGGCCAGTTGCCCGAGCACGTCTTCGGCGTTGCCGCCGTTGGCCAGCAGACGCAGGGCCTTTTGCAGCTCTTCGTCACGCAGACGCTCGCTCTGTTGACGATAGGCCTTGAGCACGTCGACCGCTGCCAGCTCGCGCAGGCGCACCATGAAATCGTCGGCGCCAACCGAGACCATTTCTTCGGCCGCCTGGGCTGCACCCTGGCGGCTCTTGAGATTTTCGGCGACCACTTCGTGGAGATCATCGACGCTATAGAGGTAAACGTCGTCCAACTCGCCGACTTCCGGTTCGATATCCCGGGGAACGGCAATGTCGACCATGAAGATCGGTTTGTGCTTGCGCAGCTTCAATGCGCTCTCGACCGCGCCTTTGCCAAGGATCGGCAACTGACTGGCGGTCGAACTGATGACGATGTCGCTGCGCACCAGCTCTGCCGGGATGTCCGAGAGCAGCACCGCGTGAGCTCCGAACTGTTCAGCCAAAAGGCTGGCGCGCTCCAGCGTACGGTTGGCGACGACAATGCGCTTGACCCCCAGCTCATGCAGGTGACGGGCGACCAGGGTGATGGTCTCGCCGGCGCCGATCAGCAAGGCCTGGCTGCGTTGCAGGTCGCTGAAAATCTGCTTGGCCAGGCTGACTGCGGCAAATGCCACGGACACCGGGTTTTCGCCGATGGCGGTGTCGGTGCGTACTTGCTTGGCGGCGTTGAACGTCGCTTGAAACAGTCGCCCCAGCAACGGGCCGATGGTGCCGGCCTCGCGGGCCACGGCGTAGGCCGATTTCATCTGGCCGAGAATCTGCGGTTCGCCCAGCACTAGCGAGTCGAGCCCGGAGGCGACGCGCATCATGTGACGAACTGCCGCATCATCTTCATGCACATAAGCACTCGCGCGCAGCTCATCGAGGCTTAAATGGTGATAGTCGGCCAGCCAGCGCAGCACGATATCCGCAGAAAGCTGATCCTGTTCTATATAAAGCTCACTGCGATTGCAGGTGGAGAGGATCGCAGCTTCGCGGCTGTCGGTAATTCGGCAGAGCTGCTGCAGGGCCTCAACCAGCTGCTCAGGGGTAAAGGCCACGCGCTCGCGGACGTCTACTGAAGCAGTCTTGTGGTTAATACCAAGTGCAAGGAAGGCCATTCAAGGTCGCTGATGGTGACGTGAAGCCGGCAATTGTCCACCTTCGTCAGATTCAGAACAACTACCGCTGACTATTGTCCCAATTGTCAGCCCCTATAATGGGCACAATTGAGACTCGGTTATGTTTGGCCGAAGGCTTGTGTCATGATGATCCGACCGCAGGTTAGTCGTCCTCTTCCTATATGAATAGATCCTCCGCGTTGCTCCTTGCTTTTGTCTTCCTCAGCGGCTGCCAGGCCATGGCCCCCGTTTCGCAGGACGGTGCCTCACCGGTCGAAGACACCACGCCCGCGCCTGAAAAGCCCAAGGTTTACAGCTCGTTCAGCGAAGAAACCGTGTTCAGCCTGCTGAGCGCCGAACTCGCTGGCCAGCGCAATCGTTTCGACATTGCCCTGGACAACTACGTGACCCAGGCCATCAATACGCAGGATCCCGGCGTTTCCGAGCGCGCGTTCCGTATCGCCGAATACCTCGGCGCGGATCAGCCAGCGCTGGATACTGCGCTTATCTGGGCGAAAAACGCTCCGGACGATCTCGAAGCGCAACGCGCCGCCGCCGTGCAACTGGCCCGCGCCGGGCGTTACGACGACTCGATGGTCTACATGGAGAAAGTCCTGCAGGGCAAGGGCGACACCCATTTCGACTTCCTCGCGCTATCGGCAGCCGATACCGATCAGGAGACCCGCAACGGTCTGATGAAAAGTTTCGACCGTTTGTTGCAACGCCACCCGAAGAACAGCCAGCTGATTTTCGGCAAGGCCCTGCTCTTGCAGCAGGACGGCGACAACAAAGCGGCGCTGACCCTGCTTGAAGACAATCCACCGGAAGACGGCGAAATCGCCCCGATTCTGCTGCGCGCACGCCTGCTGCAAACCATGAATCGTGGTGACGAAGCACTGCCGCTGCTGCGCAAAAGCATCAAGAAGTACCCGGACGACAAGCGTCTACGCCTGACCTATGCGCGCACGCTGGTCGAACAGGACCGGATGGACGACGCCAAGGCCGAGTTCTCCAGCCTCGTTCAGCAATACCCGGAAGACGACGAACTGCGCTACTCGCTGGCGCTGGTATGCCTGGAAGCCAAGGCCTGGGATGAGGCCAAAGGGTATCTGGAAGACCTGATCGCCCGGGAAAGCCACGTTGATTCGGCGCACTTGAACCTCGGTCGCATCGCCGAAGAACGCAACGACCCGCAAGGCGCATTGATCGAATACGCCCAGGTCGGCCCGGGTAATGATTATCTGCCGGCGCAATTGCGTCAGGCCGATATCCTGATGAACAACGGCAAAACCGCCGAAGCACAAAGCAAACTGGCGGCCGAGCGCGACGCACAACCCGATTACGCGATCCAGTTGTACCTGATCGAATCGGAAACCCTGTCGGCCAATAAACAGGACGACAAGGCCTGGAAAACCTTGCAGCAAGCCTTGCTGCAATACCCGGACGATCTGAATCTGCTCTACACCCGCGCCATGCTCGCGGAAAAACGCAATGACCTGGGGCAGATGGAAAAAGACCTGCGCCTGATCATCAAGCGTGACCCGGACAACGCCATGGCGCTGAACGCTCTGGGCTACACCCTTTCCGATCGCACGACTCGTTACGCTGAAGCCAAAGCGCTGATCGAGCAGGCACACCAGATCAATCCGGAAGACCCGGCGGTACTCGACAGCCTCGGCTGGGTGAACTTCCGCATGGGCAATCTGGACGACGCCGAGAAATACCTGCGCCAGGCGCTGGAGCGTTTCCCTGACCACGAAGTCGCCGCGCATCTGGGCGAAGTGTTGTGGGTCAAGGGCAACCAGCGTGAAGCCAAGCAAGTCTGGGGCAAATTCCTCAAGGATCAGCCCGACAGCACCATTCTGCGCAGCACCATCAAGCGCCTGACCGGATCCGAGACTCTTTAACTCATGTTTTTGCGCCACGTTATTGTTTTCAGCTTCATCGCCCTGCTCGCTGGCTGCTCGGGTTTTGGTACTCGCGAATCGGTCGAGGGCCACGGCAGTCCCGCTCAATGGGCCGCGAACAAACAACAGCTGACCGGCCTCGACGGCTGGCAGATTGACGGCAAGATCGGCATCCGCGCACCGAAAGATTCCGGTAGCGGCACGTTGTTCTGGCTGCAACGTCAGGATTACTACGACATCCGCCTGTCCGGCCCGCTGGGTCGCGGCGCGGCACGTCTGACCGGGCGTCCGGGCAAGGTGGCGCTGGAAGTCGCCAACCAGGGTCGCTACGAATCGCAATCGCCGGAAGCTTTGCTTGAAGAGCAACTGGGCTGGAAATTGCCGGTGTCGAATCTGGCCTGGTGGGTCCGTGGCCTGCCTGCACCAGACAGCAAAAGCCGCCTGAATCTGGACGCCGACAGCCGTCTGGCCAACCTTGAACAGGATGGCTGGAAAGTCGAATACACCGCTTACACCGAACAAAATGGTTACTGGTTGCCAGAACGCATCAAGCTGCACGGCACCGACCTCGACGTAACGCTGGTGATCAAAACCTGGCAACCGCGCAAGTTGGGGCAATAACCCATGACCGCTGCACGTCTGACCCTGCCCTCGCCGGCCAAACTCAATCTGATGCTGCACATTCTTGGTCGCCGTGAAGACGGTTACCACGAGTTGCAGACACTGTTTCAGTTTGTCGATTACGGCGATGAAATCACGTTTGCCGTGCGCGATGACGGCGTGATTCAACTGCACACTGAATTCGCAGGCGTTCCCCACGACAGCAACCTGATCGTGCGCGCAGCAAAAATGCTCCAGGCACAATCTGGCTGTGCGCTCGGCATCGACATCTGGATCGACAAGGTGCTGCCCATGGGCGGCGGCATTGGTGGCGGCAGTTCGAACGCGGCAACCACTTTGCTCGGGCTCAATCATTTGTGGCAGTTGGGGTGGGATGAGGATCGCCTGGCCGGACTGGGCCTGACGCTTGGTGCTGACGTGCCGGTTTTCGTCCGTGGCCACGCGGCGTTTGCCGAGGGCGTGGGCGAAAAACTCACCCCTGTCGATCCCGAAGAACCTTGGTATCTGGTACTCGTGCCGCAAGTCTCTGTAAGTACGGCAGAAATTTTTTCCGATCCTTTGTTGACACGTAACACGCCGCCCATTAAAGTGCGCCCCGTTCCCGAGGGAAACAGTCGAAATGACTGCTTGCCGGTGGTTGCAAGGCGTTATCCGGAAGTACGTAACGCATTGGATTTGTTAGGTAAATTTACCGAAGCAAAGCTCACCGGAACTGGAAGTTGTGTGTTTGGGGGCTTCCCAAGCAAAGCTGAAGCTGATAAAGTCTCGGCCCTTCTGACAGAGACCCTTACAGGGTTTGTAGCAAAAGGAAGCAACGTTTCGATGTTGCATCGCAAGCTGCAAAGTCTGCTCTAAAGGAACCAAGTGCTCGGCACTTGATGCAACAGATACAGGGGCGTCGCCAAGCGGTAAGGCAGCAGGTTTTGATCCTGCCATGCGTTGGTTCGAATCCAGCCGCCCCTGCCATTTTCTATACTCATCCAGGTTACCCTCAGCCTCTAGGTACTGCGCGTGTCCAAGATGATGGTCTTTACGGGGAACGCTAACCCCGATCTGGCTCGGCGTGTTGTACGTCAGCTGCATATCCCTCTCGGTGACATCTCTGTCGGTAAATTTTCCGACGGCGAAATTACTGCCGAGATCAATGAAAACGTTCGCGGTAAAGACGTTTTCATTATTCAGCCGACTTGCGCCCCGACCAACGATAACCTGATGGAACTGGTAGTGATGGCTGATGCCTTCCGCCGCTCCTCGGCTACTCGTATCACTGCTGTTATTCCTTATTTTGGTTATGCCCGTCAGGATCGCCGTCCGCGTTCCGCACGTGTGGCTATCAGCGCGAAAGTCGTTGCTGACATGCTTACCGTAGTCGGCATCGACCGTGTTCTCACGGTTGATCTGCATGCTGACCAGATTCAGGGTTTCTTCGATATTCCGGTAGATAACATCTACGGCTCCCCGGTTCTGGTGGATGACATTGAAGATCAGCGCTTCGAAAACCTGATGATCGTGTCCCCGGACATTGGTGGCGTCGTGCGTGCACGTGCTGTTGCCAAGTCGCTGGGCGTGGACCTCGGGATCATCGACAAACGCCGTGAGAAAGCCAATCACTCTGAAGTGATGCATATCATCGGTGATGTCGAAGGGCGTACCTGCATTCTGGTCGATGACATGGTCGATACCGCCGGCACTCTGTGCCACGCGGCCAAGGCCTTGAAAGAGCATGGCGCAGCCAAGGTCTTTGCTTACTGCACACACCCTGTGCTTTCGGGTCGGGCCATCGAGAATATCGAAAATTCCGTGCTGGACGAGCTGGTGGTGACTAACACCATCCCGCTGTCCGCTGCAGCACAAGCCTGTGCACGTATCCGTCAACTGGATATCGCACCGGTTGTTGCCGAAGCGGTTCGCCGCATCAGCAATGAAGAATCGATCAGCGCGATGTTCCGTTAAGGGCCCTGCCCTTCTCGAAATGTCTCGTTGACGAAAAGCGCCCCGCCCCGGCATTCCTGTCGGGGCGGGGCTTTTTTGCCCATACCGTGTTCGGCGCTGGTCGCAAACGCCACTCGGTCATGGCTATTTTGGAGATACAAAATGAACGATTTTACTCTGAATGCTGAAGTGCGTTCCGACCTGGGGAAAGGTGCGAGCCGCCGCCTGCGTCGTCTCGCCGCTCTGGTTCCAGCTGTTGTTTACGGTGGCGACAAAGCCCCTGAATCCATCAGCATGCTGGCCAAAGAAGTTGCCAAACTGCTCGAAAACGATGCTGCTTACAGCCACGTTATCGAACTGAACGTTGGCGGCACCAAGCAGAACGTCATCATCAAAGCTCTGCAACGTCACCCATCTAAAGGCCACGTGCTGCACGCTGACTTCGTACGCGTTGTAGCCGGTCAGAAACTGACCGCTATCGTGCCAGTTCACTTCGTCGGTGAAGAAGCTCCGATCAAGAAAGGCGGCGAAATCTCGCACGTCCTGAACGAAATCGAAGTGACCTGCCTGCCGAAAGATCTGCCTGAGTTCATCGAAGTCGACCTGTCGGCTCTGGAAATCGGCGCGATCGTTCACCTGTCCGACCTCAAAGCCCCTAAAGGCGTTGAGTTCGTTGCACTGGCTCACGGCGACGACAAAGCTGTTGCAAACGTACACGCTCCACGCGTTGCTCCAGAAGCTGAAGAAGGCGCTGCAGAGTAATTCACTCTGTATTGCCGGAGCTTGAGGAAACATCGCGGACCGAAACGTAGCGAGAAAGCGGGCGAGAACGCGGCGTTTACTCTTGAGTAAATGAAGTTTTTCGTCCACTTTCGCCGCACTCACTGACGGCGATGTTATCCACAACTCCAAAGGAAGGGCCCCTATCGTGACTGCCATCAAACTGATCGTTGGCCTGGGAAATCCAGGCGCCGAATACGACCAGACCCGGCATAACGCAGGGGCCCTTTTTGTTGAGCGCATCGCAGCTGCACAAGGTGTCAACCTTGTCGCCGATCGCAAATATTTCGGCCTGACCGGGCGCTACTCGCATCAAGGTCAGGATGTTCGTCTGCTGATTCCCACCACCTACATGAACCGCAGCGGCCAGGCCGTGGCGGCACTCGCCGGATTCTTCCGCATCAAGCCTGAAGAAATCCTGGTGGCGCATGACGAACTCGATCTGCCTCCGGGCGTCGCCAAGCTCAAGCAGGGCGGCGGCCATGGCGGTCACAACGGGTTGCGCGACATCATTGCGCAACTGGGCAATCAGAATACGTTCTACCGTCTGCGGCTTGGCATCGGCCACCCGGGCGTCGCCAGTATGGTTTCAAATTTCGTCCTGGGTCGTGCGCCACGCGCCGAACAGGAAAAACTCGATGCCAGCATCGACTTTGCCCTCGGCGTGCTGCCGGATATCCTCGCCGGTGAATGGAACCGCGCGATGAAAAACCTGCACAGCCAGAAGGCCTGACTCTTATCCGAGGGGAAACACCATGGGATTCAATTGCGGCATCGTCGGCCTGCCTAACGTCGGCAAGTCCACCCTGTTCAACGCCCTGACCAAATCCGGTATCGCGGCCGAGAACTTCCCCTTCTGCACCATCGAGCCGAACAGCGGCATCGTGCCGATGCCGGACCCGCGTCTGGAAGCCTTGGCGGCCATCGTCAATCCGAAGCGCATCCTGCCGACCACCATGGAATTCGTCGACATCGCGGGCCTCGTTGCCGGCGCCTCGAAAGGTGAAGGCCTGGGCAACAAGTTCCTCGCGAATATCCGTGAGACCGACGCCATCGCTCACGTGGTGCGCTGCTTCGAAGACGACAACGTGATCCACGTTTCCAACAGCGTCGACCCGAAACGCGACATTGAAATCATCGACCTGGAACTGATCTTCGCCGACCTCGACAGCTGCGAGAAGCAACTGCAGAAAGTCGCGCGTAACGCCAAGGGCGGTGACAAGGACGCAGTCGTTCAGAAAGCCCTGCTTGAGCAACTGATCGCGCACTTCACCGAAGCCAAGCCTGCACGCAGCCTGATGAAGAACATGAGCGCTGACGAAAAAGCAGTGATCAAGGGCTTCCACCTGCTGACCACCAAACCGGTCATGTACATCGCCAACGTCGCTGAAGACGGTTTCGAGAACAACCCGCACCTGGACGTGGTCAAGGCTATCGCCGAAGAAGAAGGCGCCATGGTCGTTCCGGTGTGCAACAAGATCGAAGCGGAAATCGCCGAGCTGGATGACGGCGAAGAGAAGGACATGTTCCTCGAGGCCCTGGGCCTGGAAGAGCCTGGCCTGAACCGCGTGATCCGCGCCGGCTACGAAATGCTGCACCTGCAGACCTACTTCACCGCCGGTGTCGAAGAAGTCCGCGCCTGGACCGTCAAAGTCGGTGCCACCGCACCTCAGGCTGCTGGCGTGATCCACACCGACTTCGAGAAAGGCTTCATCCGCGCCGAAGTGATCGCCTACAACGACTTCATCCAGTACAAGGGCGAAGCCGGTACCAAAGAAGCCGGTAAATGGCGTCTGGAAGGCAAGGACTACATCGTCAAAGACGGCGACGTGATGCACTTCCGTTTCAACGTGTAAGCGTTACGCCCAAGAAAAAGCCGCGTTTGATACGCGGCTTTTTTGTGCCTGAAATTTATGGCCCAACACATTTCCCTGTAGGAGTGAGCCTGCTCGCGATTGCGTTCTATCAGCTACAGATGTGCTGACTGACACACCGCTATCGCGAGCAGGCTCACTCCTACAGTTTTAATTGTGTGAGGTCAGGCCTTTTTGGTGCGCGGCAAGAAGATCGCCAACACGCCAAACAACGGCAGGAACGAGCAGAGGAAATACACATACTCAATCCCATGCACATCCGCCAGATGCCCGAGCAACGCCGCACCAATCCCGCCAAACCCGAACATCAAACCGAAGAACACCCCGGCAATCATCCCGACATTGCCCGGCACCAACTCCTGCGCATAAACCACAATCGCCGAGAACGCCGAGGCCAGAATGAAGCCGATCACCACGCTGAGGACGCTGGTCCAGAACAGATCGACGTGGGGCATCAGCAAGGTAAATGGCGCCACACCAAGGATCGAGAACCAGATCACCGCCTTACGCCCGATCTTGTCGCCGATCGGCCCGCCGAAGAACGTCCCCGCCGCCACCGCACCGAGAAACAGGAACAGGTGCAACTGCGAACTGGCCACCGACAGGTCGAACTTCTCGATCAGGTAAAAGGTGAAATAGCTGGTGAGGCTGGCCATGTAGAAATACTTCGAAAACACCAACAGCCCCAGCACCACCAGCGCACTGGTCACCCTGCCCTTCGACAAACCATGAGTCGCTGCCTGGCCGGCCTTGAGCTTGAACAGGTTGAGGTGATGGGCGTACCAGCGACTGATGCGGTACAGCACGAACAGCGCAAACACCGCGAACAAGCCAAACCACGCCACATTGCCCTGACCGAACGGAATGATGATCGCCGCCGCCAGCAACGGGCCGAACGCGGAACCTGCGTTACCGCCGACCTGGAACGTCGATTGCGCCAGACCAAAGCGTCCGCCCGAAGCCAGGCGCGCAATCCGCGAGGCCTCGGGGTGAAAGGTCGAGGAGCCGATACCGATCAGCGCCGCCGCCAGCAGAATCATAGGAAAGCTGCCGACCACCGACATCATCACGATGCCAATCAGCGTGCAAATCGAGCCTACCGGCAACAGCCACGGTTTCGGATGCCGGTCAGTGTGATAACCGACCCACGGCTGCAACAGCGACGCGGTCAGTTGAAAGGTCAAGGTGATCAGGCCGACTTGAGTAAAGCTCAGATCGTATTTGGCCTTGAGCATCGGGTAGATCGACGGCAACACCGACTGAATCAGGTCATTGATCAAATGCGCCAACGCCACGGCGCCGATGATACGCATCACCAATGGGCTGCTTTGCGGAGCAGCGGGCGCCGAGGCAGCGGCGGTCTGAACGTTGCTGGTAGACATGGAAGTTTCCGGACAACAGATGGGTGCACGCAGGCAGGTGCGCCAATGTGCCATTTTTCGGTGCGCCAGCGCCATCCCCTTAGCCAGCTAACTAACTGACTGATCGTCGACTGCAAAGTGATAGCTCAACGCCATGGTCTGAATCTTGCCTTGCTTCATCCCTTGAACGCGGGCGCCTTACAAAGGCAACCGACAATGGGAAGTTTCGCTACAGAGCCGGCCTACAGAGCGGGCGAGAGTGAACTTTCGAGGCCTTTTAGCAGGGCACAACATCAACGTCGAACGACCGCGATGCACGCCGATGGTGCGTGGTGTCCAGAGGAGTCATGGGGCATGCAGGCTTTCCTTTCACCGGGGATCAAATTGCTGGGGCGGTTTGGTTTCGCGCGTAAATTCCAGCTGTTGTTTCTGCTGTTTATCCTGCCATTGGCCGGCAGCCTGTTGATGATCGGCCAGGACTATCGCGACAAGCTCAATCTGATTTCCGGCGAACGTGCCGGCGTGCGGCAGTTGCTCGCCCTCGATGCGCTGGACAACCTGCTCGCCGCGCAACGCGACCGCGCCGCTCGCTGGCGTGCCACGGAAACCAATCGTCAGCCGACACCGGCCACGCTCGCCGCCATGGGTGCGTTCGACGCGGTACAACCGGCAGTGCTGCAAGCCACCACGGACTTGGGCAACGCGTTGAACCACGAAGGTGCCGAAGGCGAAACCCTGGCCCGCTATCAGGCGCTGCAAAGCGCACTCAACGGCCTGGACTCGAAAAACCTCAGCGGTGTCGGTTGGTGGCCGGATGGCTACGACCGCTTCACCAACGCCCTCAGCGCCCTGCAAGCGTTGCGCGAGCAGATCGTCATGGACAATCGCCTGACCCTCGCACCGTGGCTGGAAACCTATCTGCTGACGCAGATTTCCACGCAACACGCGCCAGACCTGATCGAACGCGTCGGCCGACTCGCTGCCGTAGGGCAAGCCTCGGTCGTCTCCGGCCAATTCACCTTGCAAAGCCGTTTGCAATTGCGCGACCTGCGCAGCCGCATCGGCGATGCCCGCGAGCAACTGGTCAAAACCGCCACGCTGCTCGAAGCGCGCCTGCCGAAAGACCAGCAGAGCTGGGCCAGCCAATACCACGACAGCCTGAAACACCTCGACAGCGGTTTGAAGGTCCTTGATGACGGCGTGTTCGGCGGCAGCATCAATCTCAAACCGGAAGACTTCGAACGCGGCCTCGACGCGTTGCTGAGCGACCTCGCCGCCCTACGCCAGCAATCGCTGGTGTCGCTGGATCAGCGACTCGACGCCTACCACAACTCGGCGATCCGCCAGTTCATCCTCGTCGCGGCAATCTTCGGCTGCCTGTTGCTCGCGGCGCTGTATCTGTTCATCTGCCTGCAAGCCTCGATCCGCCGCAGCGCCAGCGGCATTACAGTGCTTGCCGAAGCGTTGCGTGACGGCAATCTGAGCCTGCAAGTGCCGGTGGTGGGTCGCGACGAATTGGCGGCGATCAGCAACGCGCTCAACGTTGCCGTGGTGCAACTGCGCACAAGCATGCTTGGCGTCGATCACGAGACCTCGCAACTGAGCAACGCGGTGCGCAGCCTCAACGAGCACTCCAGCGGCGCTCTCGGCGAAGTTGAAGCGCAACAGTTGCAGATCAGCCAGATCGCCGCTGCCGCCACGCAATTGGCCGCCACCTCGCAAGGCGTGGCGCAAAGCTGCGAACAGGCCTCCGGCAGCGCTCAGCACACTCGGCGTATCGCCGCCGACAGTAGCCGCGACAGCCAGCGCACCACGGCGAGTATTCAGCAACTCAATCAGCGTTTGAACGACACCGCAGCGGCATTGGGCCGGGTCAGCGAGCAAGGCCAGCAGATTCAACTGGTGGTCGACACCATTCGCGGTGTCGCCGAACAGACCAACCTGCTCGCGCTCAACGCAGCGATTGAAGCGGCACGCGCCGGTGAGCAGGGTCGCGGCTTTGCTGTGGTGGCTGATGAGGTGCGCAGTCTGTCGCAACGCACACAATCGTCGACCGCGCAGATCGCCGGCACCGTCGACAGCTTGCGCGCCACGGTCAACGAAGCCGTGAGTTTGATGGAAGCCGCGTGCGGTCAGGCGCAAACCGATGCCGAGTCGGTCACCGGCCTCGGTGAGCGTTTGGGCGAAATCGCCAGCGCCGTGCAGAGCGTCACCGACACGTTGGCGCATATCGCTACGGCGGTTGAAGAACAGGCGAGCACCGCTGATGAAGTCAGCGGCAATATCCAGCAGGTCGATCAAGCCGCTGTGCGTTTGCTCGAAGGCGCACGTGCGGTAAACCTTGCAGCGGACACCCTGAGCCAGGGCAGCAAGGCGCTGAGTGACAACACCGCGCGCTTCCGCCTCAATTGATCACGGCCTCGGGGAAATCCGTTTCCAGTTCGGCCTTGAGCCATTGAATAAACCACGCCACGTCCGCCGAGAGTTCGGCGGACGGCGTGAGTACCCGATAGCTTTCCAGCTTCACCTGAGCGTCTACCGCGCGCACCAGTTTGCCGCTGGCGAGTTCATGGCGCACCAGCACCTCGTTGGCCAGCGCGATGCCTTGCCCGCTCTCGGCGACTGATAGCGCGTGGTCATTGTTGACGTAGAGCATGTCGGAATTGAGATGGATATCGAGGTCGTGGGCGGCGAACCACAGGTTCCACCATTCACCGTCATCGACGTGGATCAGTTCGTGTCCGACCAGATCGGCCGGACCGTTGATCGGTGCGATGCTGGCCAGATACGTCGGCGTGCAAATCGGAAAAACTCGCGGACAAATCAGCGCTTCCCGTGAGTCGGCATATTGCCCGTCGAGGCCGTAGACGATACCCAGATCCGCACTTTTGCCATCCACTTCGGTGAAGGTCGAATTCGGCTCGATCGCCAGTTTCAATCCCGGGCGCAGATGGCGCAGCGCTTCGATCCTAGGCATCAACCAGCGCTTGGCGAAACCCGGCACCACCATGATCCGCAACCAGCGCTCGGCGTCTTTAGGCCGGGCTTCCTTGCCGGCCTCGATGATCAACTGCAATGCGGCGCTGATCTTGCGGTGGTACTTCTCCCCCGCCGGCGTCAGGTTGACCCCGCGCGAGGTGCGCTCGAACAGTTGAATGCCCAACCAGTCCTCAAGCAATTTCACATGCCGGCCAATCGCAGGCTGGGTCACGTGCAGGGCTTTCGAGGCTTCGACATAGCTGCCCAACCGGGCTGCCGCATCAAAGGCACGCACCGCGTTGAGCGGCGGCAAACGGTGGTCGGGCATGATTCCTGGCACCTTCGGCTGTTAAATTAACTAACACCTGCCATGTTTAAATTGAAGTGTCGCGCCGCGCAACCCCTGGCTGATAATCGAGCCACAGCAGAACAAAAAAACAGCTGGTTTCACACCCGAACGCAATCTCGATCCTGCCCAAAAAAATAATATCCATGGCCCGACGGCGGCGCTTTTTCATAGCGAGTCGCAGGCGATGGGGGAATCGGAGGTAACGCATGAATGCCCTGCATTCGCTGCAAACGCTGGCGGTCTCGATCCGCTCAGTGCGCAAGGTTTACGGTGATCCGCACACAGGTCCGGTGGCGCTGAAAAGCATCGACCTGGACATCCGCGACAACGAATTCTTCACCCTTCTGGGCCCGTCCGGCTGCGGCAAGACCACGCTGCTGCGGATGATTGCCGGGTTCGAATTTCCCACTGAAGGCGAGATCCTGCTCTACGGCGAAAACATCGCTGATCGTCCGCCCTTCCAGCGCCCGGTCAACACGGTGTTCCAGCATTACGCGCTGTTCCCGCACATGACCATCGCCGAGAACCTCGCTTTCGGCCTCGAATCGCACCCGATGGGCAAAGTCATCACCAAAGCGCAGATCGCCGAGCGCGTCAGCGAGATGTTGGCGCTGGTGCAGATGGAACGTTTCGCCAATCGAAAACCGGCGCAACTGTCTGGCGGCCAACAACAACGTGTCGCCCTTGCCCGCGCCTTGGCGCCGCATCCGAAAGTGTTGCTGCTCGATGAACCGCTCTCCGCGCTCGATCTCAAGCTGCGTCAGGCCATGCGCGAAGAGTTGAAAACCATTCAGGCAAAAACCGGCATCACCTTCATCTTCGTCACCCACGACCAGGAGGAAGCGCTGACCATGTCCGATCGCATCGCCGTGTTGTCCGAAGGCGAAGTGCAGCAGGTCGGGCGGCCGGAGGACATCTACGAACGGCCGCGCAATCGCTTCGTCGCCGACTTCATAGGCGAAACCAATTTCATCGAAGGCACCGTCACTCGCGTGGAAGACGGTCAGGCGTGGTTCGCCGGGCCGGCGGGGCACCCATTGCCGGCGCAACCATGCAGCAATGTACAGGTCGGCGCCAACGTCACCTTGTCGGTACGTCCTGAACGCCTGCATCTGGTAGCGGCAACCACCGAGGCCGCATTGCCGTGCCGGATCGAGGCGCAGATCTACCTCGGCACCGACCTGCAATATCAGGTCAGCCTCAGCGACGGTTCGCGCCTCACCGTGCGTACGCCCAATTGCGTCGACCAGAGCCTGCGCTTTGCCGTCGGTTCTCAGGCCGGTCTGTTGTTCGACCGTGGAAGCGCCAGCGTCCTGCACGATTGAGCCGGAGGAATTGCCATGCACGCCTTACCGATTGCCAACACGCTGGAGCGCCGCAAAGCCTTCCAGAGTTTCCTCGGCGTCAGCCCGGCGCTGATCGCCATCGGCCTGTTTCTGCTGGTGCCGATTCTGATCGTCATCGGCTATTCGTTGATGGAGGCCAACCCCTACGGCGGGGTCAACAAAGTCTTCAGCAGTGACGCTTACACCTCGCTGCTGTTCGAGCGGCAACTGGACGACAGCCTCGCGTTTGCCGATTCGTATCTGATCATCGCCCTGCGCTCGATCGGCATTGCCGGACTGACCACGATCATCACGCTGCTGATCGGTTTTCCGGTGGCGGTGTGGCTGGCCATGCAGCCGGCGCATCGGCGTGGCTTGTTGATCTTTCTGATCACCGTGCCGTTCTGGGCCAACCTGTTGATCCGTACGTATGCGTGGATTTTGCTGCTGCGTAACACCGGAGTGATCAACAACAGCCTGATGGGCCAGGGCGTTATTCACGAACCGTTGCAGTTGCTCTACACCGACGGCGCGGTGCTGCTGGGGCTGGTTTACACCTACGCGCCGTTCGTGGTGCTGCCGATTTACGCGACGCTGGAAAAGATGGATATCCGCCTGCTCGAAGCGGCGCAGGATCTCTACGCCGGACGTGTGCGCACGTTACGCAAAGTGGTTTTGCCAATCGCCAAACCGGGGATTCTGGCCGGCGCCATCCTCACCTTTGTGCCGTGCCTGGGCGCGATGATCGCCCCGGAACTGCTCGGTGGCGGCACCCGAATGATGCTCGGCAACCTGATCTTCCGGCAGTTCAGCGATGCGCGTAACTGGCCGTTTGGCGCAGCGCTGTCGCTGGTGCTGATGGCCGCCGTGATGCTGGTGCTGACCGTGTATGCCCTGCGCGCCGAGCGCCAGCGCATCGCCAAAGGAGGTGCGTAATGCTCACGCTATTCAAACGCAAAGGGCTGGGTGTGCAGGACTTCCCCGGCTTCGGCGGCTTCAGTTTTCTGTTTTATCTGTACCTCTACGCACCGATCGTGGTGCTGGTGGTGTTCTCGTTCAACGCCAACCAATCGGCGACGGTGTGGACCGGGTTCAGCCTCGACTGGTATCGCGCCGCGTTCGCCAATCAGGCCTTGCGCCAGGCCGCCGGCAACAGCCTGTTGATCGCCGTCTGCGCCAGCATGATTGCCACGGCAATTGCCACCCTCGCCGCCCTCGGCACCTCGCGCGGGGCCAAGTTCAAGGGCCTGCAATTGTCGATGGGCGCGATCATGTTGCCGCTGGTGCTGCCGGAAATTGTCGTCGGTGTGGCGACGCTGGCGCTGTTCTCCACCATCGGTCTGTCGCTGGGTTACGGCAACCTGATCATCGCGCACACAGTGTTCTGCATTCCCTTCGCCTACCTGCCGATTCGGGCGCGGCTGAACGACATGGACCTGTCGCTGGAGCAAGCCTCGGCCGACCTCTACGCCGGCCCGTGGCGAACCTTTCGCAAAGTGACTTTGCCGCTGCTGATGCCGGGGATTTTCTCCGGGCTGATGCTGGCCTTTATCGTCTCGCTGGATAACTTCGTGATCTCGATGATGGTCTCGCAGGCCGGCACCACGACCCTGCCGATTTTCATTTTCGGCCTGCTACGCATGGGTGTGACACCCGACGTCAACGCCGTGTCGACGCTGATCCTCGGCGTCTCGGTGCTGTTCGTCAGCCTCTCTTATCTGTTGGGTAAAAAGAACGCCTGAACCTTCTACGACCTGTGGGGAAATAGCATGAGCAAGTGGATAAAAAGCGTCGGCACTTCGTTGTTCCTGACATTGCCGCTGAGCATGGCCGCGAGTGTTCAGGCCGCCGAGAAACTCAACGTGGTGAGCTGGAGCGGCTACTTTTCGCCGGAGATTCTCGCCAAGTTCCAGAAGCAGACCGGCATCGAAGTCACCGTCGATTCCTACGACTCCAACGAGACTTTGTTGGCGAAATTGAAACAGGGCGGCGCCGGTTATGACGTGGCGATTCCGTCGCACCAGTTCATCCCGATCCTGATCAAGGAAAACCTGCTGGAGCGCTTCGACCCGGTCAAAGAGCCCTACTACGCCAGCGTTGTGGATAACCTGAAAAAACCGAGTTGGGACCCGGAAGGCGCGTATTCGGTGCCGTTCATCTGGGGCACCACCAGCGTCGTGCTGGACTCCGCTCGCTACAAAGGCCCGGCCGACAGCTACAAGGTTTTGTATGAGCCGCCAGCCGAGTTGCAGGGGCGCATCAACATGTTCGATTCGGTCAGCGACATGGTCGACATGGCCAGCCTCTATTTGAACATTCCGCTGTGCAGCGAAGACCCAAAACAGATGCAGCAAGTGCTGACGCTGCTCAAGGCGCAGAAGCCGTTCGTGAAAACCTACAGCTCCAAGGCCGGTTCGATTCGCGAGAACCTCGCCTCCGGTGAAATCGACATGTCGATGTTCTGGGGCGGTTCGTCGATGCGCGCCCGCGAGATGAAACCGACGCTGAAATACCTCTACCCGAAAGAAGGTGTGCTGGCCTGGGTCGACAACATGGTCATCCCCACCGGCAGCAAGAATCCGGCGAATGCCAAGGCGTTCATCGCCTTCCTCAGCCAGCCGGAAAACTCGGCAATGACGCAGAACTTCCTCAAGCACCAGAGCCCGATCAAAGGCGTCGAACCGTTCCTCGATGCAGCGCTCAAGGATGCGCCGGAACTGCACATCCCCGAGGGCACCAACGTGGTGTTCAGCAAGACTTGCGGCGAAGGCGCGATCCGTCTCGCTGATCGTCTCTGGACCAACCTGATGCGTTGATCTCTATCGCCCCGTCACACTGGCGGGGCGTTTTTCCAGCCGTCTGAAAGGCCGCTTGCAATGAACGCTAACAACATCAGCGAACTGGTCCTGTTGCAGGCCCATGAACTCGCCGAACGCATCCGCCTGCGCCAGGTTTCCTGCCGGGAAGTGATGCAGACTTACCTTGCCCATATCGAACGTTTCAATCCGCTGGTGAATGCGCTGATCAGCCTGCAGTCACCGGAACATCTGCTGGCTCAGGCCGATGAGCGCGATGCCGAACTGGCGCGCGGCGAGTACCGTGGCTGGATGCATGGCTTGCCTCATGCGATCAAGGATCTTTCGCTGACTCAAGGCATTCGCACCACGCTGGGTTCGCCGCTGTACAAGGATTTTGTGCCCGAGCGCGACGGCATCATGGTCGAGCGAATCAAGACTGCCGGCGCAATCATTATCGGCAAGACCAACACCCCGGAATTCGGCCTCGGTTCGCAAAGCTACAACCCGTTGTTTGGTGCGACTGGCTGCGCTTTTGACCCGGGCAAAACCGCTGGTGGCAGTAGCGGTGGCGCGGCGGCCGCACTGGCGATGCATCTGGTGCCGGTGGCGGATGGCAGCGACATGATGGGTTCGCTGCGCAATCCGGCGGCGTTCAACAACATCTTTGGCTTTCGCCCGTCGCAGGGGCGCGTGCCTTTTGATGACAGTGCTGATCTGTTTTTCGATCAGTTGGGTTACGAAGGGCCGATGGCGCGCAGCGTGAGGGATGCGGCGTTGCTGCTGTCGGTGCAGGCTGGGGGCGATGCGCGGGCGCCGCTGTCCATTGCTGAATCCGGTGAGGCGTTTGCGGAGCCGTTGGAGCGGGATTTCAAAGGCACCCGGATGGGTTGGCTGGGGGATTTCAGCGGTTATCTGCCGATGGAGAGCGGCGTGCTGTCGCTGTGTCAGAAGACCTTTGCCGATTTTGAAAGCCTCGGCTGCCACGTTGAGTCGGTTGAGCCGGGCTTCGCGCCTGAGCGGCTGTGGAGCAGTTGGCGCACGTTGCGGCACTGGATGGTCGCCGGGTCTTTGGGCGCAACCTATGCCGATCCGCAGAAACGCGCGTTGTTGAAACCGGAAGCGATCTGGGAAGTGGAAAACGGTCTGAAGCTTTCGGCCAGCGAAGTGTTCGCCGCCTCGGTGGTGCGCAGTGATTGGTATCGGGCGATTTCCCGACTGTTCGAACGCTACGATTACCTGTTGCTGCCCAGCGCCCAGGTCTTCCCGTTCGATAAAACCCAGCCGTGGCCGATGTCGATTGAAGGCGTGGCGATGGACACGTATCACCGCTGGATGGAGGTGGTCATCCCCGGCACGTTATCCGGTTGCCCGGTGGCGAGCGTTCAGGCCGGCTTCAATGCACAGGGGTTGCCGATGGGGTTGCAGATCATCGGCCGGCATCAGGCGGACTTCGCGGTTCTGCAACTGGCGCACGCTTATGAGCAGGCCAGCCGCTGGTTCCAGCGCTGCCCTTCGCCCCTGCTGAGCCAGTAATTTTGATAAACGGTTGAAAGCGTAGAAAAAATTTTAAATTTACGCTTGACGCTTTTCCATTTCAGGGGAATAATGCGCGCCACTTGGCTACATAGCTCAGTTGGTTAGAGCATAGCATTCATAATGCTGGGGTCCGGGGTTCAAGTCCCTGTGTAGCCACCAAGTACTAAAAACGGCTTACCGAAAGGTAGGCCGTTTTTTTATGCCTCGAGAAAAGCCTCTTCAATCTGTTTGTCCAAGGTATTGGTGCACCTTGGTTCCGCGTTCTTTGGATTACTTCAAACTTCTTTTTCTTCGTCGCTCGTTTTGGTCGCTGCCTGTGCGATCAGGGCGTCGAGCATCTGCGCAATAACCTTCTGTTGAACCTTCGAAAGCTCATTGATCGACTGCAACCGTCGATACCACGTCGAGGTCAAACTGCGTCTGGGCTTCTCCGTGTACGAGGGCACCCCGAGCAGGTCTTCAACAGGCACGCGAAGCGCAAATGCCATCTTCACCAGCGTCGTGACCGGCATGCTGCGCGTGCCCTCCTCGTAGCCCTGAAAGGTCTGCCGGGAAAGACTTAAAGCCCGTGCAAACCGAGTCTGTGTGATCTCGTGCACGGTGCGTAAGTGAGCAATGCGACTGCCCATCGCCACCAGAAAATCGCGATCCTCATTGGAAATACTCATGACAATGGCCGACTGCAAATAGAGTTGAATGGCAACGAACTCATCCTTTTCATCTGAAATCCATCCTGGAAAAAACGATAGAAACCATCCTCAGGCAGCAGTGCGTAAGTTGTCGACCTGAAAATTCTGTAGGAGAAATGCAGACTGCCCCGCCATCCAAACCGAAAGACTACAAGCCCGGAATACCGCTGGTTCATCCGGATCAATCGCCCATCAACAGGTTGAGAGAGCGCCGTAGGAAACGGCTTCGATCCAGGTACGAATCGGATTTTTCGTAAATCCAGGCGCCTGAAACTCACCCCATCGGTTTGCCCGAAATCCCGACTGACCGACAAGCTTCCCTGGCTCGATTCACAGCCATACAGGGAGTTGTCATGGCTCGATTCAAATCTCTCTTCGATGAAGACTGGCCTTGGAAACGTCCGAGAAGGAACGGCTCATGGGCCGCTTGGAATCCGCCTCCCCCGCCGGAGCCGGTGTACATCGAAAAGGATGAATGGCCAACGCCCAGGCCCCGCGAAGATCAGGTGTTCGCCAAGTCCTGCACGCCGGGTAACTGGTGCCGAACGGACGCCGGCACGGTGCCCGAGTCCGCTGCCAACTTCGGCAAGATCATGGTCGCGGGTGCCATGCTCTTTCCCTCCGCCAGCACCGCTGTCGCGACCGCGATAGGTGCCGATCTGGCCTTGGGCCGCTTGGCCGGCGGCGGGATTCTGCAACAACGCCTCAACTGGGCCATTCACGGCGCTGCTGGGCCGGCCAGTGTGTTCGTCCTCGGGATGCTGCCGACCCGAATGGGCGACGGCACGCTGCACACCGATGACCAACTACGCAGCATGACCCGCGCCAGCACTCGCGTGCGCTTCCAGTTCCGGCGTGATGCCGAAGGCGCCATGCAGATTTACGGCATCCACTCCGGCGCCTCGGGCGATGACTCGGTGCGTACCGTCAAAGTCGAGTGGAACAGCGACAAGACCGCCATGGAGGCCAAGCTCAACGGCATCACGATTCTGTGGACGCCGCAACGCGGGCCACTGGGATCAATGCCGCCGCTGGTCTATCCCGAACACGCCGAGCAACTGAATACGATCCTTGTTCATCCGATTGCCGAGAACACGGACACCCAGATAGAAGGCCTGCCCGGCGAGGACATTACTGCCGAGGATTGTATTCTGGTGTTTCCGGCGGACACTGGGTTGAAGTCGCTGTATGTAGTGTTTTCGAGGCCGGCCAGACTGACGCCGGGTACGGTGACTGGGATTGGTGAGGATGTTCCGGGTATATGGCTTGCTGGAGCCGGAACGGGGATCGGTGCGCCGATTCCGACACGGATTGCGGACAGGCTGAGGGGGCGGGAGTTTTCAAGCTTTGATGCCTTCAGAAAGGCGTTTTGGACTGAGGTTGTGAATGATCCAGATTTGCGCAGCCAATTCATCCCGGACAATATTGAACGGATGCAGAATGGCAATGCGCCAAAGGCCCGCTACAGGGATTCCAATGGTTCAAAAGGCTCCTTTGAAATTCATCATGTCGATCCAATTTCAAAGGGCGGCGAGGTTTATCACGTAGACAATTTGCGGATCAACACGCCAAAAAACCACGCAGATATTCATCGGAAATAACTCAATGAAAAGCCGTCTTTCTGACTATACCGAAGCAGAGTTTCTAAGCTTTCTGCAAGAGATTCGAGCCGCCAACAAAAACGCTTCCGATGAAGTTCTCGACCCGCTGTTAACCCGCTTTTGCACCATCACTGAACATCCAGATGGAACGGACTTGATCTACTACCCAGAAGATGGGGCAGATAATTCCAACGAAGGAATCATTGAAACCGTGAAAAGGTGGCGCGCCGCGAATGGACTGCCTGGCTTCAAGCAGTGAATTTCCTGCCCACAGAAAAAATCGTGGCAAAAATATCCAGCTACACAGAAGCCGAGTTTATCTGTTTCATCGAAAAGATACGGACCGCCAATAAGAGTGGCTCAGACGCAGAGTTTGGTGAGTTGCTGGCACAGTTCAGGAAGGTTACTGCCCACCCGGATGGAACCGATTTAATTTTTTATCCCGAGCCAACAGCAGACAGCTCTGCCGAGGGCATCACCAAGACTGTAAAGGAATGGCGAGCCGCGCAGGGTTTACCAGGGTTCAGCGGTGGAAACACCTGAATGTAGTCAAGCTGACAGTGGATTATGCACACAGGCCGGGGGCTCACCCTATCCAGAGTCGGATCAAGGACAAGGTGACAATCTGAACGATCCATTTATCAAAAGCAGCTTCTCGGATTACACGGAACAAGAGTTCATTGAGCTGCTTGAGCGCATCATGGGAAACGGTGAAACCGAAAAGGAAGAAAGCAGACTCGTATTTCACTTCAATTCTATTTGCGGACATCCCGAAAGATCCGATTTGATTTTCTATCCGGCCGAAGATGCCGATGACTCTGCGAAAGGCATCACCGAAACCGTGAAAGAATGGCGTGCTGCGAATGGACTTCCGGGTTTCAAGCAATAGTTATCGAACGCAAAATATGCTCACTCCTTTTACCAAAAGCAGTATTTTCCGAGGCAGAGTTCGTCGCGCGGCTGGAAGAACTCGCCAAGGAAGATGAAGAAACTGAAAACGATGATCGTGCTGACATGCTGCTGTTGCACTTCTAGAAAATCAGCGAGCACCCAGCAGGTTCGGACCTGATCTACTATCGGAATCTGGAGCGGATAACTCCCCCCGAGGGTGTAACGCGAATTGTGAAAGACTGGCGAGCGGCGCAGGGGTCGCCAGGGTTCAAGGGTGCTTAACAACTCGCCGGATTATAGAGACGCGTCGCCCGATCAACAGCCCGGACCTGAGCAGGTTTCCTCGACTTCGAAAAATTACGGGTTAGCACGCCAAGAACTTACTTATTTTTTAGCGGGAGTAACAACTTGGCCAAGAAAATTTCTGACTGTAGGGAAGAGCAATTTATTTATCTGCTGCAGCAAATATTCATCTCAAACACAGACGGTACGTCAGAGACAGTGCTGGCGGATATGTTAGATAACTTCAGTGAACTGGCCGAACATCCCGCAGGCACTGACTTGATCTATTGGCCAGAGGATGAGGCGCAATGCTCCCCTGAAGGCATCACGGCGACAGTGAAAGAATGGCGCGTCGCGAATGGATTGCTTGGGTTTAAGCAATAATTGCTAATTTACACCTCGAGATAATCACCGAATTTGAGGCGAGGAGATAAAGCTCCTCACCTCAAGACTATGCCTGATCTACTCAGGTTTCTCTGTCGACAGGGCTAACAACCCCTTCGCCCAAATCTGCCGAGTCCGCAGCCCCACCATCGCCCGCCAATCCGGATCCGCCGGATAAAACTGCTCCAGCAGATTCAACTTGATCCCCCGCCCCGTCGCGTCCAGCGGATCGCCATGCAGATGCAACCAGTGGTCATCGCGTAAATGCCGATGCACCTCCGGCCCCGAATACGTTCCGCACTCGATCACGAACGGCATCAGTTGCACGTCGGGCAACGCATTGAGCAGCGCCTGCGAGGTGTAACCGGTAGCCGTCGCTGCCACTCCAGTTTCGCTCAGGGTGTCGGCGCCGGTGTGCAGGGTGTAGAGCCATGGGCCGTAGATCGCCTGGGCCTGCGCGAGTGCCGGGTAAGGCGCCTGGGTGATGGTCAGCAACATCGGATGACCGTACTCACCGGCGCCGGTGTGCAGGTCGAAACACATCACGGTTTCAGCGCCAGCCAGATGCGCTTCGATGATTTGATGCAACGTACGATTCGACCAGCTCGGCGCGCGGCCACCATAGAACAATCCATCGGGATGGCTGTGCTGACCGCCCTCGACAATCGACATCACCGCCGGCCAGCCATGCTCGTTGATCTGCGCATCGAGCAAGGCATCGGCGCGTTGTCGCTCGGGGCCGTTCAAGTCGCTGCACGCGTAGATTTCATGCAGTGCGGCGTAAGCGCGGTTTTCTGGGAGAGGCCCGGTGAAGTCGAGGTGATTGCGGTTGAGGTCGATGTTGTCTTCGTTCACCCGCCGCAGCCACGCCGTACCCCATGGGTTGATCAGGTGCACCATCACCACCGCGACATCCTTGGGCAGCGAACCGGGCTTGAAGGTTTTCAGCCATTCGATCTGACAGTCCGAGCCGTAATAGCCCTCGACTCCGTGCGTACCGCTGAGCGCAACCAGCCGACGCTTGGCCTGCGGATCGCCGAGCACGGCGACGTCGGTGCTCAGCGGTTCACCGAATGGCCCGCAGCGCGGATGCGCGTAGGAGGTGAGCGTGGCACCGGCGGCATTGGCGGCGGCCAGGAACTGTTCTCGTTGGTCGCGGTAGCTGGATTCGGTGGGGAACTCGCTGTGCATTCTTGGCCTCTTGTGATTTTTATGCCTTTGAACTGTAGGAGTGAGCCTGCTCGCGATCGCGCAATTACATTCAGCATCAATACTGACTGGTCCAGCGCTATCGCGAGCAGGCTCACTCCTACAAGGGGATGTTCGTAGTCAATCAATTGCCACCGACCCTACAGAAAACTCGCCAAGGCATGAAGGAGAAACATACCAGCGGTTTGCGTCCTACACAGTCGGTCGATAAAGTCCCTCAGACTTTTATCCCACGGACGGAGAGCCCGCGTGTTTTCAGCCTTGCCCTTGAGCCGCTTTCGCCTGCCAGCCCTGACGCTGATCATCAGCGCCCTGACCCTTACCGCGTGCAACGCCCCGCCCTCCTCGACCTTGCCACTGGCTCCGGAAGCGGCCTCCGGTTACCGCACCGATCTGCAAACCCGCCACGCCAGCAAACACATGGCCGCTGCTGCCAACCCGCTCGCCGCTGAAGCCGGACGCGAGATGCTGCGTCAGGGTGGTTCGGCGATTGATGCGGCGATTGCCATGCAAGCGGTGCTGACGCTGGTCGAGCCGCAATCTTCCGGGATCGGTGGCGGTGCGATGATCGTGCTGTGGGACGGCAAACAGGTGCGCACTTATGACGGTCGCGAAACCGCTCCGGCCGGCGCCACCGAGAAGCTGTTCCTGCAAGCTGACGGCCAACCGATGTCGTTCCCGCAGGCACAGATCGGCGGTCGTTCGGTCGGTACGCCGGGCGTGTTGCGTGCGCTGGAGATGGCGCATAAACAACATGGGCGACTGCCATGGGCGAAGCTGTTTGAGCCGGCAATCAAACTGTCCGAGCAAGGCTTTGCCATCTCCCCGCGTTTGCATTCGCTGCTGGAATCAGACCCGGTGATCCGCAAGTCGCCAGAGATGGCGAAATACTTCCTCAACGCCAATGGCAGCGTCAAAGCAATCGGCACGCGCCTGCAAAACCCGGCGCTGGCTGCGGTGCTCAAACGCATCGCCAACGAAGGCCCGGACGCGTTGTACAAAGGCCCGATTGCCGAGGAAATCGTCGCCAAGGTTCAGGGCCACGCCAACCCCGGCAGCCTTTCGCTGAATGATCTTCAAGGTTACAAAGCCAAAGAACGCGCACCGCTGTGCACCGATTACAAACGCTGGCAGGTTTGCGGCATGCCGCCACCGTCGTCGGGCGGGATCGCCGTGGCGCAGATCCTCGGCACCTTGCAGGCGCTGGAAACCCGCGATCCACGTCTTTCCCTGACACCGCTCAAACCGTTGAAAACCGATAAGCCGGCCGGCATCGAACCTGATCCGCAAGCCGTGCATCTGATCGCCGAAGCCGAACGTCTGGCCTACGCCGACCGCGCGCAATACGTCGCCGATACCGACTTCGTGCCCGTGCCGGTCAAAGGCCTGGTCGATCCGGGCTATCTCGCCAGCCGCGCCAGCCTGATCGGCGAACGCAGCATGGGCAGCGCCAAACCGGGCACACCGCCGGGCGTGCAAGTGGCCTACGCCCCGGACCGCTCGCCGCTGCGCATCTCCACCTCGCAAGTCGTCGCGGTGGATGACCTCGGCGGCGCTGTGTCGATGACCACCACCATCGAAGCCGCGTTCGGCTCGCACCTGATGGTTCAGGGCTTTCTGCTGAACAACCAGATGACCGACTTCTCGTTCATCCCCGAAGAGAACGGGCAGAAAGTCGCCAACCGCGTCGAACCGGGCAAACGCCCACGCTCGTCGATGGCGCCGACGCTGATCTTCGATCGCAACAGCGGCGAGTTCGTCGCAACGGTCGGTTCTCCCGGCGGTTCGCAGATCATCGAATACGTGGCGAAAACCACCGTCGGCCTGCTCGACTGGAACCTCGACCCGCAAAGCGCCATCAGCCTGCCCAACTTCGGCAGCCGCAACGGCCCGACCGAACTGGAACAAGGCCAGTTCAGCCCGGCACTGATTCAGGCGTTGAAGGACAAGGGCCACACGGTCAACGAAATCGACATGACCAGCGGCACCCAGGCGATCGTGCGGGTCAAGGATGCGCAGGGGAATGCGTCACTGGCCGGTGGCGCGGATCCACGGCGTGAAGGGGAAGCGTTGGGGGATTGAGTTTGCCCTTGGGGCAAGCTTTACCGTTGAGCCCAAGCAGCCAAAAGGAGAGGTTTCATGCTTACCATCGGACAAATGGCCCGCTGCCACGGGCTCACCACCAAGACTTTGCGCCACTACGACAGCATCGGTCTGTTCAGCCCGGCGGCCACCGGGCGCGACAACGGCTATCGCTATTACCGGCCGGAACAGATCGTTACGCTCGGGCGGATCATCTGGCTTAAACAATTGGGTCTGCCGCTGGAAGAGATTCGTGCACTGGCCGCCAACGGCGGGCTGGACAGTGTGATCAATCTGCGTGAAGCGCTCGAACAGCATGCGCAACAATTGAAGGCCGATATCCAGCGCAGTGAAAACGTCTTGGGACAATTGACCCGTTATCTTGCACAACCGGATCGTCCGTTGCCGGCCATGCAAATACCCGAACGGGTCGACTACCCGGCCCTGCGCATCATGGGCATGACCTGGCAGCAGGACGACGCAGGCACTATCGCCGAGATGTGGCAGCGCTTTGTGCCGCGAGAAGAGGAAATTCACCGACTGCACGAACCGCTCGGCACGTTCGGCGTGTGCCAACCACTGGAGGGCGGGCAATGGCGCTACATCGCCGGCCTGCCGGTGGGGCACGATGCGCCACTGGTGTCAGGCATGGTCGAATTGCTGATACCTGCTCGTCGGTACGCTCGCGTCGAACACCACGGCACCGTCACGACGCTGCCGGAAACCTTCCGCGCCGCCTACAGCGAATGGCTGCCTGCCGCCGGCATGACACCCGCCGAAGGGATCGAGTTCGAGTATTGCGGCGAGCGCTTTTTCGGCCCGATGGACCCGCGCAGCGTGGTCGAGCTGTACATCCCGTTGAAAGATTGAGGCAGTTGCCGAGGCCGCAGAAGCGGCCTCAGCGATTGGCCACCAAATGCGCGCCAAACAACAGATAGCAACCGCCCGCCAGACGATCCAGCCATTGACGTGACCGCTCGTAAACACCGGCTACCCGTCGGCTGGCGAAAAACAGTGCCACGCTGCAATACCAACTGAACGACAGAGTCGCCATGGTCATCACCGCTAGTGCCAGCAGCAACGGCGGCACATGGGCCGGCATGGCGGTAGCAAAAATTGTCGCGACGAACAGTGCCGATTTCGGGTTGGTCATGTTGCCGAGAAAGCCGCGGCTATAAACACCCAGATACGTTTGTTTCGCAACATCCGCCGCACCGGGGACAAGCGCAGCCTTGCGCCGGAACTGCTTGAGACCCAGATAGATCAGGTAGCAACCGCCGGCAATCTTGAAGCCCAGATACAACGTCGGTGCAGCGCTGAACAGCGTCTTGATGCCCAAACCGCCGGCCAGCCCCCACAGTACCGTGCCGGTCGCCACACCCAGTGCCGCCACCACACCATGTCGACGAGACTGACTGGCCGCGAGCTGAGCAATATTGAAGAAGTTGGGACCGGGCGTGACTACGGCAACCGTCCACAACAACGCCAGCGACAGTAACGGAGCGAGATAACCGGTAACGGAAAGGTCCATGGGACACGTGCCTGATTGGTTCGACAAGGTCCCTACCTTGCTACATCCGTTGAAGGTTTTCCATCAACGAAATTCAAACATCGAGGGTCTTGCCGTCCACCGAATCGCCAATCTTCAGGAAATGCCCACCCGCCACATGGTGCAAGGTGCGCAAACCATCATGCCCTTCGAAATGCCAGCGCCCTTCGCTGAACACACGCTCATCGGCATGGGCGGCAATGACTTCGGCGAGGAACAGGTCGTATTGCTCATGATTGCGCGGCTCCGGCAGCAAGCGGCATTCGAGCCAGGCAACGCAGCCGTTGAGCAGCGGCGCCTCGACGAGTTCACCGTTGAAGGTTTTCAACCCGTACGCCTGAAACTTGTCCTGACCCTGGCTTTGGCTGATTTCCAGGCCCGACGTATTGCCGACGGTCTGCACGATGTCGGCCTGATCGACGCACGGCACATTGAGCACGAAGGTGCCGGAGGCTTCGAGCAGTTGCCGGGTCCAGGTGGATTTGTCGAGTACGACGGCAACTTTCGGTGGTTCGAAATCCAGCGGCATCGCCCACGCGGCAGCCATGATGTTGCGCTGGCCATCGTGGGCGGCGCTGACCAGAACGGTCGGCCCGTGATTGAGCAGGCGATAGGCTTTGTTCAGGGGAACCGGGCGGCGGTGAGAGTCGCTCATGGGGATCTGCTCCGGGGAAAAGGAACAGATTGTAGCGCCAACGCAAATTTGTAGGAGTGAGCCTGCTCGCGATCACGGTCTTACATTCAACATTTGTGCTGACTGATACACCGCTATCGCGAGCAGGCTCACTCCTACAAGGTTTAGTGCAGGTCAGTGGGACAGTTGATTGGCGAACTGGCCGACGGCATTCACGACTTTCTGCGCGCCATCCTGAATCTCGACGATCACCGTACCGGCCTCCGCCGCCAGCGCCAGCCCTTGCTCGGCCTGGAGCTTGCCGTCGGTCATCAGCGCCACGGCGTTACGCGCCATTTCCTGGTTCTGCCGCACGACACCTACAATCTCTTCGGTCGCCTGGCTGGTGCGTGACGCCAGTTGCCGCACTTCGTCGGCCACCACCGCAAACCCCCGGCCCTGCTCGCCTGCACGGGCGGCTTCAATGGCGGCGTTGAGCGCCAGCAGGTTGGTCTGTTCGGCAATCCCGCTGATGGTTTTGACGATGGTGCCGATCACCAGCGATTGCTCGTTCAGCGCTTCGATGCCTTCACCGGCGGCCTGCATGTGCCGCGACAAGTCGCGCATCACGTTGACCGCTTCGGTCACCACGGTAGTGCCACGCTGCGCCGTGCTGTCAGTTTGTTGCGAGGTGCTGTAGGCAATGCTGGCCGCATCGGCAACGGCTTGTTCGCGGTTGACCTGATCGGTGATCACCGTGGCGAACTTCACCACTTTGTACAGTTTGTTGTTGGCATCGACCACCGGGTTGTAGGACGCCTCCAGCCACACGGTACGACCATGGCTGTCGACTCGCTTGAAGCGCTCGGCCACGAATTCGCCGTTGTTCAAGCGGCGCCAGAAGTTCTGGTACTCGGCGCTGTTGTACTCCTCGGGAGTGCAGAACATACGGTGATGTTTGCCCTTGATCTGCGCCAGGCTATAACCCATGCCACTAAGGAAGCGCTCGTTGGCGCTCAGCACGTTACCGTTGAGGTCGAACTCGATCAACGCGGTGGAACGCACCAGTGCGCCGATCAGGTTTTCGTGCTCGCGGGACGCTTCGATGGTGCGGGTCAGGTCACTGGAGAAGATCGAGATGTGCTTGATGCGTCCATCGGAAGAGCGCACAGGCTGGGCGATCGAACGCAGCCAGGCCTCTTCGCCATTACCACGCAACAGGCGCACGGCCCCGGCAAAATGCTCGCCTCGGCTCATGGCGCTCTTGAAGCGGCGGTAGAACTCGTCGGATTTGACGTGAACCGGCACGATGTCTTCAAGCGCACGGCCAATCAGGTCATGGCTCTTGTAGAGCATCTCGGTGAGGAAGTTCTGGTTGACCGACTGAATCCGTCCATCGGGTTCGAGGGTCAGCACCAGCATCTCGCTTTCCAGGCTTTCCTTCACTTGCAGAAGGCTGGAGAGTTCTTCACGAAGAGCGGCCAGCTCTTGCTTCAAGCGTTTGTTGAACATGGGAAAGCACCGATGGCAGGTAGAAAGCGGGTATGCAGCCTAACCATCGGCCTTGAAAACCATTTCTGAAGAGCACTTGAGACTCATCAGTCAAAAATAGTTCGGGCCCATTGCGCTCAAGCAGTCCCGGCCACCTGACACTGCTCCGTACGCGGCATTTTCGAACCGAAATAAGCCGCACTGAGAATGCCCACCACGCCCATCACCGCGCAGAACATTACGCAGATCCATGGACTCCACGGCATCAGACCGATCAACAAAAGCGGGGTGATACTCGCCCACGCGGCGTAGGCAATGTTGTAGGTGAAGGAGATACCCGATACGCGAATGCGCGCCGGGAACAAACCGACCATCACCGACGGCACCGCACCGACAACACCACACGCCAGACCGGCCACGGCGTAGGCCAGACCGACCCAATCGCCACCCATGATCAAGCAGCCGTAAAGCACGGCGATGCCCAGCGGCAGCAGCAGGCTATACAGCATGACCGTGCGCCAGGCACCGATGCGATCGACCAAGAGACCGGCGATCACGCAACCGATATTGAGGAAAACGATGCCCAAGGCGCTCAGGGCGAAGGTATGGCTGGCGGTCATGCCGAAGGTTTTCTGCATCATGGTCGGGGTGATGACCACAAACACCACCACCGCCGAAGTCAGTACGCAGGTCAGCAACATTGCCGGCAACATCGCCAGCCGATGCTCGCGCAGCACCGTGCGCAGCGGCAGTTCGACCCGAGCTTCACGCTGCGCTTCCATGGCCATGAACACCGGGGTTTCGCTGAGCCAGCGGCGCAGATAGACGCCGATCACACCGAACACGCCACCCAGCAGGAACGGATAGCGCCAGGCGTAATCGAGGATTTCCGCCGGGGTGAAGACTTGCGCGAGGAACGTCGCGGTCAGCGCACCGATCAGGTAACCGAAGGTCAGTCCGGCCTGCAAAAAGCCCAAGGCATAACCGCGATGCCCGGTCGGCGCGTGTTCAGCGACAAACACCCAGGCGCTCGGCACTTCACCACCGACCGCCGCACCTTGCAGGATGCGCAGCGCCAGCAATAGCAGCGGCGCGAAATAGCCGATCTGGGCATACGTCGGCATGATCCCGATCAGCAGGCACGGCAGCGCCATCATCAGGATGCTCAGGCTGAAGACTTTCTTGCGCCCGAGACGATCAGCGAAATGCGCCATCAGAATTCCGCCCAGTGGCCGCGCCAGATAACCGGTGACGAAAATTCCGAAGCTTTGCAGCAGGCGCAGCCATTCGGGCATTTCCGGCGGGAAGAACAACTGACTGAGGGTCAGGGCGAAGAACACGAAGATGATGAAATCGTAGATTTCCAACGCACCGCCCAGGGCCGCAAGGCCGAGGGTCTTGTAGTCGGAACGGCTGAACGGCGCAGGTTTGGCCGTGGTTTGGGCAGTCATGGCAAAGAACTCTGGCAGGCAAAAAACCAAGGCGCCCATGGTCTACGCAAATGGCCGGATGGACAACCCGTTAGACCATAGTCCCGGTTTTGCAAAAGCTGCTCACAAAGCATTGGCAGTTGAATTACTGTTGAGACTTGGCGAATCCCACAGTCAAAACCCTGTAGGAGTGAGCCTGCTCGCGATAGCGTTTTTACATTCAACAGGTGTATCGACTGACTCGACGCCATCGCGAGCAGGCTCACTCCTACGGGGGGATGTGTGATTCGTCCGCAAGACCACAATAACCATAAAAATCCGAGGTACTCCCGTGGCCGTTGATATCGAAGATAGCCGCTCTGCGCGCTTTGCCTTGCGCTGTTCAAGCTTTGCCGAACGCTGGTTTCCCGATTCCTGGGTCTTCGCCGCGTTGGCCGTCATTATCGTTGCGTTGGCCACTTTGGCCATGGGCGCCAAACCCACCGATGCCGCGATGGCCTTCGGTGACGGGTTCTGGAGCCTGATCCCGTTCACCATGCAGATGGCTTTCGTGGTGATCGGCGGTTATGTGGTCGCCAGCTCGCCACCCGCGGTCAAACTGATTGATCGTCTGGCACGCATCCCGAAAAACGGTCGCTCCGCCGTGGCCTGGGTCGCGCTGATTTCGATGGTCGCGTCGTTGCTCAACTGGGGCCTGTCGCTGGTGTTCGGCGGTTTGCTGGTGCGTGCCCTCGCCCGCCGCACCGATCTGAAAATGGATTATCGCGCCGCTGGCGCCGCTGCCTATCTGGGCCTTGGTGCGGTGTGGGCGCTGGGTCTGTCATCGTCGGCCGCGCAGTTGCAGGCCAACCCCGCCAGCCTGCCGCCGTCGATTCTGTCGATCACCGGGGTGATTCCGTTCACCGAAACGATTTTCCTCTGGCAGTCCGGCGTCATGTTGCTGGCGCTGATCGTGATCTCGATCATCATCGCCTACGCCACCGCCCCCGGGCCGAACTCCGCGCGTGATGCCAAGGCCTGCGGCATCGACCCGGCCTTCAACCTGCCGCCGCTGCAACCGCGCACGCGGCCGGGAGAGTGGCTGGAACACAGTCCGCTGCTGATCATCGTGCTGGTACTGCTGGCGGCGGGATGGCTGTTCCACGAGTTCTCGACTAAACCGGCGATCACCGCGATTTCCGGGCTCAACACTTACAACTTCCTGTTCATCATGCTCGGCGCGCTGTTGCACTGGCGCCCGCGCAGCTTTCTCGATGCGGTGGCCCGCGCGGTGCCCACCACGACCGGCGTTCTGATTCAGTTCCCGTTGTACGGCTCGATCGCCGCGCTGATGACCACCGTCAAAGGTGCCGATGCGCAAACCCTCGCGCATCACATCTCGACGTTCTTCGTCAGCATCGCTTCCCACGACACTTATGCCCTGCTGATGGGCGTGTACTCGGCGATTCTCGGTTTCTTCATTCCATCCGGTGGCGGCAAGTGGATTATCGAGGCGCCGTACGTGATGCAGGTCGCCAATGATCTGCAGTACCACCTCGGCTGGGCAGTGCAGATCTACAACGCGGCCGAAGCGCTGCCGAACCTGATTAACCCGTTCTACATGCTGCCGCTGCTCGGCGTACTCGGGCTGAAAGCGCGAGACCTGATCGGATTCTCCTTTGTGCAATTGCTGGTGCACACGCCGCTGGTGCTGCTGTTGCTGTGGGCGTTGGGGACGACGCTGGCGTATACGCCGCCAGTGATGCCTTAACCCAAGCGGGGCGCAGTCATGATGGCCGCGCCCCACACTTTTCTCCTGAAACAGCCCTGTGTCGGGCTGCCTGTCGCAAATAATGGCTCAGAGCCATCATCCTGCTTTACCGCATCGCTCCCTCGGTAATATTCTGCGCGCCCATAAATGTTTCCATTTTTTACCAAGCGCAAAGGGAGTTCGTTGCAATGATCGTAGGGATTGACCTGGGAACCACCAACAGCCTGGTCGCCGTCTGGCGTGGCGATGCCACCGAGTTGGTGCCCAATGCCCTGGGTCAGTTCCTGACACCGAGCGTTGTCGGCCTGGATGATCAGGGCCGGATTCTGGTGGGTCAGGCGGCGCGCGAGCGTCTGCACACGCATCCGCGCCTGACCGCGTCGCTGTTCAAGCGCCACATGGGCAGCGCCACGCAAACGTATCTGGCCGACAAGGCGTTTCGCCCGGAAGAGCTGTCCGCGCTGGTGCTCAAGAGTCTGAAAGAAGACGTTGAACGCGCCTATGGCGAAACCGTCACCGAAGCCGTGATCAGCGTCCCGGCCTACTTCAGCGACGCTCAACGCAAAGCCACGCGCATCGCCGGCGAACTGGCCGGGCTGAAGGTCGAGAAGCTGATCAACGAACCAACCGCCGCTGCCCTCGCCTATGGACTGCACCAGCGCGACAAGGAAACTTCGTTCCTGGTCTTCGACCTCGGTGGCGGCACGTTCGACGTGTCGATTCTGGAGCTGTTCGAAGGGGTCATGGAAGTGCGCGCCAGCGCCGGTGACAACTTCCTCGGTGGCGAAGACTTCGACACGGTGCTGCTGGAGCACTTCATCAGCCAGCACCGTTCGGCCGCCGACTTCCCTGAGCGCAGCAGCGTCATCCAGCCGCTGCGTCGCGAGGCCGAACGCGTGCGCAAGGCGCTGGGCCAGGACGACAGCGCCGAATTCCGCTTGCAGCTCGGTGAGCGGCAGTGGACGCAAACCATCACCCAGCAACAGTTGGCAACGCTGTACATGCCGCTGCTCGAACGCCTGCGTGCGCCGATTGAGCGGGCGCTGCGCGATGCGCGTATCCGCGTCAGCGATCTGGACGAAATTCTGTTAGTCGGCGGCACCACGCGCATGCCGCTGGTGCGCAAACTCGCTGCCGGGCTGTTCGGCCGCTTCCCGTCGATCACCCTCGACCCGGATCAGGTCGTGGCACAGGGCGCGGCGATTCAAGCGGCACTCAAGGCTCGCGCCGCTGCGCTTGAAGAAGTGGTGCTGACCGATGTCTGCTCCTACACCCTGGGCATAGAGACCTCCACACAGGTCGGCCGTAACTATGAGAGCGGCCATTACCTGCCGATCATCGAGCGCAACAGCATCGTCCCGGTCAGTCGGGTGAAAACCGTGTACACCCTGCACGACAATCAGGAACAGGTGGTCGTGCGCATCTTTCAGGGCGAAAGCCGCCTGGTCAAAGACAACGTGGCACTCGGCGAACTGGACATCAAGGTGCCGAAACGCAAGGCCGGCGAAGTCGCTCTCGATGTGCGTTTCACCTACGACAACAACGGTCTGCTCGAAGCCCAGGTAAAGATTCCCCTGACCGGGCAACAGCATTCGCTGGTCATCGAGAACAACCCGGGCGTGCTCACACCGGAAGAGATTCAGCAGCGCCTGCAAAACCTCGCACAACTGAAAATTCATCCGCGCGAGCAGCAGGTCAACACGCTGTTGAGTGCGCGTCTGGAGCGCCTCTATCAGGAAAGCCTGGGCGATATGCGTGATCTGATGGGCGATTGGGCCAAGCAATTCCAGATCGCGCTCGACTCTCAGGATGAACGCCAGATCCGTGAAGTGCGCACCGACTTGAGCCGACGCCTGAGCGAACTTGATCGCACTCCGTGGCAATAAGGAGCCTGGCCATGGATTGCTGGTCGGTGCTGCACCTGCCCGATGACGCTGAAGCCCGCGACATCAAACGCGCCTATGCGCGTCTGCTGAAAACCTTCCGCCCCGATGAGGATGCCGAGGGTTTCCAGCGTTTGCGCGAAGCCTACGAACAAGCGTTGGCGATTGCCCGGTGGCGCCTTGAAAACGCTGAGCCTGCGGACGAAGAAGACGTCGCCGTGGCCACGGCCTCCAGCACTTTTGCCGCGCTGGCACTCGATGCTGCGCTGGCAAACAAACACAGCCACCTGCAAAACCAGCCATGGGATGTTGCCGCCCCTGAGTTTCCGCCCGTCAGCCCGGCCGCCCCGGAGCCGTTCGTGCCGCCCGAAAAGGACGAGGTTCTACGTGTCGAGCCCATGGCCGCGGACAGGCATGTAGATGCGCACGCTGTTGAAACGCAAGCCGCACAGCAACTGCTCGAAGGCCTGTCGCCAGACAACCTCGACGAGCGTTGGGATCAGGCGCAACAGCAAGGCTGCGCCAAGGCGTTCGAAAGGCTGTTGCTGCAACTGTGTTTTGAACAGCCGCAGCTGCGCGCTCCGGTGCTGCACTGGGCCGTCGAGCAACTGGGATGGTTGGGGCCGTGGCAAGACGTGCTGATGAATGATCGTCAGCGTGACGGGCTCGCCGAGAGCCTGATGGCCGATTACCGAAACACCCTGCAAGCGCTGCTGGAAAGCCAGAGCGAGCGCGAATTCCTCAACGTGCTCAAACGCTACAGCGCCCAACCGTGGCTACAGGTTTTCGATCGCCGCGAACAATGGCAGCAAAGCCTGCTGTACTTGCTCAACGACAGCGAGTGGAGCGTGCCGCTGTTCGACCGAATCGGCCAGCTGTTCGGCTGGGATCACAACAAACGTCTGCACCCGCAACCGGACTGGCTCTGGGAGGCGTTGATCGAACGCTGCGATCAGGAAAGCTTCTACGACAATCTGCGGGCCAAGGCTGAAAGCGATCGCACCTGGGCTGCCGACGTGCAAGCGGCGCATATGCTGATCAACCCGATGAAGCCCGGACAACAGAAGAAACTCATCGACGAGTTTGGTCAGAATGAATGGCAGGCCTGCCACGATCTGTCGGAAAAACTCACGTGGCGTTTCCCGGCACTGCTCGCACGATTGCCCTACGCCGACGCTTTTTACTGGCGGCGCTTTTTTCCACGTCCCATCGCCGCCGAAACCTGGGTACGGGTGTGGGCCGCCATCGCGTTGGCGCTGAGCCTGTTCTATCTGGGTTTAGAGAACAGAACAGCCGCAAACCTTATCTTCATTCCGATGACATTTGCCTGTGTACCCGTATGGTTTTTCCGCTTTGCACTGAGTTGGTGGGTAGTGCTTACATCCCACGTGATCGTTGCGGATCTATGGCTTACCGAAGGACTGATTCCACGCCAATGGAACCCTGACACCCGCTGGCTGGTAATACGTCACGGGGTGCCACAGGTGGTCATGGTGCTGCTGTTTTCTCTGTTGCTCGGGCCGCTCGGGGCACTGACTTACGTCACAGTGATGCTGATCGGCCTGGTGCATAAACGGCGTATTGGTTCGCTCGACCCGGAACTCAGCAGCCGGCGCCCATGGCTGACAGCGCTGCATTGGGCGCATTTCAGTCCTTTGCAATTGGTGGTTCTGGTCGTCATGACGGCGATTACGGCCGCCAGCCGGCTAGGTTACTCGCTCAACTCGCTCATGCCCGGCTAGGTATACCGCGAGCCGACACACTGTCACCTAGCCGTCATATTCACTTGTTAGCGTCCGCCCGAAACATACTGAAACAATTAAGCTGAGCGGGCTGATAGATGAAAGACGAAACAGATGGCACTGACGCACCTGAATCCGAAACCCCCACCGACACCAGTCGCCGCCGCTTCCTCGGTGGCGTCGCGGTGCTCGGTGTTGGCGCGACGCTGGCCGGATGCGGCAACGCCAGTGACCAATCCGGCAAACCGGCCGAGCGCCCGCTGACGCCCGCCGAGCTGGACAAAGCCCTGCGCGATCAGGTGAAAACCGTGGTGGTGATCTACGCCGAGAACCGCAGTTTCAATAACCTGTTCGGCGATTTCCCCGGCGTCGAAAAGCCACTGTCGGCGCTCAAGCCTGACGACTATCAGCAACGCGACCGCGATGGCAGCGTGCTGCAAACCCTGCCGCCGGCCTGGGGCGGTGTGCTGCAAATCGGCCCGCAAACGCTCGATGGCGTGACCTATCCCAGCGCCACACAGTTTCAGGAAAACCTGCCCAACGCGCCATTCGCCCTCAAAGGCCCGAACGGCGAAGACTTGCCGTTCGGCCTGGTGACTCGCGATTTGTGGCACGTGTTCTATCAGAACCAAATGCAGATCAATGGCGGCAAGAACGATGGCTTCGTCGCCTGGGCCGACTCCGGTGGCTTGACCATGGGCCACTACGCCCAGAGCCGCTATTCCCTGCGGCTGTGGGATGTCGCTCAGGAATTCGTGTTGTGCGACAACTTTTTCCAGGGCGCCTTCGGTGGCTCATTCCTCAATCACCAATACCTGATCAGCGCCACCGCGCCGTTCTACCCTGACGCTGCCAATTCTGTCGCCAAGTCGCAGATCGCCACCCTGCAAAGTGCTGATCCGGCCGACTCGCGACTCAAGCCGCTGGAACAATCACCGGCCAGCGCCATGACCGGCCCGCCGCAGTTCGGCCCGAGTGCGCTGACCCCAGACGGTTTTGGCGTCAACACCCTCGCCCCGCCCTACTGGCCCACCTGGATTCGCGACCCGGAGCGTCCGGCGTATTCCAAACCGGATCTGCCCAACGTCATGGTGCCGCAGACCCACGAACACATCGGCGACAAACTGTCGAAGAAGAACATCGATTGGGCCTGGTACGCCGGGGCATGGCAGGCAACGCTGGAGCAATACAAGGACTCCGGTGGCATTCCCAAGATTCCGAACTTTCAGTATCACCATCAGCCGTTCAACTACTTCAAGCAGCAAGGCCCGGAAAACCCGGACGAGCGCAATAAACGCCTGCGCGACGCCGGTTTGGGTGACGAGTCGAGTACCAACAGGTTTTTCGCCGACGCCGAGGCCGGCAAGCTACCGGCCGTGAGCTTCTACAAACCGCAGGGCAACCTGAACATGCACGCCGGTTACGCCGATGTCGCCTCCGGTGACCGGCATATCGTCCGTGCGCTGAAGGTACTGCGCGAAAGTCCGCAGTGGAAAAACATGGTGGTGATCGTCACGGTCGACGAAAACGGCGGCTGGTGGGACCACGTCGCGCCGCCCAAGGGCGACCGCTGGGGCCCGGGATCGCGGGTGCCGGCTCTGGTGGTGTCACCGTTTGCGCGCAAGGGCACGGTGGATCACACAATTTACGACACGGCGTCGATCCTGCGGTTGATCACCCGAGTGTTCCAGCTTGAGACCCTCAACGGCCTCAAGCAGCGTGACGAGGCGATGATAGCCCGTGGCCAGAAACCCATGGGCGATCTGACCAACGCCCTGCATTTTCGGGCCTGAGGACGCGTTCTGCGGTGTGGCGCAAATTTCTGTGAATGACGGCTTTTCTGTGCAACACGGCTGATCCACTATGAGGCGCCCCCCGCCCCGCGGGGAACCACGCTGAAAAGGATCTGAGCATGTTCAAACTCGCAGGACTGATTCCCACAACACTGGCCCCCACAGCACTGGCCCTCGCCGCGCTCACGCTGAGCGCGGCCGCCCACGCCGATGTCGACTTGAAACTGGGCAGCACCGAACGCGTCACCCGCCTCTTCGCCTACCCCAACAACTGCAGCGTGATCTGCTTTCGCAACTGGACGCTGGAGCAGACCGTCGCGCATTACCTGAGCCAGAGCGTGCAACGCGACGGTTATGCCAATGCCAAAGTGCTAGTGAAAAACGACAACGACCAGCTCTACGCCAAAATCAGCGGCGTGCCGGCCGGTTACGACAAACCGCTGTCCGCGCTGCTCGATGCCGGTGATCTCGCTTACGCCGGCGCCAGCAAACTCAACGCCGACGGCAAATGGGCGTACAGCTGGTATCTGTTCCTGCCGTTGGGCATGGCCCTGGAAAATCGCAAAAGTGTCGAATTGCTGCACTTCCCGCCGGATTACTCGCTGACCCAGGCTCAGGATTATCTGCGTTCAAACACCACCGACCGGTGGGCCACGCTGTTGACGGTCAATGGCATCCCCGCCGGGCAGACCCCGGCCTATCAGACCATCATCGACATAGCGCCGATCGCCGCGCCCGCCAGCGCCGGCAGTGATCTGGAAGGCGTTTATGACTACTTCAAGGACTACCAGACCACGCTGGTCAAACAATTCAGCCAAACCTCCAGCGGCAAGACACTGCCGATGGTGGCTTTCGGCGCGCCGGTACGGAACTGGATCAAGCAGCAATACGGGCCGACGGTCAGCGTACTGGGCCTGGCGACCATCAGCCCGAGCGCGGGCGTGAACGTGCCGGTGCTGGGATCGAACCATCCGAGTTACATCTGGTACGCCGCCGACCCGAAAAGCTATACCGGCGACGATGCACAGGCCAAAGCTGACGCCGCCGGCCTGAAAGTCATGGGCCAGGATTTGAGCGCCGCCTGTTGGCAAGCCAATATGGGCAGCAGACCAGGCAGCAACGCGCAGACCACCCTCAGCAACTGCACGCAGACCTGGCAAGTCACGCAAAAAGCGAAAACCTGCGAGCTGTTCTACACCTCAATCCGCAACCTGACGCCGGAACAGGCCGCCGCCAAATGCGCGACCACGCCGATCAAAGCGCAGCTGCAGCAGCTGAAGGCGCCGATGCCAGACACCGCGGTGCCCGCTCCGCACCTGTAACCGCTCAAGCACCATTCCCGTGTCAGTCATCACTGACACGGGAAAGCGTCTATTTCGCCTGTCAGATCTGACAGTAGACGTGGCAATAGTTTTTACGACAGGATTGGATCCAAACAGCCATGTTGCAGAACTGACAGGACGTCAGTGCAAGGAAGTCGCAGCATCTTCCAACAAGGATTGTTATGAATACCCACGCGTTTGCAGGATCCGTCCCTCACGATACCGAGGGCATTTACCCGTTCGCAGGGTTACCCGTACGGCTGGGCTTTCCCTCCTTCGCCGACTTTGAAATCCTCCACGATGAGTACGCCACCCCAACCGGGGTCGCGGCGCGCCGGGAATTTCTGCATACCAGCCGCATGTGCCGGGTGTCGGGACAACTGCTGCCCTACCGCTGTCGCCAGACCCGACAACTGCTGACCGGCATCCATATCTACGATCCACGCTTTTGTGGATTGCTCGAACACGCCTGCGACCCGAACGTGTTTCTCGACATGAGCGAACTCTGGCTGTGGGCCTTGAAAGATATCCACAGGGGCGAGCGGCTGACCATGGATTACGCCGCCACCGAAGACAAACTGCTACGCCAGTTCGCCTGCGGTTGCGGTTCTTCGCGCTGCCGTGGGTGGATCACCGGTTACAACGAACCACCCACCCTTGAAGGTCAGCATTATCTGCAACGCTGGCGCGGCCATGGCCTGGGTTGAGCAGTGCTTTCAGATTCAGGCTACAACGCACCTACCGGACGCAAACGGTATTGCGGCGGCAATTGCTCGAAACCGCTGATGGTCGTGTTCAGGCTTTTCCAGCGGCCATCCTTGATGCCGTAGATGCAGCCGTGGATCGACAGGCTCTGCCCACGATGCCAGGCGTTCTGAATGATGCTGGTGTGCGCAACGTTGGCCACTTGCTGGACCACGTTGAGTTCGCACAGACGATCGACCTGCTCTTCTTCGGTCGGCAACTTGGCCAGTTCCTCGCGCTTTTCGTAGTACAGGTCGCGGATCGAGCGCAGCCAGCCATCGATCAGGCCGAACTGACGGTCCTGCATCGACGCACGCACACCGCCACAACCGTAGTGACCAGTCACCAGAATGTGTTTGACCTTGAGCACGTCCACCGCGTACTGGATCACCGACAGGCAGTTGAGGTCGGTATGCAGCACCACGTTGGCGACGTTACGGTGTACGAACAGATCGCCCGGCAACATGCCGACGATTTCATTGGCCGGCACCCGTGCGTCGGAACAGCCGATCCACAGATACTCAGGCGTTTGCTGACGCGCCAGCTTGGCGAAGAAATCCGGGTCTTCCTTGGTGATCGCGTCAGCCCAACGCTCGTTGTTATCAATCAGGTCTTGTAAGTCGTGCATATGTAAGGCCTCAAGAAAGATGCGCAGCTTTGACAGACGACCGTCGGTCGGGGTCACGAAAGGATCGCAAGTGTTTTCGTTGGAATTCTCGTGTGCCGGGTGAGTCCACCTAGTAAGGCCCACACTATGAGGATTTGCCATGACTGATTCACGACGCCCTTACGATGCGGTGCAACCGGAGCCCATCGATGATAACGAAGACCGCATGGGATCGGTGCACGAGCTGGATTTCGACGACGAAGAGCCCAGCGCGAAGATTGGCGATGAGATTCCGGAGCGGGAACGCGAACAATTGATGCCCGATGAGCGCGTGCGTGAGGCCGGGCTTACCGGCGCATCGACCGCTGATCATGAACCTACCGACGATGACTTGAGCCCGGAAACCCTGATCCATGAAGATGGCGCGCGGGATGCCGAGGAGGCTGGCGAAGACAATCCGGCGGACTGGGATCTGAGCTTGGTCGATGAAGATGACATCGGCGGCGGCAATGGCCTGGATGAGGCTGAACTGGCGCGGCGCGATCCGCTGGATGGCAACCGCTGATCATCGTTTCAGATAGATCGCTATCGCGGGCAAGCCCGCTCCCACAGTGATTGGAGTCGTACGCAGATGATGTGCTCGACGCGATACCTGTGGGAGCGGGCTTGCCCGCGATGCTTTAACTTTTTAATCGACCAACGTGCAGGCCATGACCACGGCATCTTCGCGCCCGCCAACAGCCGGATAATAATCCCGGCGCCGGCCAATTTCGTTGAAGCCATAACGCTCATACAACTTGAACGCAGCTGTATTGCTGTCACGCACTTCGAGAAAGCACTCGCGAGCTTCAGCTGCATACGCCCGCGACATCAGATGCTCCAGCAAGGTCAGCCCCAGCCCGCGCCCCTGATTCTCCGGTTTGACCGTGATGTTGAGCAGATGCGCCTCATCGAGAATGATCTGCACCACGCCGTGGCCGACCTGCTGCTGACCTTCGAACATCAGCCAGATCTGGTATTTGCCCAGCCCGTCGAGAAAAATCCCGCGGGTCCACGGATGGCTGTACGCCGCATATTCGATCTTCAATACAGCGTCCAGGTCCGCCTCGGTCATCGGGCGGAACGATACAGCTTCACTCATTCGATTGTTTCCAGCGCGCCATCAGCCGACGCATGGCTTGCCACACAGCGGCCTTGCGCTGTGGCTCTTCCATTAACAACTCCAGACCGGGAATGGCCCAGGCCGAGCCCAGACCTTCGATCTGCAATTCACGATTGAACGCTTCGGCGTCCGCCTCACCGGCAAAGCGCACCGCCGGCAGGCCGATCAGCCACAGGCAAGCGCACGGCGCCGCTTCCATCTGTACCGAGAGAAAACCCTGGACGAAGTCGCGCGCCGCCTCCGGGCCTTGGTCCATGGTGCCGCGATTGAGCCACGGCCAGCGCACCGGCTCGCCGACGATTTGTGGCGCATCCGGCAGACCGGCGGCGCGCAGCATGTCTTTAAGCAGCAGATAGGCGGGATCGCGGCTCTGGAACGGCTCGCCTGTGGGTAACTCGACCAGTAGCAGGCAACGCCCGGCACGCAGCAATTGCAGAGCGAAACGCGGTGGCGGTACCGGCGCAGGCTTAGCCACAACGGGTGTGTCGTCGGCCTCTTCCACCGGTTTGGCGTTGGTTCGCGTACTGGCCAGCGAAGGGCGCGGCACTTCGATCTTTGGCCGTTCATTTGGACGCGCGGCAGGCTGCACGGGCGTTTCAGCCTGAGGTGCGAGCAAAACCGGCGCTTCTACCTCGGGCTCGGGCATGTCCAGCAGCTCGGGCCGCGACGGTGCGGCGAAGGGCAATTCGGTGCGCGGCAGCCAATTGACCACCTGCATGGCGTTCAAATAGGCGCGGCGGCGAGACTCGATAAGCAAAGGTCGGCCACTTGTGGATAACTGAAAGAGCGCTGATTCTACCGCCCTTCGCTCAAGATCGCTTGCTGTTGATCGATAGCCTTGACCAATGCTCTTTACCCTGGAAAAAACAGCAGCCCGTCCCGAGAGTGAATTGCAGCCTTCGTGATGCAGTACAATCGCGGCTTTTAATCGCCAACCAGCCGGCCATTCCGATGATCGAACCCAAGCGCGTCTTGCGCGCCCTCGCTGAACACTGGGCACTTCTGGAGCCACTGTGCGAGCACTTCGACCAAGGCACCCTGAGCCTCAACGAACTGCGCACGCAACTGGCCGCCCAACAACTGGACAGCACGCCGCAGGACATCACCAGCCTGCTCGACGTGTGGATTCGCCTGGATATTCTGATTCCGGTGGCGAAAAGCCCGAACCGATTCGAGCTGAACGCGCAGATTCACGACTTCCTCGCCTACTTGCGTCGTGAGCACCGCTTGGGCCTGTGCCTGGAGATCGAAGCCTATCTGCGCCACCTCGAGCGTCTGGCGGGTTATATCCAGGACGCGTTCGACGTCCGCGACGGCCACGACCTGGCCCGTCAGTTGCGCTTGCTCGACATGCGCGTACGCGATGTTTTGAAGAAGCTCGACAATGACGAACAGGCGCTGGTGGCTGTGGCCGAACGCGCCAAGACCAGCGACCGGCAGATTCCATTGCGCCAGCGCTACGCCGAAGTGTTGGCGACCTGGGACGAATACGTCGAGCCGATGATCGATCTGGTCAATGCCGACGGCGCTTTCGAACAAGGCGTGCGCAAGGTCGAAACGGTATTGCTGAAGATGCTCAGCGAACAGCAACGCCTCGGCCATCTGGTCGATGACGACATGCTGCTGCGCACCCACGCGCGCATCCTCGAAATGCAAACCAGCGCCCAGTTGACTTTGCGTCATGCCCGCGAACTGCTGCTGCCACTGCGTGAAGAAGCGCGCCGGCATAACGCCGTGACCCGTGGTGCCGCGCTGGCGCTGGCGGCGATTCGCCGCAAAGGCATTGATGCCGTGCCGCAAGCGGCGATGCCGCTGTTTACCCGCCCGCAGAGCACCTTCCTCGGCAGCGCCAGTCAGGTCGAAGCCTACGTTTACGCCCTGGCGCGTTTCGAGCCGAAACCGGCGCGTTTCCCCAAGGCGCACAAGACGCAGAAAGGCGAAGCCCCACGCGCGCCACGCACCGTGCGCGAGATGGTCGACCGTTGCGAAGAATCGCTGCCGATGCCGGACCTGATGACCTGGCTGCTGGAACAGGAACCGGACGGCGCCACCGACGAATTGCTTTACTGGTTCTCGCGCCTGTCGCGGGAAAAACGTTTCAAGCGCGAGCGTCTGGAACGCCGCGAATACCACACTCACGAGCACCAGGTCAGCCTGCGCTCCTTCGCCCTGCTCTCGGCCAGCGACACCGCCGCCGAGGATTCTGCGAGCATCCCACATGCATCTTGATCTTTCCGAACTGTCGCAACTCGCGCCGATTTTCCGCGAGTTGTTCAAGGGCTACCACGTCAGCCGCCGCGACCCGGAGCTGTACGCGCAACTGTCGAACTTCCAGGATCAGTACCGCACGCTGTTCAAGGCGCTGGGTTTTGAACTGGTCTGCGACACCCGTGGCTTCTACTACTTCGTGCCGGACATGGCCGCTGCGGCGGTGAACAAGACTGCCCAGCGTCTGGCGCTGTTCACTTTCATCCTCGTCGAGCATCTGGCTGATCAGGGCCGCGACCCGATCGCCGTGCTCGATGGCGGTAGCCTCGGCCGCGAAGAGTTGCCATCGCTGTTGGAGAAATACCGCGACCTGTTTATTCAGGCCGAAGTGCAAACGGTTGAAGAACTCGAAGAAAAGATCATGCGCCGCATGACTCAACTGGGTTTCGCTGGCGAAGAAAACGGCGTTTACCGTTTCCTGCCGCCGATGCACCGTTTCCTCGATGTGTGCCTGTCGGTGCAGCAAGACCGCGATCTGGCGGCCAGCGTGCACAGCGTATTGCCACTGCCGGCGCCGGTGCTGATCGACGAAGCAGCCGAAGCGAAATTCCTCGAAACCGACGATCCGCTCGATCTCAGCGAATTTGACGAAGAAAGCGAAGAAGACGCTCTGGCCCGCGCCATTGCCGAAGAACAGGAGTCCGACGCATGAGCCAGGAACGCTACGGCATCCGCCGCTTTGCCCTTTTGAACACTGCCGGTTACAGCCTCGGTCTGTTCCCGCTGGAAGAACCGTTGTCGGTTTACGGCGCGAATAACCTCGGTAAATCGGCGTCGATCAACGCCTTGCAGTTCCCGATTCTGGCGCGCATGTCGGACATGAGTTTCGGCAAGTACAGCCTCGAACAATCGCGGCGCTTCTACTTCGCCTCCGACACCAGCTACATCCTTGTCGAAGTGAACCTGCCGCACGGCCCACACGTGATTGGCGTGGTCGGTCGTGGCCCGGGTGGTGGTTTCGGTCACCAGTTCTTCGCCTATGCCGGCAAGCTCGACCTGGCCCATTACCAGAAGAACGACACCTGCCTGCGCCAGAAAGAGCTGTTCAGCAACCTTGAGAAAGAAGGCCTGAAAGCCTACGAACTGAAGCCTGATGAACTGCGTCGATTGCTGGTTGGCGGTCACACGTCGATCCCGCTGGACCTGACGCTGATCCCGCTGCGCTCCACCAGCGAGCAGAGCCTGAAGACTTTCCGCGCGCTGTTCATCAACCTGCTGCACATGCGCGAAATCACTGCGGCCAAGCTCAAGCAATTGTTCCTCGATGCTTTCGAACACAGCCTGCGTTCCGGCAGCGTCGATTACATCGCCGCGTGCGAAGAAGCCTTCCGCGATGTACGTCGGATGGAGCAGGACTACAACTCGCTGGTCGCTGCCGGTCCATTGGTTGAAGCCTTGGCCAACGGCGTGAAACAGCGCGACGTACTGCGCGGCAAACTGCATCGCCTGTCGCCGCTGCTCGATTCCTTGCTCGGCACCTGGTCGGACTACGCCAGTGCGCGCAAGGAAGAACTGACGATTCAAGCCGACCACTACCGTGGCGAGCAGGACAGCCTGCAAAACGATCAACGCGGGGGCACTCAGGAGTTGATGCGTCTGGAGCGGGAAATTTCCGGCATCCAGCGCTGGCTCGGCGAGTTATCGGTGCTGAAGAACCGCTTCGCGCTGGTCGACGACGTCAAAGTGCTGGAGCAACAATTGCTCGCGGCCAAAGACGCCCACGACGAACTGGCCGGTGCGCTGGCGCAATCGCGTCAGTTCAGTGCGGAGGATCTGGAAGAGCGCCTGCGCGATCTGGAAAAACGCCTGAAGTCGGTCAAGCAGCAACTCGATCACGCTGACAACAACAGCTACGCCCGTCTGCGCGAAGAGTTTTCGCAACAGGACGTTGAACGTTTGATGCGCCTGTTCAACAGTGCGCTGTTCAGCCTGCCGCTGGGCGAACACGGCATCACCCTCGACGAGGATGGCCAGTGGGTGAAATCGGTTGAGCTGATTCTTGATGGCTTCAAGGGCGAGCGTTTCGAAGTCCCGGGCCTGTCGATCGACATCTCGCACATCGAGCCGCCGGCCCTGCAAGCGCTGGCCGACCGCGCCGCATTGCGCGATCAGAAAGAGCGTCTGGAAAAAGAACTCAAGCAACTGAAAACCCAGCAAGCCGTGGCTGCCGACCGTGCCGCGAGCAAGACCCAGACCGAAGCGCTGTACCAGCAGGTGCTGGATGCGCAGAAAGCTCTGGAAGACTTCCGCCGCACGCAGACTCTGAGCGCCGAAGAAGGCGACAAGCTCGAGCAACTGGCGCAGATGGAAGCGGCGCAGGACGAACTCAAGCGTTCCAGCGATGCGTTCACCGAGCGCGTCCAGCAACTGTCGGCGAAGCTGCAACTGGTCGGCCGGCAAATTGCCGACATGGAAGCCAAGCAACGCACCCTCGACGATGCCCTGCGTCGTCGTCAGCTGTTGCCGGCAGACCTGCCGTTCGGTACGCCGTTCATGGATCCGGTCGACGATTCGATGGACAACCTGCTGCCGCTGCTCAACGATTATCAGGACAGTTGGCAGGGTCTGCTGCGTGCCGATGGCCAGATCGAAGCGCTGTACGCGCAGGTGCGCCTCAAAGGCGTGGCCAAGTTCGACAGCGAAGACGATATGGAGCGCCGTCTGTCACTGCTGATCAACGCTTACGCTCACCGTACCGACGAAGCGCTGACGCTGGGCAAAGCCCGCCGCGCGGCCGTCACCGACATCGCCCGCACCCTGCGCAATATCCGTAGCGACTACGACAGCCTCGAGCATCAACTGGCGCTGTTCAACCGCGAGATCAACAAGCGTCAGGTGTCCAACCTGCAGAGCTTCCGCATTGTGCTGGCGCCGAACAAGGAAGCGCTCAAGCACATCGACCAGATCATCCACAGCGCCGGCCAGTACGAAGAAGGCGAAACCCTGTCGGTGTTCGACCTCAGCCAAAGCGCCGAGCAGGACAACAAGAACGAAGAGGCCAAGGAATATCTGGCACGGCTGGTGGCGGCGAACCACAACCAGCTCGGTCTCAAGGACTTGTTCGAACTGGCATTTGAGATCACCAAGGTCAACGGTCAGCCGGTCATCCACACCGACATCGACGGCGCGGCGTCCAACGGTACGACGATGACCATCAAGGCGCTGACCAACATGTACTTGTTGCTGCACTTGATGGACCGCGATCTGGCCGGCCGTGTGCGCCTGCCGTACTACCTCGACGAGGCGGCGGATATCGACGAGAAGAACCAGGCCGCGCTGCTGGAAACCAGCCTGCAACTGGGCTTCGTGCCGATTCTGGCAAGTGTGAAGCCACAGGTCTGCGCCAGTGTCGCCATCGACCTGGAGGGCGGCAGTGGCCCGGCGGGAATCTACATCGACGAGGCGGACTGGAAATACATCCGCCGCCATGATGTGGTGAAGGCGACCGTCAATGTGGAAGCGGATGAGCCGGAGCTGGATGAGGTTTGATCGGCTTTAGCTGAAGACAAAAAAGGGCCGCGATCTGATGGGATCGCGGCCCTTTTTTATGGCTTGAGGTTTGTGCTGATTTTGCGGGCCTCATCGCTGGCAAGCCAGCGATGGCATCCTTACGGACACCGCAGGATTTACTTACCGAGCGGAATCTTCGGCGCCCAGGTCAGCCACTCATCTTCAAACTTGTCGAACAACGGGAATGTCTGCTCGGCCCGCGCCGGGTTGCCCATGCGCTCGCCATCTGGCGTAGCGAAAGCAATACCGCCCTGAATCGCCGTTTCCAGCGACTCCGTGCGTACGGTCAAACCGTTGAACAAGCCGATGTCGAAACCGACACCGCTGGTATTCCAGAAACGGCTGCCGCTGCGCACCAGCGGTGCGTACTTCGGCTCGATCAGAATGTGTACCAGTACCCGGTCGGCAGTCTGGCCCAGTTCATAACCGGTGACCTTGCCCACGGTGATTTCACGGTAAGTCACCGGCACGCCCGGTTTCAGCGAGCCGCGACGGGCAGCGCTCAAGACCAGACTCAACCCCGCCTCTTGCTTGGTCACTTCCGGCGCATTGGCCAAGGCCACGAAGTTCTTCTGTGGGCCAAGATTCTTCGCCGCCGGTTGCACTTCGACGTATTGCCCGGTCACCAGCGTTTCCAGGTTCGACGTCTTCATCAAACCCAACTCCGGCTTGACCACCCAGAACTGGCTGCCAACGCGGGCAATCTTCTCCGGCACTTCGGTGATGCGCGCCGTGAGGATCACCGATTGCAGATCGTCAGTCAGATCAACACTTTCGATCTTGCCGACATCCAGCCCCTTGAAACGCACCGGCGTACCGCTGCGCAAGCCGTCAGCACGATCGACTTTGATCGTCACCAAAGCGCCTTTTTGATTGGCCTCGTCATGGTTGGCGAACAGGCGGAAACGCGGGATGCGCTTCTGCAATGGCGCCTTGGCTTGTGGCGTTTCGAAGGCGATGCCGCCGGCCATCAGCGTTTGCAGCGATTCGCTCTTCACCTGAATGCCGCCAGTCAAACCGCCGGTCAGCGTGATACCGCTGACATTCCAGAAACGGGTCGAAGCGTTGACCAGGTTTTCGTATTCCTTATCGATGTGCACGCCGATGACCAATTGCTTCTTGGTCTTGGAGAACTGGTAGCTCTGCACCGAACCGACCTTGACCTGTTTGTACAGAATCGGACTGCCCACATCGATCGAGCCAAGGACATCGGTGAACAGCACCAGGTGCAAGCCCGGCGAGCGCAGATCCAGCGGCGGCGCTTTCGGCCGGGCCTCGAATTCGCGTTTCGGTGCTGCACCTTTGTCGCCCGGGCGTACAGCGATGTAGTTACCCTTCACCAAGGCTTCCAGTCCAGTGATACCGGCCAGGGAAATCGACGGCTTGACCACCCAGAACTGCGTGCCATCGACCAAATAGTCCTCGGCCAATGGATCAAGGGTAAGCTCGGCGGTGGCGCTGTTCAGGTCAGGATCGACTTTCAGCGCTTTCATGTTGCCGACTTGAATGCCTTTGTACATCACCGGGGTGCGCCCGGCCTGTAGCCCTTCAAAGTCACTGAGTTTGACCTTCACGCGAATACCGGCGGCGGCGGCGTCGAAGTCTTCGTAGAGACGGAACGGCAGGCTTGGATCGGTCGGTGGACTGTCCTTGCGGTTCTCCGGCGTGGCGAAAGCGATACCGCCGGCGACAATACTGGCGAGCGACTCGCTGCGCACTTTTACGCCGGACAGGTTGGCATCGATGCTGATGCCGCTGGCATTCCAGAATCGCGTGTGTTTGCGCACCAGTTTGGCGTAGGTCGGCTCGATGAATACTTTGAGCTCAACGGTGCTCTGGTCTTCCGAAAGCACGTAGCTTTTGATCTGGCCAACCTTGATCTGCTTGTAGAACACCGGACTGCCCCGATTCAGCGAACCGAGACGATCAGCCTTGATCGTCAAGTGCAAACCAGGTTTGGAGTCCGACAGCGGCGGTTCTTCGGCCAGCGCCTTGAACTTGCGCGTCGGCTCGCCTTCGCCGGGGCTGATGGCTACGTAGTTGCCCGAAACCAGAGTTTCCAGCCCGGTAATACCGGCCAGGGTCACGCTCGGCTTAACCAGCCAGAAGCGCGTGCTGGTCTTGAGGTATTGCTCGACATCTTTATTCATCTCGACGGTGGCGATGACCCCTTTGGAGTTGCCCTCATCGTCGAGTTTTAGCGCTTTGACCTTACCGACCGACATTCCTTTGTACATGACCTCGGTCTTGTTGGCCTGGATGCCTTCGCCGCTTTCAAAGCGCACCTGGATCTCGATGCCGGTTTCGGAGTAGGCACGCCAGCCGAGCCAGCCACCGATGATCAATGCGATCAAAGGCAGTACCCAAATGGCAGACCAGTTCGAGGCCGGTCGGGTTTTCGCTACAGGCAAATCAGTCATGGTCGTCGTCCGACTCCGTGTTATCCCAAATCAGTCGGGGATCGAAAGTTACTGCGGCAAGCATCGTCAGAATCACCACAGTGGCGAAGGCGATGGCGCCAAGATTGGCTTCGACACTGGCAAGCCGGCCGAAGTTGACGACCGCCACCAGAATGGCGATCACAAATATATCGAGCATCGACCATCGGCCGATGAACTCGATAAAACGGTACATCCAGATGCGTTGACGCGCAGACAGCGGCTGGCGTCGTTGCACCGAGAACAGCAACAGCGCGATACCGACCAGTTTGAAGGTCGGCACCAGAATACTGGCGATGAACACCACGGCGGCAATCGGAATCATCCCGTGCTGCACCAGTTGAATCACCCCGGACATGATGGTGCTCGGATCACCCTGCCCCAAAGAACTGACAGTCATGATCGGCAGGACGTTGGCCGGAATGTAGATAATTGCCGCGGTAATCAGCAAAGCCCAGGTTCGGGTCAGACTGTTTGGGCGGCGCGGGTGAACGAGAGCCCCACAGCGGGTGCAGGTTTGTTCGTCGCTGCCCTCTTCCTGCCTGTTCAATTCGTGGCATTCAGTACAAATCAAAATGCCCGCATCAATCGCCCGCATGAGCATCCTCTCCCGATAATGCCTGCCAGATCTGATGCGGTGACATCACCACTTCCAGCCAGACCTGGACCAACAACAAACCGATGAAACACACCAGGCCGAGGCCGACGGTGATGGCCGCCATGTCCGCCAGTTTGACGATCGCCACCAGCACGCCCATGAGGTAGACCTCGAGCATCCCCCAATCTCTGAGGTGGTGGTAAATGCGGTAGAGCAACAGACCATAGCTGCGGCCGACATTGAAGCGAATTGTCAGTAAAACGAACAACTGGCAGAGCAACTTGAGCAGCGGTATCGCCATGCTGCACAGGAATACGACGATCGAAACGCCCTGCATGTCAGTGTTGAACAGACCGAGCACGCCGCTCCAGACCGTATCCTGCGAAGATTGTCCGAGAATATTGAGCTGCATGATTGGTAAAAAGTTTGCCGGGATGTACAACAGCAATGCGGCGATGACCAGGGCAAGGCTGCGCTGCACCACATTATGGCGATGGGCATACAGCTCGTAACCGCAGCGTGGGCAGAGGGCTTTTTCGCCATGAGCAAGTGTTGGTTTGCGCATCAGCAGGTCGCACTCGTGACAGGCCACCAAGTCTTCCAGCGGTAAATCTGACAGCCCTTGGGCGCCAACCGGATCTGACATAAAGGCTCTGACTCCGAAAAAGGTGGGGCTATTCTAGTGTTCTGATTCGAAAATAACTGTGCAAATTTGTTCGCTGTCGCGAGTAAAACTTTTCTACGGGCAAAACAAAACCCCAACTGCTTTCGCAATTGGGGTTTCGGAATTTAATCTTGACGATGACCTACTCTCACATGGGGAAACCCCACACTACCATCGGCGATGCATCGTTTCACTGCTGAGTTCGGGATGGGATCAGGTGGTTCCAACGCTCTATGGTCGTCAAGAAATTCGGGTACTGAGTCGTGGCCAGATGGCCTCGCTTCAGCAAATTGGGTATGTGACAGCTGTCGGTGTTTGTGAACATCGAACTTTCGGTTCGTTTCGTCTTCACACACCGCAATCTGGTGCTCTTTCGCCTTTCAGCTCGAAGCAAGCAAATTGCTTGGGTGTTATATGGTCAAGCCTCACGGGCAATTAGTATTGGTTAGCTCAACGCCTCACAGCGCTTACACACCCAACCTATCAACGTCGTAGTCTTCGACGGCCCTTCAGGGAACTCAAGGTTCCAGTGAGATCTCATCTTGAGGCAAGTTTCCCGCTTAGATGCTTTCAGCGGTTATCTTTCCCGAACATAGCTACCCGGCAATGCCACTGGCGTGACAACCGGAACACCAGAGGTTCGTCCACTCCGGTCCTCTCGTACTAGGAGCAGCCCCTCTCAAATCTCAAACGTCCACGGCAGATAGGGACCGAACTGTCTCACGACGTTCTAAACCCAGCTCGCGTACCACTTTAAATGGCGAACAGCCATACCCTTGGGACCGGCTTCAGCCCCAGGATGTGATGAGCCGACATCGAGGTGCCAAACACCGCCGTCGATATGAACTCTTGGGCGGTATCAGCCTGTTATCCCCGGAGTACCTTTTATCCGTTGAGCGATGGCCCTTCCATACAGAACCACCGGATCACTAAGACCTACTTTCGTACCTGCTCGACGTGTCTGTCTCGCAGTCAAGCGCGCTTTTGCCTTTATACTCTACGACCGATTTCCGACCGGTCTGAGCGCACCTTCGTACTCCTCCGTTACTCTTTAGGAGGAGACCGCCCCAGTCAAACTACCCACCATACACTGTCCTCGATCCGGATAACGGACCTGAGTTAGAACCTCAAAGTTGCCAGGGTGGTATTTCAAGGATGGCTCCACGCGAACTGGCGTCCACGCTTCAAAGCCTCCCACCTATCCTACACAAGCAAATTCAAAGTCCAGTGCAAAGCTATAGTAAAGGTTCACGGGGTCTTTCCGTCTAGCCGCGGATACACTGCATCTTCACAGCGATTTCAATTTCACTGAGTCTCGGGTGGAGACAGCGCCGCCATCGTTACGCCATTCGTGCAGGTCGGAACTTACCCGACAAGGAATTTCGCTACCTTAGGACCGTTATAGTTACGGCCGCCGTTTACCGGGGCTTCGATCAAGAGCTTCGCGTTAGCTAACCCCATCAATTAACCTTCCGGCACCGGGCAGGCGTCACACCCTATACGTCCACTTTCGTGTTTGCAGAGTGCTGTGTTTTTAATAAACAGTCGCAGCGGCCTGGTATCTTCGACCGGCATGAGCTTACGGAGCAAGTCCTTCACCCTCACCGGCGCACCTTCTCCCGAAGTTACGGTGCCATTTTGCCTAGTTCCTTCACCCGAGTTCTCTCAAGCGCCTTGGTATTCTCTACCCAACCACCTGTGTCGGTTTGGGGTACGGTTCCTGGTTACCTGAAGCTTAGAAGCTTTTCTTGGAAGCATGGCATCAACCACTTCGTCATCTAAAAGATAACTCGTCATCAGCTCTCGGCCTTAAGATCCCGGATTTACCTAAGATCTCAGCCTACCACCTTAAACTTGGACAACCAACGCCAAGCTGGCCTAGCCTTCTCCGTCCCTCCATCGCAATAACCAGAAGTACAGGAATATTAACCTGTTTTCCATCGACTACGCTTTTCAGCCTCGCCTTAGGGACCGACTAACCCTGCGTCGATTAACGTTGCGCAGGAAACCTTGGTCTTTCGGCGTGGGTGTTTTTCACACCCATTGTCGTTACTCATGTCAGCATTCGCACTTCTGATACCTCCAGCAAGCTTCTCAACTCACCTTCACAGGCTTACAGAACGCTCCTCTACCGCATCATCCGAAGATGATACCCGTAGCTTCGGTGTATGGTTTGAGCCCCGTTACATCTTCCGCGCAGGCCGACTCGACTAGTGAGCTATTACGCTTTCTTTAAAGGGTGGCTGCTTCTAAGCCAACCTCCTAGCTGTCTAAGCCTTCCCACATCGTTTCCCACTTAACCATAACTTTGGGACCTTAGCTGACGGTCTGGGTTGTTTCCCTTTTCACGACGGACGTTAGCACCCGCCGTGTGTCTCCCATGCTCGGCACTTGTAGGTATTCGGAGTTTGCATCGGTTTGGTAAGTCGGGATGACCCCCTAGCCGAAACAGTGCTCTACCCCCTACAGTGATACATGAGGCGCTACCTAAATAGCTTTCGAGGAGAACCAGCTATCTCCGAGCTTGATTAGCCTTTCACTCCGATCCACAGGTCATCCGCTAACTTTTCAACGGTAGTCGGTTCGGTCCTCCAGTTAGTGTTACCCAACCTTCAACCTGCCCATGGATAGATCGCCCGGTTTCGGGTCTATTCCCAGCGACTAGACGCCCTATTAAGACTCGCTTTCGCTACGCCTCCCCTATTCGGTTAAGCTCGCCACTGAAAATAAGTCGCTGACCCATTATACAAAAGGTACGCAGTCACAGAACAAAGTCTGCTCCCACTGCTTGTACGCATACGGTTTCAGGATCTATTTCACTCCCCTCTCCGGGGTTCTTTTCGCCTTTCCCTCACGGTACTAGTTCACTATCGGTCAGTCAGTAGTATTTAGCCTTGGAGGATGGTCCCCCCATATTCAGACAAAGTTTCTCGTGCTCCGTCCTACTCGATTTCATGACCAAGAGATTTTCGCGTACAGGGCTATCACCCACTATGGCCGCACTTTCCAGAGCGTTCCGCTAATCTCAAAGCCACTTAAGGGCTAGTCCCCGTTCGCTCGCCACTACTAAGGGAATCTCGGTTGATTTCTTTTCCTCAGGGTACTTAGATGTTTCAGTTCCCCTGGTTCGCCTCTTGCACCTATGTATTCAGTACAAGATAACCATCTTATGATGGCTGGGTTCCCCCATTCAGACATCTCCGGATCAAAGTCTGTTTGCCGACTCCCCGAAGCTTTTCGCAGGCTACCACGTCTTTCATCGCCTCTGACTGCCAAGGCATCCACCGTATGCGCTTCTTCACTTGACCATATAACCCCAAGC